>NZ_JBHZEN010000031.1:0-114682 GCF_050958625.1 Amycolatopsis sp. 3B14
CCCCAGCACACCCAACCCCACCCGAAGCTGACGGCGCGCGACCCCACCGTCCCGCAGCAGCCTTTCACCGCCCCGGGTCAGGTCCGACATCCAGGTCCGGGCCAAGCTGGCCACCGCCAGTAGCCCCGGCGTGGGTCAGGCCTCCTCGCCGGGGCCGCTCGGCGTGCGGTCCTCCGGCAGGGAGTTGTCCTCCTCACCGAGGCCCTCGTCCTGTTCGGTGGCCGGGCGGGCTTCCTCGTCCAGGTCTTCGCGGCGGGGGTCGGTCATCGTCGTCTCCTAACGTCCGAACCGGCCCATGACGGTGCCGGTGCTGAGGACGTGCCCTTCGATCGCGGCGCGCACGTCCTGGCCGGTGGCGTCCTCCCCAAGGCCGAGCTCGCGATCCACGGCGTGCAAGCGGAAGAAGTACCGGTGCGGCTCATCCCCCACCGGCGGGCGCGGGCCGCTCCAGCCACGCTCCCCGAAGTCGTTGCGGCCCGCCACGCCGGAGTCCAGGCCGGTCGACGTCGGCGCGATGCCGGTGACCGCCCAGTGGGTGAACGTGCCGGCGGGAGCGTCCGGGTCCTCGCACAGCAGCACGAGTTCCGCGGCGCCGTCGGGGACGCCCAGCCACTCCAGTGACGGCCGCTCGTTGCCGCCGTCGTAGGAGTACTGCCCGGGGATCAACGTGTTGTCGCTGAAGGAGCTGGTGCGCAGCTCGAGCCCGCCGGCGAGCGGTCGCGGCGGCTCGCCGAGGCCCGGGTCGCCCCGGCTCGTGCCGCGATCGCCGGCCGGGCCCGCCGCGCGCTGGGGGTCCGGCATGGTGCCCTCCTCGGGAGATCGGTCGCACCAGCCGACATACCCACTGGCCCGGCGGGTACCCACCGCGGCATGAACCCCGAACGACCCCAGGACGACACCGAGGAGAACGCGGACAGCCGCACCTCGATCGCCGAGAGCACCGGCGAACCGTTCGAGCCGCCGCAGCCGGGCAAGACCGCCGTGTCGCGCAGCACGGAGGAGGCCGGCACCACGGGGACCGTCGGCCAGGCCGAATACCCACGCGACACCGAGAGCGGTTGATGAACGGCCGACGCAGGCACCGGACGTGATCCGCGAGGCCAACCGGCTCCGCCGCGCGGAACCGCGGGGCCGGCGCCGGTCAGTCGCGGTCCCGGCCGTGTCCACGGCCGGGCTTGTGGTCGTCGCGGTCGTCGCGGTCGTTGCGGTCTCCCGTGTCGCCGCCGGGTGGTGGTTCGGCGGCGGTTGCCGGTGCGGGTGACGGCGGCGGGGGCGGCGGTGTGCTCGTCTCGCTGGTCAGCACTGCGTCGCTGTCGATCAGCGGGGCGGGGGCGGCCGGGATGAGCCCGAGCTGGTGCGTCTCGGTGACCACGCGACCGTCCTCGAAGGTGTACGCGATGGTCACCGACACGGTGTTGTCGGCGACGACCGCGGGTGGCGTGGTGACCGTCAGTGCCGTGATGCCCGCCCACCGGGCGCGGTAGGCGTCCTGGCCCTGCGCCTGCATCTTCGGGCCGAGTCGGGTCCACGCGTTGTCCGGCCGGGCGGGAAGCAGGGCGTAGTACTCGCGCACCGCCCCGGTGATCGCGGCGGCGTCGAGCGCCGCGGGCGGCGGGGCCGGCGCCGGGGCCGGCGGATCAGGCGTGAGCTGGGTGAACAGGATGACGACCGCCAGCACGGCGAGCACGGCGCCCGCGACGGGCAGCAGGAACCGGCGCTTCGACGCGACGAGCCCGGCGACCCGCTTGTTCAGCCGCGCCCCGGCACCGCCCGCCCCGGCAACGGGAGTGTTCAGCCGCGTCGCAGCACCAACCGGCTCGGCCACCGGAATGTCCAGCCGCGTCCCAGCGGCGGCCGGCGCGTTCACCTGCGTCCCGGCGCCGCCCGGCCCAGCAACCGGGGCGTCCACCCGCGTCCCGGCACCGGCCGGCCCGGCAACCGGCGCGACCGGCACGGTCGGCGAGGCCGGGGTCACAACGGGTTGCGTCCGGGCGCGGGCCGGGTTCAGCGTGCGCGGCGGCACCGGCTGCCCGTCGGCGACCGCCTGCAGCGCGGTCACCACCTGCACGGTGCTGGGCCGCTGGGCGGGGTCGGGCCGCAGCATCGCCATCAGCACCGGGGCGAGCGGGCCCGCGTACTCCGGTTCCGGGACCTCCCCGGCGGCGACGCGGTGCAGCAGCGCGATCGGGTTCTCGTCGTCGCCGAACGGCGGCGCGCCCTCGACCGCGTCGTAGAGCGTGGCGCCCAGCGAGAACACGTCGGAGTCGGGCGTCGGCTCCTCGCCGCGGGCGATCTCCGGCGCGAGGAACATGGGCGTCCCGGAGACCAGGCCGCCCTGCGTGAGCGCCGAGTCACCGGTCGCGCGGGAGATGCCGAAGTCCGCGATCTTGACCGTGCCGTCGTCGGCGACGAGCAGGTTGCCCGGTTTGACGTCGCGGTGCACGATCCCGGCCGCGTGTGCGGCGGCCAGCGCGGCGGCGGCCTGCAGCCCGATCCGCGCGACGGCCTCCGGCGTGAGCAGCCCCTGCTCGGCGACGACCTCGGCGAGGCTGCGGGACGGCAGATACTCCATCACCAGCACGGGCTGCCCGTTGTGCTCGGCGACGTCGTGCACGGTGACCACGTTCGGGTGGCGCAGCCGGGCGGCGTTGCGGCCTTCGCGCAGGATCCGCTGCCGCGCCTGCTCGCTCTGCGCCGGGCCCGGCCACAGCTGCTTGACCGCGACCTGGCGATCCAGACGCTCGTCGCGGGCCAGCCAGACGACGCCCGTGCCGCCGGCTCCGACGCGGCTCTCCAGCCGGTACCGCCCGGCGAGGAGGTTGCCGGCGCCGTCCACGGTCAGTCCGTCCGTAGTCGTCACCCGATCAGGTTACGGACCGGCCTTCTCCGGGACGAGAGCGGGCAGCCGCCACACCATCAACGCCGACCACACCACGTGCGTCACCACCGGCGCCAGCACCCCGCCACCCGACCGCCGCTGCCACGCGAACACCGCTCCCATCACGGCGGACGCGGCGACCAGCGCGGGGTTGCGGGTGGCCGTGGTGGTCAGGACGTAGACGGCCGTCGACCCGGTCGCGCCCAGCGCGTTGTAGACCGGGCCGCGGAAGAAGAGCTCCTCGGCCGCGCCGTTGGCCAGCGTCGTGAGCAGCACGGCGCCGCCGTTGCCCGCGGTCGCGTAGCGGAGCACGCCCTGCAGCGCCCGGCGCAGCACCGGGATCCGCCTGGCCACTTCGGCGCCGGCGCGGACGAGGACGAACGCGCCGACGCCGGCGGCCACCGGGCCCGCGCCGATCCGGCCTGCCGGCGTCCGGTCGAGCAGGCTCCCGGCGGCCACACTCCCGCCACCGCCGCGGTCGAGCCGACGAACTCGGCCGAACCCGGCTTCCGCGACAGGGAGTGGCCCAGCAGCCCGGCCCCGGCCGCGGTGACCAGCCCCAGCGCGGTCTTCACGCCCCGGCTCGCTCCCGCAACGCGGCCACCACCGCGGCATCGAAGCCCATCGGCTCGAACGGCACGACCTCGCGCAGGCTGTGGTCCCGCACGACGACCTCGTTGGTCATGGAGTCGACCAGCGACCGGCCGGTGCGGGCGTCCACGTCGGTGACCAGCGACAACCACAGCGACGACAGCTTCGGCGACAGCAGCGGCACCGGCACGATGACCCGGAACCGGCCCTCGATCCCGGCCACGCGCTTCAGCATGTCGCCGTAGGCCAGGACGTCCGGGCCGCCTGCCTCGAACACCCGCCCCGGCGGCACGTCCAGCAGCGCGACCAGGTACCGGACGACGTCGGCCAGCGCGATCGGCTGGGTGCGGGTGCTGACCCACCGCGGGGTGACCATCGCAGGCAGGTGCTCGACCAGCTGGCGCGTGATCTCCCAGGAGATCCCGCCGTGGCCGATGACGATCCCGGCGCGCAGCACGGTCACCGGCACGCCCGCCTCGCCCAGCAGGCCCTCCACCTGACGGCGGCTGCGCAGGTGCGGCGACAGGTCGTCGGCGTCGTCGCCGAGCCCGCCGAGGTAGACGATCCGGGACAGGCCGGCGTCCGCGGCGGCACGGGCGAAGTTGCGTGCGGCACGGGCGTCGCGGCGTTCGAAGTCCGGCTCGCCCAGGGAGTGGACCAGGTAGTAGGCCGCGTCGGCGCCGGTCAGCGCCGCGTTCAGGGAACCGGCGTCGTGCACGTCGCCGTGGACGGGTTCGCCCGCGCCGGCGTAGTCGTCCGGGCGCCGGGTCATCGCGACGACGTCGTGACCGGCCTCGGCGAGCGCCGGGCACAGGCGCCGCCCCACGAATCCGGACGAACCCGCCACCACCACCCGCATCAGCCGTCCTCCGCGCTATCTTAGCGATGATATTCTTACGGTAGAAATGTTTTGAGGGGATCCTATGCCGAAGCGCGACAAGCCGCAGCCGGACGCGGTCGATCTGATGCTCGCGGAGTGGCGCCGCGAGGCGCCGGAGATCGACGCGTCGCCGCTGGCCGTGTTCGGGCGGCTGCACCGCGCCTTCGACGGGTACACCGTGCAGCTCAACCGGGTGTTCGGGCGGTACGGGGTCAACATCTCCGCCTTCGGCATCCTGGCCGCGCTGCGGCGCGTGGGCGCGCCGTACCGCCGGACGGCGGGCGAGCTGGCCGACGCGAACCTGCTCACCACGGGCGGCATCACGCAGCGGGTCGACAAACTGGAGGCCGCCGGCCTCGTCTACCGCGAGCGCGACGCCACCGACCGCCGCATCGTCTACATCGGACTCACCGACGAGGGCCTCGCGCTCACCGACAAGGTCGCGGAGGTCCACTTCGCGAACGAGAACCGCATGCTCGCGGGCCTGACGAAGACCGAGCGGACGCAGCTGGCGCAGCTGCTGAGCCGGCTGGAGCATTCGATCCGGCTGGCCGAGATGGCCGACCGGGCGGAAACCGACGGGAACCGTTCCGGGCGCCGGTGAGTCGGACCGGGGAACGATCATCCCCCCGGAAGGCTGCCTGATGACCGACCCCGTGCCGAACCTCGGCAACGACGCCACGGCGACCCTGTTCGACGCGATCGACTTCGCGGTCGAAAACGCGGAAACGACCGAGTCCGGCTTCGTGCCCTTCGTGCTCGCCGTCCTGCCCGACGGCGAGAAGGTCGCGACCCGCTACGTCGACTCCGAGGAGAACTTCACCGTCGAGGGCAGCGTCGCGCTGGCCCGGCAGGACCTCGCCGCCGCCGACCCGGTGCCGCGTCACGTCGCGCTGGCCTGGGACGGCTTCCTGACCCTGGACGAGGACCGGACCGAGGCGGTGTTCGTCGACGCCTACGAGCAGGGCAGGCCGGAGGGCGTGCGGTTCGCGCAGCGCTACCACCGCACGAGCGACGGCCTGGAGATGATCGGGAACCCGCTGCTGCTCGGCCACCGCCCCGAGCCGATGCTGCCCCACCCGGCCGGACCCGGGCAGGCGGCCGACGGCCGCGTCGCCGCGATCGCCCGGATCCAGGCCATGGTGGACGAGCGGAAGCGGCGCTAGCCGGCCCAGGGCAGGGGCGCCTCGTCGAGGCCCCAGTACACGCTCTTCTGCCGCAGGTACCCGAGGATCCCCTCGCGGCCCTTGTCGACGCCCAGCCCGCTCTCCTTCCTGCCGGAGAACGGCGTCGAGATGCTGAACTGCTTGTACGTGTTGATCCACACCGTCCCGGCCTCGATCCGCCGCGCCAGGCGCCACGCGCGGCGGTAGTCGGCGGTCCAGATGCCGCACGCGAGGCCGTACACGGTGTCGTTCGCCTGCGCCACCAGGTCCGCTTCGTCCCGGTAGGGCAGTAGCACGCCGACCGGGCCGAAGATCTCCTCCTGGCACGTCTTCGACGAGTTCGGCAGCCCCTCCAGCAGCGTCGGCGGGTAGTACGCGCCCGCCGACGGCGGCACCGCTCCCCCGCACAGCACCCGCGCCCCCTCCTCACGCGCGCGGTCCACCAGCGCGGCCACCCGGTCGCGGTGCGCGAACGTCGCCAACGGCGCCACCTGCGTGTCCGCCGCGGTGCCCGGCCCCATGCGCAGCCGGGACGCGCCCGCCACCAGGAGGTCCCGGAACTCGGCGTATCGCGACTCCGGCAGGAAGATGCGTGACCCGGCGATGCAGCTCTGGCCGCTGGAGGAGAAGATCCCGTACAGGATCCCGGCCACTGCCTGCTCGGCCGCCGCGTCCGGGCACACGATCGTCGGTGACTTGCCGCCCAGTTCCATCGTCACCGGCATGACCTTCTCCGCCGCGATCCGCCCGATCGCCCGCCCGGTCGACGTGCCCCCGGTGAACGCGACCTTCCCGACCGCGGGGTGCCGCACGATCGCGTCCCCCACCACCGAACCCGGGCCCGGCAGCACGGACAGCGACCGCGCCGGCACACCGGCCTCCAGCACGAGCCGGGCCAGCGCCAGCGACACCAGCGGCGTCGCCTCGGCCGGTTTGAGCAGCACGCCGTTGCCCGCGGCGAGCGCGGGCGCGATCTTCTGCGCGTCGCTGGCGATCGGCGAGTTCCACGGCGTGATCGCGCCGACCACCCCGATGGGCTCGTACACCGACATCGTCAGCCACGGCCCGCGCTGCGGGGTCAGCGCGGTCTCCATCGTCTCCAGCGCCGCCGCGTAGAACCGGAATGTCGCCGCGGCGCTCGCCACCAGCGCGCGCGTCTCGCGCAGCGCCTTGCCGGTGTTGCGGGTCTGCAGCAGGGCCAGCGCCTCCGCGTCCCGCTCGATCAGGTCGCCGACCCGGGCCAGCACCCGCGCCCGCTCGTGCGGCAGCAACGCCGCCCACTCGGCCACCCAGGCCGCGCGGGCCGCCTCGTCGACGTCCCTGGCGGACGCGCCGTGCACGACCGCGATCGGCGCACCGGTCGCCGGGTCCACGCACTCCAGCGGCGCGCCACCGCCGCGCCGCCACCGCCCGGCCACCAGGATCTCGTCCGCGGGCACTGTCATCGAGCCACCTCCACAGGCCGTCCAGAATCGGCAGAATAACTTAGCTCTAAGTTAATTGGAAGCCGTTAACACCATCGAAACCGGCAGCCAGAAAACTTAGAGCTAAGGGTTGTCGTCGCCCGGGTCGCGGTGCTACAAACTCTTCCCAAGTTCCCTTAGAGCTAAGACATCCAAGGAGATCCCGTGACGACGACGCAAGCCGGCCTCGAGGAACTGATCGACTCCTGCATCGCGACCCGCGAATCGCGCTACGAGGACTGGGACACGCTCGGCTTCCAGGCCAAGGCGGGCGAGCAGTTCCGCCGCGCGCAGGTCCGCTACATCGGCTCCGGCGCCACCGGCAACCACGACACCGACAACCGCATCCTGCCCTCGGAGCACTTCACGTTCTCCAACATGCGGCTGCCCGCCGGCGCGATCGGCCCCGAGCACACCCACCACGACGTGGAAGAGGTCTTCTTCGTCCTGGAGGGCACCCTCGAAGTCACGGTGCACGACGTCGAGGACGGCACCAAGACCGCCAGCCGCGTGCTGGGCTACCGCGACCTGATCCGCGTCCCGGCCGGGGTGCCGCGCAGCCTGCGCAACATCGGCGACACCGACGCCCTGTTCGCCGTGATCATCGGCGCGCAGAAGCCGCAGCTGCCGACCTACCCGCCGACCTCGCCGATGCACGGCGTGACCCGCGACTGAACCCATGACCCGGACGGTACGAGTTCACCAGAGCACCTGGCTGGCCGACGGGGTCGTGCGCGTCGAGCTGCGCGACCCCGTCGGGGCGGCCCTGCCGGCGTGGGAGCCGGGCGCGCACCTGTCGCTGCACCTGCCCAACGGGCTGGTCCGGGAGTACTCCCTGTGCGGCGACCCGGCGGACGGGCACAGCTGGACCGTGGCCGTCCTGCGCGAGCCGTCCTCCCGCGGCGGCAGCGCCTGGGTTCACGAGCGCCTCACCCCGGGCACGCTGATCGAGGTCGACGGGCCACGCAACAACTTCGCCCTCGAAGACGCGCCCCGGCACCTGCTGATCGCCGGCGGCATCGGCATCACTCCCCTGCTGGCGATGGCGAACACCCTGCAACAGCGGGGGTCCGACTGGTCCATGCTCTACTGTGGACGATCCCGGTCGAGCATGGCGTTCCTGGCCGACCTGCCCGCGGACCGGGTGCGCGTGCACGCCGACGACGAGCGCGGCGGACCGCCGGACCTGGCGGCCGAGCTGACCGGGCTGCGGCCGGGCACGCTCGTCTACTGCTGCGGCCCGGAACCGCTCATCGCCGCCGTCGAGGCCGCGCTCCCGGACGCCTCGATACTGCGGGTGGAACGGTTCCGCGCACCCACGACAGCCCCGGCCACCCCCGACGAAAGCTTCGACGTGGTGTGCGGCGGATCGGGGCGCCGGATTCCCGTGCCCGCGGGAGTGTCCATCTTGGACGCGCTCGCCGGGGCCGGGGTGTCCGTGCCGAACTCCTGTCGCGAAGGGGTGTGCGGCACCTGCGAGACCAAGGTGCTCGCCGGCGAACCCGAGCACCGCGACTTCCTGCTGAGCGACGACGAGAAGGCGGCCGGCGGCACGATGCTGATCTGCGTGTCCCGCAGCCGGTCGGCCGAGCTCGTCCTGGACGTGGAGGACTGAGGACATGCCTTCCAGCTACGAGAACGCGTTCGGCGACGAACTCGAGGCGATCTACGGCCGCGGCGTGCACGACCTGCCGGGTGTCGTGGCCGCCCTCAACTCCTCCGGGGTGCGCCCCGCGGGCGGCGAGGACTGGACCGAGTCGTCGTTCACCGCCGAACTGGCCCGCCTGAGCGGAACGGAGAAGTAGACGTGAACCCCTTGCACACCACCGACGGCCTGGTGACGTTCGGGCTGCGGGACCGCTGGTACCCGCTGTGCCCGTCCGGGCACGTGCGTCCCGGTGAGCTGGTCCGGATCGAGCGCGCGGGCGAGCAGCTGCTGCTGTGGCGCGACGCCGCCGGTGTCGTGCACGTCCAGGAGGACCGTTGCCCGCACCGCGCCGCGCGGCTGTCGCAGGGCGTGCACATGGGCGACCGGGTGGCCTGCAACTACCACGGCGTGCAGGTCGACGCCGAGGGCACAGTGGTGTCCGTGCCGGGGAGCCCGGGCTGCGCCCTGGAGGGCCGCCGCGTGCTGCGGACGTTCCCGGCGGAGGAGCACGCCGGCGCGATCTTCGCCTGGTTCGGACTCGACGAGTCGGCACCGCCCGCCCCGCTGGAGGTCCCGGAGCCGATCGCGGGCGGAGAGTGGTCGCAGTTCCTCTGCTACGTGGAGTGGGACGCACCCTACCTGTACTCGCTGGACAACCTGCTCGACCCGATGCACGGCGCGTTCCTGCACCGCAACAGCCACACCATGTTCGCCGGCAAACGCGAAGCGGTCTTCCAGATCCGGGCGACCGACAACGGTTTCGTGTTCGAGAAGACCGACCAGCGCGGCGTCAACTTCGACTGGGTCGAGCTGACCCACGGCGGCGCCGACTGGGTCACCCTCGACATCCCGTACCCGGACACCGCCGGCCCGGGCGGGCCGTTCACGATCGTCGCCGGGCTGTGCGCGATCTCGGCGAACCGGCACGCCGGGTTCTTCTGGCGCTGCCGCAAGGTGTCCGGCTGGGAGCGGGACAGCTGGCGCTTCCTCTACCGCAACCGGCTGGCGGCCCGGCACTACGCGGTGCTGGAGCAGGACCGCGAGATGGCCGAGGCGATGCCCGCCGACGCCTGGGACCGGGAGAACCTCTACCAGCACGACATCGCGCTCGTCCGGATGCGCCGCCTGCTGAAGGCGGAGGCCGCGAAACAGGCGGCCCGCCTGGCCGAGCCCGCGACCGCAGCACCGGTCCCGGTCGCCTGAACCCCTTGGAGGACACCATGTCCGAACCCGTCGTCCGGTTGCGGGCGCTGCGGTCGGTGACCCTGCGCTCCACCGCGTGCGCTGACGCGGGCGAGTTCTACCGCGAGGTGTGGGGCCTGCGGCAGGTCGAGCAGGACACCGGCGCGGTGTGGCTGCGCGGCACCAGCAGCGAGCACCACGTGCTGCAGTTGCAGCAGGCCGAGCGGAACGCGCTCGGCAAGGTGGCCTTCGCGGTCGCCACGCCCCGCGAGATCGACGAGGCCGCGAGCCGCCTGGTCGCGCAGGGCATTCCGCTGGTCACCGAGCCCGGCAAGCTGGACCAGGTCGGCGGCGGCTACGGGCTGCGCTTCGCCGATCCGGAGGGCCGGCTGGTCGAGCTGTCCGCGGACGTGTTCGCGGTGACCCCGGACGATCCGGACGGCCACCCGGCGGTGCCGCGCAAGCTGGCGCACGTCGTGCTCAACACCGCCGACATCGACGCGGCCTGCGAGTTCTACACCCGCGTGCTCGGCATGCGGATCTCCGACTGGTCCGAGCACCAGATGGCGTTCCTGCGCTGCAACGCCGACCACCACGTGATCGCGTTCAACCAGGCGCCGTTCGCGTCGGTCAACCACGTCGCCTACGAGATGGCCTCGATCGACCACTTCATGCGCGGTATCGGGCGGCTGCGGCACAACGGGATCACCCCGCTGTGGGGTCCGGGCCGGCACGGGCCGGGCAGCAACACGTTCGGCTACTTCGCCGACCCGGCCGGGCTCGTGTGCGAGTACACCTCCGAGGTCGAGCAGGTCGTGGAGGACGCGTGGCTGTGCCGGGTGTGGCGGCGCACGCCCGAGCTGTCCGACCTGTGGGGCACCGCGGGGCCGCCGTCGAAGGACGTCCGCACCCACATGGCGGGCGTGCCCGACCCCGGCTACACCGCGTGGTGGCGGGGATGAGGGCCGGGGTGATCGGCGCGGGCTCGATCGGCGGCGTGGTCGCCCGCGCCCTGCGCGACGGATCCGTGCCGGGTGCGACGCTCTCCGGCGTCGTGGACCCGGCCGGTGCGGCGGATCTGCCGCTGGTGTCGCTGGACGAACTTTTGTCCACTTCGGACCTGGTAGTCGAGGCGGCCGGGCAGCGGGCGCTGGCGGAGGTCGGACCGCAGGTGCTGGCCGCCGGGCGGGACCTGCTGGTCGTGTCGGTCGGCGCGCTGGCCGACGACGCCCTGCTGGACAAGCTGCTGTCCGCGGGCCCCGGTGAGCTGCACCTGTCGACCGGGGCGATCGGCGGCCTGGACCTGCTGCGGGCGGCGGCCCGGATGGCGCCGCTGTCCCGGGTGACGATCGAGACCACGAAACTGGCCGCGAACCTGGTTCAGGCATGGATGTCCGACGAGGAGTCCGCGCGGCTGCGGACCACCGCCGAGCCGGTCGAGCTGATGCGCGGCCCGGCACGCGAGGTGACGGCGGCGTTCCCGAAGTCGGCGAACGTGGCTGCCTCGGTGGCGCTGGCCGTGGGCGACTGGGACGTGGTGGAGGCGGCGGTGATCGCCGACCCGGCCGCCGAGCTGACCTCGCACGTCATCACCGCCGACGGGCCGGCCGGGTCGTACCGGTTCGAGATCCGCAACCGGCCCTCGCCGCGGACGCCGACGAGCAGTGAGGTCGTGCCGCACGCGGTGCTCGCCGCGATCGCCGCGCTGGCGGAGCCGCGGGTGGTGTTCCGGTGACCCCCGTGTTGCTGCTGCACGGCATCGGCGGGTCCAGCGCGTCCTTCGAGTCGCAAGTGGACGTCCTGGCGGAGCGGCACCGGGTGGTGGCTTGGGACGCGCCCGGGTACGGGGACTCGCCGGATCCGGAACGCGCCGACATCGCCTGGTACGCCGAACGGGCGGCGCGGATCTTCGACGAACCCGCGCACGTGGTGGGCGTGTCGTGGGGCGGGGTGATCGCGACCCGGCTCGCGCTGGAGCACCCCGTGCTGTCGCTGACCCTGGCCGACTCCACGCGCGGCTCCGGCACCAGCGCGGCGGCCGCCGCGCGGATGCGGGCGCGGGTGGATGAGCTGGCCGAGGTGGGTGCCGCGGAGTTCGCGCGGCGGCGAGCGCCGCGCCTGAGCTCCGATCCGGCGACCCGCGCCAAGGTCGAGGCGACGATGGCCCGGGTGCGCCTGGCCGGGTACCGCGCGGCCGCGGAGTCGATGGCCACCACCGACCACGGTCCGCTGCTCGGCCGGATCAGCGTGCCGACGCTGGTGGTCGTGGGCGCCGACGACCAGGTCACCGGCGTCGAGGAGAGCCGCCTGCTGGCGCGGGAGATCCCCGGGGCGCGGCTGCGGGTGATCAGCGGCGGGCACGCGGCCAACCAGGAGTGCCCCAGCGAGTTCAACGAGGTCCTGCTCGAGTTCCTGTCCGAAGTGGAGGCCGTGCGATGCGCCTGATCGTGGTGACCGGCGCCGGGCGTGGGCTCGGCTGGGCGATCGCCGACGCCCTCGGCGCGTCCGGCGCGCAGGTCGTGGTCGCCGAGCGCGACCCGGAACGCGCCGCCCGCGGGGTGGCGCAGCTCGAAGAGCGCGGGCGGAGCGTGCACCGGATCGACACCGACGTCGCCGATCCCGATTCGGTGGCGCGGCTGGCGGAACAGGTGGCGAAGATCGGGCCGCTGCACGGGCTGGTCAACAACGCGGCGATGGCCGACGGCGTGGGCGGCAAGCACTTCGCCGACCTGGAGGTGCAGGCGTGGGACCGGCTGATGACGGTCAACGCGCGCGGCCCGTGGCTGGTCGCCCGCGCCCTGTACCCGCAGCTGGCGGCCACCGGCGGGCGGATCGTGAACATCGCCTCCGACGTCGCGCTGTTCGGGCCGCCGCGGCTGGTGCACTACGTGTCCTCGAAGGGCGCGGTGATCGCGATGACCCGGGCGATGGCGCGCGATGCGGGGCCGGACGGGGTGACGGTGAACGCGGTCGCGCCGGGCCTGACCGAGGTCGAGGCGACCGAGCGGGTGCCACGCGAACGGCACCAGCTCTACGCGAACGGGCGGGCGCTGACCCGGGCGCAGCAACCGGGTGACGTGGTGGGCGCGGTGGAGTTCCTGCTCTCCGACGCCGCCTCGTTCATCACCGGGCAAACGTTGGTCGTCGACGGCGGATTCGTCTGCCACTAGGAGTTTTCATGGACCTGGGACTTTCCGGGCGGGCGGTCGTGGTGACCGGCGCCAGTTCCGGTGTCGGGCTGGCCACCGCCGCGATGCTGCTCGCCGAGGGCGCACACGTCGCCGCGTGCGCGCGGGACGGCGTGCGGCTGGAGAAGGCCCTCGCCGACCTGCCCCGCGCGGCCGGCGCCCGGCTGTACACCGCGGCCTGTGACGTCCTCGACGCCGGCGACGTGCGCCGGTTCGTCACCGGCGCCGGTGAGGAGTTCGGCGGGCTGGACGGCGTGGTCAACAACGCCGGGCGCTCGCTGATGGCGCGGCTGGCCGAGACCAGCGACGAGCAGTGGCGCGACGAGCTGCACCTGAAGATCTTCTCGGTGCTGCACGTCGTCCGCGCCGCGCAGCCGTGGCTGCGGCCGGGTGCCGCGGTGGTCAACGTCAACGCGATCCTGTCCCGCCAGCCCGAACCGAAGCTCGCCGCGACGTCGGCGGCGCGGGCGGCGCTGCTGAACCTGTCCAAGACGCTGGCCGCGGAGCTGGCGCCGCGGGTGCGGGTCAACTCGGTGTGCCTCGGCCTGGTGGACACCGGGCAGTGGCGGCGCCGGTACGAACAGTCCGGCACCGAGCTGACCTGGGCGGAGTGGACTTCGGCGCTCGCCGCGGACCGGGGCATCCCGCTCGGCAGGCTCGGCACCGCCGAGGAAGTCGCCTTCCCGATCGTGGCGCTGCTGTCACCGCACGCGTCCTACATCACCGGCTCCGCCCTCGACGTCGGTGGCGGCGTCGCCCGATACGTCTAGGGAATTCCATGGGTGACGGCTTGCGTAGCGGTGCGGGTGGCGGAACCTCAGACGCCCCCTCGCTGTGGGATCGCCTCCTCATGAATGCCAATTCACCACGTCGGCGCTGTCCTCGCGAGGAGCCTCCCACCCGTCTCCCACCACCACCCTCAATCGACGCGTTTCACGCGGCCGAGCTGGCTCAGAACCCGCGGCGGTGCGAGCTGCCTACATCCAAGGAGGAAGTGTGACACACGGCAACGGCGGGGACCTGCTCGCCCAGATCCTGATCGACAACGGCGTCGACACCGCGTTCGGCATCGTGAGCGTGCACAACCTGCCGCTGGTGGAGGCGATCGCGGCGCGGCTGCGGTTCGTGCCGGTGCGGCACGAGGCGGCGGCGGTCAACGCGGCCGACGGGTACGCCCGCGCCGGCGGCGGGCTCGGGGTCGCGATCACCAGCACCGGCACCGGTGCGGGCAACGCGGCCGGGTCGCTGGTGGAGGCGCTGACCGCGGGCAGCCGGGTGCTGCACGTGACCGGGCAGATCGACTCCCCCTACCTCGGGCAAGGCCGCGGGGTCATCCACGAGACGCGTGACCAGCTGGGCATGCTCACCGCGGTGTCCAAGCACGCCGCGACCATCTCTTCGGTGGCCGAGGCCGAAGACGCGCTGCGGCGGGCGGTGCGGGAGGCCGTGTCCCTCCCCTGTGGACCGTCCAGTGTGGAATGGCCGATCGACCTGCAGTACGCGCGGCACGACGTGGTGGCTCGCGGTCCGGAGGTTCCGGCGCCGGTGCCGCCGCCGGACGAGGACGCGCTGGCCCGGGCCGACCACTTGATCGCCTCGGCGAGGCGCCCGGTGATCTGGGCCGGCGGCGGCGCGGTCGACGCGCGGGACGAGGTGCGGGAGCTGGCCGAGCGGCTGCACGCGCCGGTGTTCACGAGCAACTCCGGGCGCGGCACGCTGCCCGAGGACCACCCGCTGGTGGTCGGCAACTTCGCGACCGCGGCGGAGGACCTGCTGGCCGAAGCGGACCTGCTGATCTCGATCGGGACGCACTTCCGGTCCAACGAGACGAAGCACTACCACCTGGCGCTGCCCGCGCGGCACATCCAGATCGACGTCGACCCCGCCGCCCTGGGCCGGGTGCACCCGGCGACGGTCGGGATCGCCGGGGAGGCCGCGGCGGTGCTGCGGCGGCTGCGGGGCGGGTCCGGTGATCGGCAGTGGCGGGCACGGGCGGTGGCGACGCGGTCCGCCGTGCGGTCGCGGCTGCGCGAGGCGATCGGCCCGTACGGCGAAATCTGCGACGCGATGCGGGCGGGGTTGCCGCGGGAGTCGGTGATCGCCCGAGACGTGACGATCCCGTCGAGCCAGTGGGGCAACCGGCTGCTGGACATCTTCTTCCCGCGGACCAACCTGTTCCCGGTCGGCGGCGGGATCGGTCAGGGCCTGGCGACGGGCATCGGGGCGGCGCTGTCCGGCCGCGACGCTCCGACGCTGGTGATGGTCGGGGACGGCGGGCTGGCCGTGCACCTGGGCGAGCTGGGCACGCTGGCGCAGGAGAAGCCGTGGCTGGTGCTGGTGGTCTTCAACGACGGCGGGTACGGGGTGCTGCGGAACATGCAGGACCACCACGGCGGTTCGCGGGCCGGGGTGGACCTGTACACCCCGGACTTCTCGCGGCTCGCGCAGTCGCTGGACCTGCCGTACCAGCTGGTGAGCAGGCCGTCGCTGTTCGCGGAGGCGCTGGAGAAGGCGGTGGCGCAGCACGGCCCGGCCGTGATCGAGGTCGACGTGACGGCGCTGGACCCGGCGCCACGCCCGTTCGTCCCGCCGGTGCCCGTCCCCCGGGAGGACTGATGGCCACCCCGGCGACCACCCACCACCACGGACACGCCCCCGCCAACCGGCGGCGCCGCATCCTCAAGACGGCCGCACCCCTGCTCGTGCGCTACCCCGCCGCGGACGTACGCGCGGCGGTCATCGTCCTGCACGACGAGCGGGGGCTCACCGCCGAAGCCGAGGCCGCCTGCCGCACGCTCGCCGAGTGCGGGTACCTCGCCGTCGCCCCGCTGCTCTACTACGACACCGGCGGGCGCGTTTTCCCGCGCGGCAACTTCGCGGCCCTCGAGCCCGCGGATCTCGCCGCCGACGTGGCCGGCGCGCTGGACCACCTGAGCCGCCGGGCGGGGGTTCCAGCGAGCGCGTTCATCGGGCTCGGCCAGGGCGCCCACCTCGCCGCCGTGGCCGCCGCCGAGCACGGACTGCCGGCCGCCGGCGTCGACCCGCGTGAGGGGCCCTGGCCGGACCTCCCCGAGCTGCCGGTGCTCGCCGCGAACCTGGGCGGGTCCTGGCTGTCCCTGTGTGACGAAGCCGACGCCTGGGACGAAGCAGTGCGATTCCTCGATTCAGCCCGCACACTATTGCCCGACGAGGAGACCGAATGAGCATCGACGCCACACCCGCCATGACGCAGGGTGACATCGCCGCGCGGCTGGAACGGCTGCCGATGTCGCGATGGCAGATCAGCGTCCGCCTGCTGATCGGCATCGTGACCTTCTTCGAGGCGTTCGACCAGCTGCTGATCGCCTACACGCTGCCGGTGCTCTCCCGCGAGTGGGGCCTGTCGGCGGCCACCAGCACCGCGGCGCTGACCATCGGCTCGATCGGGATGCTGGTCGGCGCGCTGGTGTCCGGCTGGGCCGCCGACCGGATCGGCCGGGTGCGGGTGATCGCGATCTGCGTCGCCGTCAGCGCACTGTGCAGCGCCGGCATGGCGGCCTGCGACTCGCTCACCCCGTTCCTCGTCCTGCGGTTCGTGCAGGGCCTCGCGATCGGCGGCGAGGTGCCGACCGCGGCCGCCTACATCAGCGAGATCACCCGCGCCCACAAGCGCGGCCGGTTCGTGCTGCTCTACGAGGTGGTGTTCCCGGCGGGCCTGGCGGTGAGCGCGCTGGTCGCGGCGTGGCTGATCCCCCTGTGGGGCTGGCGCTCGCTGTACCTGCTGGCCGCCGTCCCCGGCCTGATGGCGTTCGTGATCCTGCGCAAGGTGCCGGAGTCGCCGCGCTGGCTCGCCTCCCGCGGCAAGTACGACAAGGCCGCCGCGGCGATGGCGACGATGGAGACCAAGGTCCGGCGCGCCACCGGCGAGCCGCTGCCTGCGCCCGCCGCCACGGTGCCGGTCACCGCCCCGCAGCAGCGCGGCAACGCCCTGCGCGACCTGTTCGCCGGCCGCTACCGCCGCCGCACGCTGACCGTGTGGACCATCTGGTTCGTCGGCTACCTCGCCAACTACGGCATCACGTCGTGGCTGCCGACCATCTACCGCGGCGTGTTCCACCTGCCGCTGGGCCAGGCGCTCTGGTACAGCACCGCGACCTCGGCCGCCGGCCTGGTCGGGTGCGTGCTGGCGGCGCTGGTGATCGACCGGATCGGGCGCCGGATGGTGCTGGCCGCCGGGCTCGGCGCGACCACCGCGATGCTGGTGGTGCTGGGCGCGCTCGGCGCCGGGTCGCCGGTGCAGCTGCTGGTGTGGTCGTCGCTGGCGGCGGTGTTCAACTTCGCCGTGAACATCAGCCTGTACCTCTACACGCCCGAGCTGTACCCGACGCGCAGCCGCGCGCTGGGCTGCAGCCTCGGCGGGGTGATGAACCGGCTGGGCCTGATCCTCGGGCCGATCCTGGTCGGCGCGGTCTACGCCGGCGGCACCGCGCTGGGCTCGGTGTTCCTGCTGATCAGCGGGATCACGCTGGTCGGCGCGATCGTGGCCGCGGTGTTCGCCGAGGAGACGCGCGGCCGCACGCTGGAGGAGATCGCGCCCTGACTCCGATGGGGTGCCGGGTTCGCCCGGCACCCCGCCGCGGCGCGGTTTTCACGCTAGGTTCGGCCCATGGCCAAGGGCGAGGCGGTGGAGCTGGAGGTCGGGAACCACACGGTGCGGATCTCGAACCCGCAGCGCGTCTACTTCCCGGCGCGGGGCGAGACGAAGCTGGACCTGGCGCGGTACTACCTGTCCGTCGGCGACGGCATCGTGCGCGCGCTGCGGGAGCGGCCGTGCATGCTGCACCGGTTCCCGTCCGGGGTGAGCGGCGACAAGGTGCACCAGAAGCGCGTACCCACCGGGGCGCCGCCGTGGCTGGAGACGGTGCGCGTGCACTTCCCGCGCTACAACCGGCACGCCGACGAGCTGTGCGTGACCGAGCTGGCGCACGTGATCTGGGCGGTGCAGATGAGCACCGTGGAGTTCCACCCGTGGAACTCGCGGCGGGCGGACACCGAGAAGCCCGACGAGTGGCGCATCGACCTCGATCCCGGCCCGGAGGCCGACTTCGCCCGGGTGCGGCGGGTGGCGCACGTCGCGCACGAGGTGCTCGACGAGCTGGGCGCGACGGGGTGGCCCAAGACGTCCGGCGGCAGCGGCCTGCACATCTACGTGCGGATCGAGCCGCGGTGGGGGTTCAGCGAGGTGCGGCGGGCGGCGCTGGCGTTCGCGCACGAGGTGGAGCGCCGGGCACCGGACGACGTGACCACGACGTGGTGGCGCAAGGACCGCGACCCGGCGCTGGTGTTCGTCGACTACAACCAGAACGCGCGCGACCACACGATCGCGAGCGCGTACTCGGTGCGGGGCGTGCCCGAGGCGACGGTGTCGACGCCGATCGCGTGGGACGAGGTGGACGACGTCGAACCGGGCGACTGCACGATCGCGACGGTCCCCGCCCGGTTCGCGAAGCTCGGCGACCTGCACGCGGGCATCGACGACACCGCCTACTCGCTGGAGACGCTGCTGGAGTGGGCGGACCGCGACGGGCTGGATTGACCGCGGCGCGGAACTCGCGGTCTCGCGACGGCCCCCACGATCCGAGCGCCACCCCAGCTCGGCCCCGCACGACCACGCCGACCGCCGGAGTCCGGACCGGCCGCAACCGGCACGCGAACCCCGTCGCACCGCTCCGGCGCGGCGCGCCCGCACCGGGCGGGCGCCGCACCTGACTCCGCCGGTGAACGCCGCATAAGGATCACTCCGGCGGGTAATCCCAGCGCTCACCGACCGGAAGGACCGGAGATGAGCACCGACGACAAGGCCCAGAACAAGGCTGAAGAGCTCAAGGGCAAGGCGAAGGAAGGCCTCGGCAAGGCCACCGGCAACGAGCAGTGGGAGGCCGAGGGCAAGGGCGACCAGGGCAAGGCCGACGTCAAGCAGGCCGGCGAGAAGGTCAAGGACGCGGCGAAGGACGTGTTCGACCGCTGACCCCGGTGGCACACGCCACAACAGGGTGTACGCATGGCGTTCGATGAGTTCAGCATGCGTACATGAGACTCGACGAGGAGATCAGCGCGCCGCGGTTCGAGCGTCCGCCGTCACCGGTCGCCGGGCCGCGGCGGGTGCGCCGGGACCTCACCGGCGCCACCCTCACCAACGGCGTGATCGGCCTGGTGTTCTCCGCGACCGGGCCGATCGCGGTCATCCTCGCCGTCGGGGTGCAGGGCGGCCTCAGCCCGGCGCAGCTCGCGTCGTGGATCTTCGGGGTCTTCTTCCTCAACGGCATCCTCACGGCGCTCGCGTCGTGGCTGTACCGGCGGCCGCTGGCGTTCTTCTGGACGATCCCCGGCACGGTCGTCGTCGGCGGGTCGCTCACCCACCTGAGCTGGCCCGAGGTCCTGGGCGCGTTCGTGGTCACCGCGCTGCTGATCCTGGTGATCGGCCTGACCGGCTGGGTGCGCACGGTGATGGCCGCGCTGCCGATGCCGATCGTCATGGCCATGGTCGCCGGGGTGTTCCTGAAGTTCGGGCTCGACCTGGTGACCGCGCTCGGCGTGGACCCGGTGGTCGCGGTCCCGATGGTCGTGGTGTTCGTGCTGCTCAGCGCCCTGCCCGCGGCCGGGAGACGGCTGCCGCCGATCCTCGGGGCGCTGCTGGCCGGCGCGGTCGCCGTGGCGGTCTCGGGCCGCTTCTCCCCTGCCGGTTCCGGCTGGCTCGCCGAGCCGTTGCTGCAGGCGCCCCGGTTCACCTGGCCCGCGTTGCTGGAACTGGTCGTGCCGCTGGCCGTGACCGTGCTGGTGGTACAGAACGGCCAGGGCGTCGCCGTTCTGAAACAGGCCGGGCACGAGCCGCCCACGAACGTCGTGACCGTCCTGTGCGGACTGTGGTCGCTGCCCGCCGCGGCGGTGGGCGCGGTCTCCACGTGCCTGACCGGGCCGACGAACGCACTGCTGGTCGCCTCGGGCGAGCGGGACCGCCAGTACACCGCGGCCGTCGTGTGCGGGATCGGCGCCGTGGTGACCGGGTTGTTCGCGCCGGCCTTCGTGCGCCTGATGCTCGCGACGCCGCCCGCGTTCATCGCGGTGCTGGGCGGGCTGGCGATGCTGCGGGCGCTGCAGAGCGCGTTCGTCACGGCCTTCCGCACCCGCTTCACCCTCGGCGCGCTGGTGGCGTTCCTGGTGACCGTGTCCGGCGTGCAGCCGTTGCACATCAGCTCCGCGTTCTGGGGCCTGGTCGCCGGGCTGGCGGTGTCGTTCCTGCTGGAGCGCGGCGACTTCCGCTCATGACCGCCGCCGGGCGGCCAGCTCCGCGCGCGAGCGGATGCCGAGTTTGGCGTAGATGCGGGTCAGGTGGTACTGCACCGTCTTGGTGGACAGGAACAGCTCCGCCGCGACCTCCCGGTTGGACAGTCCACTGGCGACCAGCTGGGACACCGCCTCCTCCTGCGGGGTCAGCTCGCCGAACCCGCGGCCGCGCGGGACGTGCACGCCGCCCGCCTTCAGCTCGCGGTCGCAGCGGGCCACGTACGTCGCGGCCCCCAGCGCGGCGAACGCGTCACGGGCGGTGCTGATCACCGCGTCCGCCTCGCGGCGTTTGCCCGCCCGGCGCAGGATCTGCCCGTAGGCGAAGTTCACCCGCGCCAGGTCGTAGCGCAACGGCAGGTCCTCCAGCAGTTCCAGCGCCTCGTCGAACGCCGCCCGCGCCCCGTCGACGTCGCCCTGCGTGCCGAGCAGCCGTCCGCGCGCCGCACCGAGCCTGGCCCGCGCCGAGACGCGCCCGCGTTCCGCGGCGAGGCGTTCGTGCGGCGCCAGGAACGCGTCCGCCTCCGCGGTCTTGCCCTCCAGCACCAGCGCGTGCGCGTACATGTCCGCCCACGGCCACAACCCCGGCTCGTCGATGCTGCCGCCCGCCCACGGCATCGTCAGCGGCCGCAACGCCCGCAGCACCCCGGCCGCGTCCGCGCGCGCCTCCGCGATGTGCGCCCGCGCGAGGCACGAGGGCACCCGCATGATCTCGTAATCCTGCGGCCCCGCATCGGCACGGCGCAACGCCTCCTCGGCGCGCTCCCAGTCGCCCCGCAGCGCGTGCACCGCCACCGCCGTCCACGCCAGCAGCGGCCCGGCCAGCACGATCCCCGAGCGGTCCAGCAACGGCTCCGCCTCCGCGACCGTGCGCAGCGCGTCGTCCCACTCTCCCGCCAGGAACTGCGCCCGCGCCAGCCACCCGCGTGCCCACAACGAAATCCGCGTCGAACCGCCGAGGAACGTCGTGGGCACCGCGATCTCCAGGTCCACTCGCGCCTCGTCGATCGCGTCGACCATCAGGTTCAGCCAGCCGCGGCCCATCTGGATCCGCTGCGCCTGCGCGCCGTGCTGCACCCGTTCGGCCAGCTCCGCGTACCCGGCGAGCGCCTCGTCCGGGCGCCCGCTGCCGGCCAGGCCCAGCCCGCGGATCGCCGCGGCCTCCACCGCCGCCGGGGCGTCGGCGGGCACCAGCGAGATCGCCCGGTCCGCCCACCGCACCAGGTCCTCGGCGCGGCACCGCGACAGCGAATGCAGGACATAGCGCTGGCAGATCAACGCCGCGACGTCCGGCTCCCGGCCGGTGTTGACCAGCCCCCAGGCGCGGCCCAGCCGGGTTTCCGCCTCGGCGGCGCGGCCGCGCACGATCGCCAGGTAGCCCAGAACGGCATTGCGCAGCGGTGTTTCCCGCAGGCTCTCCACCTCCGGCACCAGCGCCGCGGCGGCGAAGGCGTCCCCGGCGCCGATCAGCGCGTCCACCGCGCGGGTAAGGCGGCTTTCCCGCCTCAGCCGGTCGTCGGTGAGGCGGCTGGCGTCGGACAGCAGCGACGCCGCCACACCCCACGCGCCCTCGGCGGCCCGTTCCGCGGCCAGCTCGTCGAGGCGGTCGGCGACGGCCGCGTCCGGCACCGGGGACGCGGCGACCAGCAGGTGCATGCGCCGGACCGGGTCCTCGATGAGGTCCGCGGCCCGGCGGTGGGCGTCCGCGGCGGCGGCCGGGCCCATCGCGGCGAGCACCGCGGCCCGCACCATCGGGTCCGGCGGCCCGGCCTCGGTGAGGCCGTGCGGGGCGAACTCGGCCAGCCCCGCGGCGCAGGCCTCGTCGAGCAGGGGCAGCACGTCGCCGTCGACCCCGGCCAGCGACGCCGCGTCCCGCACCGCGGTGCCCGGGCCGAGGACCGCGACGGCCTCGACGAGCCGCCGCGCCTCCGGCGAACAGGACGCCAGGCCCTCGCGCACGCGCGCGGCGACGGCGGCGGGCGCGGGCAGGTCCGGGTCGAACCGCGCCCACGTCGACCGCGGCACCTCGGCGAGCAACTGCACGACGTGGCGCGGGATGCCGCCGGTGTGCCGCCACAGCCGCTCGGCCATCGACGGGTGCAGCAGAACACCGTGCGCGGCGGCCAGTTCGCCGGTCTCCGGCGCGGTGAGCGGTTCCAGGCGCACCGTGGTGGTGGCGGCCCGGTGCAGCAGTTCGAGCGCGGCCGCGGGCACCCGGTGGTCGCCGCTCACGCAGGTGGCGACGACGAGCGGCCGGGCGTCGCGGTCGTGCCGGACCGTGGAAACCAGCGTGCGCAACGACTCCAGGTCCGCCCACTGCGCGTCGTCCACAATGACCACACCGTCGGCGCCGCCGAGCTGGGCGAGCACGCCACCGGCGCGGCCGGTCTCCCACGGCGCCCCGGCCGCGCGCCGCACGCCGTCACGCCGGGCGGCGAACTCGTCGGCCAGCGCCGTCCGCCCCACCCCCGCCGGGCCGGTGACCAGCACGAACGCCGGCGCCGCCACGCTCTCCAGTGCGGCGAGCGCGGCGGCGCGGGCGATCAGCTGCGGGCGACGGTGGACCACATGGTCACTCTAGGCGGGCTCCGGCGCGACGGCGGGCACCGGAAGGTCGGCGTGCTGTGCCCGCGGCACCAGCGCGGTGACCAGCGCCGCGGCGAGCGCCACCCCGGCGAAGATGTAGAACGCCGTGGTGCCGCCCAGCCCGGCGCCGACCAGCAGGCCGCCGATCACCGGCCCGACGATCCCGCCGAGCCTGCCGAAGCCCGCGCACCACGCCACGCCCGCGGCCCGCGCCCGCGTCGGGTAGTAGTTGGACACCAGCCCGTAGATCAGCACCTGGGTGCCGATCGTGCCGACCCCGGCCACGGCGACCGCGAGCAGCAGGGCGGCCAGCGGCAGGTCCAGCGGCAGCAGCGCGAGCGTGAGCGCGGCGAGCACGAACGTGGTGACCACGACCCGCTTCGCGCCGGCCCGGTCCGCCCACAGCGACGCGAGCATGCCGCCGATGATCGCGCCGAGGTTGAGGACCAGCAGGAAGGTCAGCGAGTAGCTCTTGCCGTACCCGTTGTCCGCCATGATCTTCGGCAGCCACGTGTTCAGCCCGTAGGTCAGCAGCAGCCCGGCGAAGCTCATCAGCCCGAGCAGCGCGGTCGGCCAGGCGAGCGCGCGGCTCGCCAGCGCTGGGAAGCCCACGCGGTCGGTCACCGGCGGCTCGGCGACCAGCGGCACGCCGGTCCGCTCGGACACCGCCCGCGCCTCGTCCACCCGGCCGCGGGCGGCGAGCCACTTCGCCGACTCCGGCAGCTTGACGACCGCCAGCGGCAGGACCAGCAGGATCGGCAGCGCGCCGACCCAGAACAGCCCGCGCCAGCCGACGGCGTCGGCGAGCACGATCGCCAGCAGCGACGCGAGCACGCCACCGGCCGGGACTCCGCTGTAGACGATCGCGTTGAGACGGTTGCGCCGACCGGCGGGCGCGAATTCGGCCACCAGCGCGCCGACCGTCGCGACGAGCGCGCCGACGCCGATGCCGGTGAAGAACCGGCCGAAGCCGAACGCGGTGACGTTCTGGGTCAGGGCGGTCAGCCCCATGCCGACCGAGAACCAGGCCAGGTTGACCAGCATGATCTTGCGGCGGCCGATCCAGTCGCCGAGGCCGCCCGCGGCCAGCGCCCCGACGAGCACGCCGATCAGGGCGTAGCTGCCCAGCGCCCCCGCCTGGCCCGCGCTGATGTGGCCGAGTTGCGTGGGGTCGGCGAGCAGGGTGGGCAGGACGGTCCCGTAGACGACCAGGTCGTATCCGTCGAAGACGAGGGCGATCGTCGACAGGGCGACCACCCAGGACACGGTGCGCCGGCGCTTCATTGCGTCGGTGTCGGACATGATGGCTCCCGGTGTGGGGTGGGGAGGGGAACGGCGGCCCCGGGCGGGGCAGCCGGGTTCAGCCGAGGTCGCCCCCGGCCACCGGCAGGACGGTGCCGGTGATGTAGGAGGCCTCGTCGGAGGCCAGGAACGTGATCGCGGCGGCCTGCTCGTCGAGCGTGCCGTAGCGCTTCATCAGCGAGGAGTTCACGGTCTGGTCGATGTGCGCCTGGAACCAGGCGCGCTCCTGCTCGGTCTCCAACGCCGATCCGCCGCGGCTGATGCGGCGGGGCGGCGCCTCGGTGCCGCCGGGCGCGGTCGCGACCACCCGGATGCCGGCGTCGGCGTACTCCAGCGCGAGCGACGCCGTGATGGCGTTGATGCCGCCCTTGGCCGCCGAGTACGGGATGCGGTGGATGCCGCGGGTGGCGGCCGAGGAGACGTTGACGATCACGCCCCGCCCCCGCGCGGCCATCGACGGCAGCGCGGCGCGGCAGGAGTACAGCGTGGTCATCAGCGACCGGCGGATCTCGGCGTCGATCTGGTCCGGCGTGAATTCGGTGAACGGCTTGAACCAGATCGCGCCGCCGACGTTGTTGACCAGCACGTCGATGCGGCCGTACCGGGCCAGCGCCGCCTCCGCCACCGCCTGCGCGCCGGCCCAGGTCTCCAGGTCGGCCAGCACCGGCAGGGCCTCGCCGGTCAGCTCGTCCGCCACGTCCGTGACCAGGTCGGCGCGGTCGGCGAGGACGACCGTGCCGCCCTCCGCGCTGATCCGCCGCGCCACCCGCTCGCCGATGCCCTGCGCGGCGCCGGTGACCACGACGACCTTGCCGTCGAACCGGCCGGGGCTGATGAACCGCGGCCGCCGCGCGGCCTTCTTGTCGTCCATCGCCCGGCGCATGGTGGTCTTCGAGCGTTCGGCGTGCTCGGCGACCAGGCGGCGCGCGGCAGTCCGGTCCCCCGCCTCGAACGCGGCCACGATGTCCAGGTGGTCCTGCGCGCAGCGGGGGTGGCACCAGGTGGCGTCGCGGAGGGTTTCGGTCATGTGGCCCTTCACGCCGAGCGCGTGGTAGGCCTGCAGGAGGTGCTCGTTGCCGGTCAGGGTGAACAGGTAGTCGTGGAAGGCCGCGTTGGTTTCGGTGTAGGCGGCGGCGTCGAGGAACCGGTCACCGTCCACATAGGGCAGAGTGGCCTCGGCGAGCAGGCGGTACCCGGCCAACTGCTGGGAGGACAGCCGGCCGATCGTGATCTCCACCGCGCCCAGCTCCAGGGCCTGGCGCGCCTCGAACACGGCGTCCGACTCGTGCACCGACGGGTGTTCCTCGCCGATCTCGTACCGCCCGGGTTCGGTGAGCGGGGGTTCGGTGAGCGGGGCGATTTCGGCGCGGGGCAGCATCTCCTGCCCGGCGATGGCGCGGGAGGCCGTTGGCCGCAACGGCTCGCCTGCGTCCAGCGCACCGGCACCGCCGCCGGCGGGCCAGATTGGCTGGCCCGCGATGGTGCGGGCCGTGGCCGCCTCCTCGGCGGCAGCCCGCGCGGGGCCGCCGCGCAGCGGCGCGAGCTCGGCGGGCGGGAAGATCGCCTGCCCGGCGACGGTCCGGCTCGCCCCCGCACGCTCCGGCGAAGGGGACGCGGATCCCGGAGCGGCGGGGGCTCCCGGCGCCGGGGACGCCGGAGTCTTGACGGCGACGCTGCGTGCCGAGGCGGTGGCCGCGGGCGCGGCGCCGCCCGGCGCCGCGGTGCCCAGCGCGGCAGCGCCCGGTGCGGCAGCACCCGGCGCCGCGGTGCCCGGCGCGGCAACCCCCGACGCGGCAACGCCCGGCGCGGCAGCGCCCGATGCAGCAGCGCCCGATGCAGCAGCGCCCGATACGGCAACCCCCGACGCGGCAGCACCCGGCGCCGCGGTGCCCGGCGCGGCAACCCCCGGCGCGGCAACGCCCGATGCAGCAGCGCCCGCCGGAGCGGTCGCTCCCGGGGTCTGGCCGCGGCCCGCCGCGTTGGCACCGGCCGTCGCCTCCCCCGCGGGGGCGGCTAGCGCGAACTTCTCGTAGTAGAAGCCCGTCGGCTGCACCCCGGCGTCGGTGAAGTGCTTGCGCACCGCCTCGACCATCGGCGGCGGGCCGCACAGGTACACGGCCACGTCGCCGCCGTGCAGGTGCTCGTCGCGGATCAGGCTGGTCACGTAGCCCTTGTTCGGGGCGCTGGAGTCCGGGTCGGCGACGCAGTAGTCCCACGTCAGCCCCTCCACCTCGGCGGCCAGCGAGGCGAGCGTGTCCAGTTCGACCAGGTCGTCGTCGGTGCTGACGCCGTAGACCAGGTGCGCCGGGCGCGACGACCCGCAGGCCCGCATCGCGCGCAGGATCGACAGGATCGGCGCCAGCCCGGTGCCGCCGGCCAGCAGCAGCACCGGACGCTCGGTCTCGCGCAGGAAGAAGCTGCCGTTCGGGCCGGTGAAACGCAACTCGTCGCCGGGTGCGGCCCGCTCGGTCAGGTAGTCCGACATGAGGCCGCCCGGCGTGAGCTTCACCAGGAACGTCAGCTCCTTGTCGTCCGGCGCGTTGCTGAACGAGTACGAGCGGGTCTGCCCGGTGCCGGGGACCTCGATGTTGACGTACTGGCCGGGCAGGAACGCGAGCTTGTCGCGGTCCGGCGTCTCCAGCGTGAGGGCGAACGTGGTGGGCGACAACCGGTCCAGCCCGGTCAGGGTCGCCGAATAGGTCGCCGCCTGGGTCTTCGCCACGGCCGAGGTGCTGGCGATCTGCAGCACCAGGTCGGAGCGCGGCTTCATGCTGCACGGCAGCACGTAACCCCGGGACGCCTCGTCCGGGGACAACGCGTCGTCGATGTAGGTGCCGCCGTCGTAGTCGCCCGACTCGCAGAACGCCTTGCACGTCCCGCACGCCCCGTCGCGGCAGTCCAGCGGGATGTTGATGCGCTGCCGGTAGGACGCGTCGGCGACCGTCTGGTCCGGCTCGCACTTGATGAAGCGGGTGACACCGTCCTCGAAGGACAGTGCGACCTGGAAAGCCATGACGCCTCCCTCAGATGTGGTAGACGTCGACGACGTGGTGGATGTAGTCGTTCTTCAAGATGACGGTCTTGCGGCGGATCAGCGGTGACTCGCCGGAGAAGTCGATCGTGTAGAACGACGTGCCGTAGTACGGGTCGACGGTCTTGTAGCGGAAGTACATGGTGTGCCAGTTGAACCGCACGTCCACGATGTCGCCGCGGCGCTCGATCAGCTCCACGTTGGTGATGTTGTGGCTGGTGCGCGGCTCCGGGATCGACGTGGCGCTGGAGCGTTCGGTGCGGATCCGGAACACGCGGTCCTCCAGCCCGCCCTTGTTCGGGTAGTAGATGAGCGAGACCTGGCTCTGCGGGTCCTCGGTCAGCAGGTCGTCGTCGCCCCAGGAGGGCATCCAGAACACCACGTCGTCGGCGTAGCAGTCGAGCCACTTCTCGAACTCGCGGTCGTCGAGGTAACGCGCCTCGCGGTAGAGGAACTGCTCGATGTCGGTCTGCGTGATGGTCTTGGTCGCGCTGGTCATTCCGCCGCTCCGATCGCCTTGCGGAGGGTGTCCCGCCAGTAGCCGTGCTGCACCGGGTACAGGCCCTCGTCCTCGTTCTTCTGCCCCGCCGAGATGACGCCCTTCATGTCCAGCGCCAGTGCGACCTCGTCCGGGCCGGTGAGCCAGTGCTCGGCGCCGCGGCTCATGTCGTTCCACGGCGCGGCGGTGGCGCGGAAGGTGAGCTGGCAGGAGCGGAACTCCTCCAGGTCGTCCGGGGTGGCCATGCCGGAGGCGTTGAAGAAGTCCTCGTACTGCCGGATCCGCCAGGCGCGGGCCTCGGCGCTCTCCCCCTTCGGCGCGATGCAGTAGATCGTCACCTCGGTCTTGTCCGGCGCGATCGGCCGGAAGTGCCGGATCTGGGTGGAGAACTGGTCCATCAGGTACACGTTGGGGTACAGGCACAGGTTGCGCGACCCCTTGACCATGAACTCGCCCTTGGCGTCGCCGAACTGTTCCTTCAGCTCGTCCATCCGGTTCCACAGTGGACGGTCCTGCGGGTTGGCCGCCCACGTCCACAGGCACAGGTGGCCGTGCGGAAACGACCAGTAGCCGCCGCCGGACTTGCCCCAGCTGCCCGCGTCGAGGGTCTTGGTGTCGTTCTTGGACTCGCCGGTGTTGCGCCGGGCGGTGGTCGCCGCGTAGTTCCAGTGCGTCGCGGTGACGTGGTAGCCGTCCGCGCCGTTCTCGGCCTGCACCTTCCAGTTGCCGTCGTAGGTGTAGGTCGACGAGCCGCGCAGCACCTCCAACCCCTCCGGGGACTGGTCCACCAGCATGTCGATGATCTTGGTGGTGTCGCCGAGGTGCTCGTCCAGGGGCAGCACGTCGGCGTTGAGGCTGCCGAACAGGAACCCGCGGTAGCTGTCGAACCGGGCGACGCGGGTCAGGTCGTGCGAGCCACCGGTGTTGAACGAGGGCGGGTAGCCGGCGCCGTCGGGGTCCTTGACCTTGAGCAGCTTGCCGTCGTTGCGGAAGGTCCAGCCGTGGAACGGGCAGGTCAGGGTCATCCGGTTGTCCGTCTTGCGGCGGCAGACCATCGCGCCCCGGTGCGCGCACGCGTTGATCAGGCAGTGCAGCTCGCCGTCCTTGTCACGGGTGATCACCACCGGCTGGCGTCCGATGTAGGTGGTGAAGTAGTCGCCCGGGTTCGGGATCTGGCTCTCGTGCGCCAGGTAGATCCAGTTGCCCTCGAAGATGTGCTTCATCTCGAGTTCGAAGATCTCCTCGTCGGTGAAGATCCGGCGGTTCGCCCGGTAGATCCCGGCGTCACGGTCCTCCACGACGGCGTCGGCGAGGACCTCCGACACGTGGTCCAGGGTCTCGGTCATGGAAACCTCCAACGGCCTCAGCGGCACTGCTCGGCTTCGGTGTTCCCCTGACCTTGACAAGTGGTGGCCCCAGTCACACCGGGCGATTACCTAGTCCTGACCCAGGGTGCTATTAATCGACAGCATCGATCAATCAAGACTGAATCGCTCCTTGTCTTGACTCAATATCCGTACCTACGGTGAATGAATCCACGACGAGGAGCGGGAAGGAGGCCGGCGATGGAGCTGCGTCACCTGCGGTACTTCACCGCCGTGGCCGACACCTGCCACTTCGGGAAGGCCGCCGAACGCCTGCACATGGCACAGCCTGCCCTGTCGCACGCGATCCGGCAGCTGGAGGCCGAACTAGGCGCGCCCCTGTTCACGCGCACGACCCGGCAGGTTCGGCTCACCCCCGCGGGTGAGTTCCTGCTCGGCGAGGCGCAGCGGGTGCTGGACACGGTCGAGGACAGCGTCCGCGGGGTGCGCCGCATCGCCGACGGCCGCCTCGGCCTGGTGCGGGTCGGGTTCACCGGTACCTCGGCGTTCTCGCACCTGCCGCGCATCGCCCGCGCGGTGAAGCGGGACCTGCCCGGCGTCGCCGTCGAGGTGCACGCCGACCTGCTCACCCCGGCGCAGTGCGACGGGCTGCGCAACGGCGACCTGGACCTGGCCGTGCTGCGCCCGCCCGCGCGGGGCGAGGACATCGACCTGCACACGCTGGAGGTCGAGCCCCTGATCCTCGCCGTGCCCGCCGACCACCGGCTCGCGGTCGAGCCCGTCGTGTCGATGGCCGACCTGCGCACCGAGGGGTTCATCAGCTACGCCGCCAAGGACTCCGTGGTCAACGACGCCGTCATGCGCAGCTGCCAGGCCGCCGGGTTCAGCCCGCACCGCGAGCACGAAGCGGCAGGCACGGCGGTGCTGCTCGCGCTGGTCGCCGGCGGGCTCGGCATCGCGGTGCTGCCCGCCTCGGCCCGGGCACTGCCGCTGGCCGGGGTCGTGTTCCGCGACCTCGCCGACGCCGGCACCGTCGAGCTCGCACTCGCCTGGCGCCGCGACAACGACTCCCCACTCGTCCGGTCGGTCCTCGAGGTGCTCGAGGCCGCACTCGCCCCCCAACCACACGAGGTCAGCCGATGAAGATCACGCGGGTGGAGGCGATCCCGTTCGCCATCCCGTACCGCAAACCGCTCAAGTTCGCCTCCGGCGAGGTGCACGTGGCCGAGCACGTGCTGGTGCGGGTGCACACCGACGACGGGGTCGTCGGCGTGGCGGAGGCGCCGCCGCGGCCGTTCACCTACGGCGAGACGCAGGCCGGGATCATCGCGGTGATCGAGAAGATCTTCGCGCCGCAGGTGGTCGGCCTGACCCTGCTCGAACGCGAGACGATGGCGTCCCGGCTGGGCCGCACCGTGGGCAACCCGGCCGCGAAGGCCGCGATCGACATGGCCGTGTGGGACGCGCTGGGCCGCACGCTGGACGTGCAGGTCACCGAGCTGCTCGGCGGCTACACCGACCGGATGCGCGTGTCGCACATGCTCGGGTTCGACGAGCCGGCCGCGATGGTCGCCGAGGCGCAGCGCATGCGTGACGAGCACGGCATCACCACGTTCAAGGTCAAGGTCGGGCGCCGCCCGGTCTCGCTGGACACCGCCGTCGTGCGGGCCCTGCGCGAGGGCATGGGCGACGACGTCGAGTTGTACGTCGACGGCAACCGGGGCTGGACCGCCTCGGAGTCGGCGGTGGCGATGAAGGAGATGTCCGACCTCGGCCTGCTGTTCGCCGAGGAGCTGTGCCCCGCCGACGACGTGCTGGGCCGCCGCTGGCTGGTGTCGCAGCTGGACGTGCCGTTCATCGCCGACGAGTCGGCCGTCACCCCGGCCGACGTGACGCGCGAGATCCTGGCCGGCTCGGCCACCGCGATCAGCATCAAGACCGCGCGCACCGGCTTCACCCACTCGCAGCGCGTGCACCACCTCGCCGAGGGGCTCGGACTGGAAGTCGTGATGGGCAACCAGATCGACGGCCAGATCGGTTCCGCGTGCACGGTCGCGTTCGGAGCGTCCTACGCGCTCACGTCGCGGCGGGCCGGGGAGCTGTCCAACTTCCTCGACATGAGCGACGACCTGCTCACCGAACCGCTGGAGATCCACGACGGCGAGCTGCACATCCGTCCCGGCGCCGGGCTCGGCATCGAGATCGACCCGGCCAAGCTCGACCGATACCGCCAGGACCACTGAACTCCCCCGGATATCAAGGAATCAAGGAGGATCCCATGACCGCCACCCACCACGCTCCCGCCGCGGCGGAGTCCGGCGCGAGCGCCACGGCCCGGTTCAAGAGCGACAAGTTCGCCGCCGTCGCCGACACCCCCAAGGAGCGGGTGTCGCTGCTGGCCCGCGAGGTGCTCTCGGCCGTGCACGAGACCATCCGCAAGCACAAGGTCACCTACGACGAGTACAACGCCCTGAAGGCGTGGCTGATCCAGGTCGGCGAGGACGGCGAGTGGCCGCTGTTCCTGGACGTGTGGGTCGAGCACGTGGTCGAGGAGGTCGCCACCTCGCATCGCAAGGGCAACAAGGGCACCATCGAGGGCCCGTACTACGTGCCCGGCGCGCCGGAGCAGGGCTCGCGCGGCTCGGTGCCGATGCGTGAGGGCGAGGGCGGCACGCCGCTGGTGTGGACGGGCCGCGTCACCTCCGTCGACGGCACGCCGCTGAAGGACGCGAAGGTCGAGCTGTGGCACGCCGACGCCGACGGCCTGTACTCGCAGTTCGCGCCCGGCATCCCGGAGTGGAACCTGCGCGGCACCTTCTCCGTCGAGGAGGACGGCTCGTTCGAGATCCACACCGTGCGGCCCGCGCCGTACCAGATCCCGACCGACGGCGCGTGCGGCAAGCTGATCGCGGCGGCCGGCTGGCACGCGTGGCGCCCGGCGCACCTGCACGTCAAGGTGTCCGCCCCGGGCCACGAGCTGCTGACCGCGCAGCTGTACTTCCCCGGCGACGAGCACAACGACGACGACATCGCCTCGGCGGTCAAGCCGGAACTGGTCCTGGACCCGAAGCCGTCCGACGGCGGCGAGACGGTGACCTACGACTTCGTGCTCGACCCGGCTTGATTCACTCTGGAGGACTCACCCATGTTGTTCCACGTCCGGATGGATGTGCGGCTACCGTCCGATATGGACCCGTCGGTGCGGGCCGACATCGTGGCCCGCGAGAAGGCGTACAGCCAGAAGCTGCAGCGGGAAGGGAAATGGCCGCACCTGTGGCGCATCGTGGGTGAGTACTCGAACATCTCCATCTTCGACGTGGACTCGAACGACGAGCTGCACGAGCTGCTGTCGGGGTTGCCGTTGTTCCCGTACATGGATATTCGTGTGATGCCGTTGGCTACGCATCCTTCGAAGGTTTCCTGACCGGTTCCAAGCAGCCGACCGGCCACCGCCGGCCGGCAACGAGAGCAGCAACCCACTGACCAGTCCCCTCCCGCAACCCGATCGGGTTCGGGAGGGGCTTCTTGGCATCCGGGTTGTAGCGAAGCGAAGCCCGGCGCCCTAGAACCCGCGTAGCGGCTACAGAACCCCAGCCACCTGGGCAGCCGCCGCGAGCACCGCCCCGTATTGGGTCGCCACCAGCTGCCGGATCGGGATCGTGCGGTACTCGCCGATCAGCGCGTCCCCGGCGACCCACTCCGCGTGCCGCGCCGCGACCCGCTCCCTGGCCGCCCGCACGACCGGCCGCGTGTTGCCCACCGCCAGCTCACCGTCCAACGCCCGCAACAGGATTCCGCCGTAGCGCAGCCGGAAGCTGTGCGTCGCCTCGGCGAGGGACGACACCTCGGCCACCGTCGCCGGCCGATCGGCCTCCGGGGACGTGCTGCGCGACCGTGCGCTGCGCGCCCCCGACGCCATCATCGTCGCGAAGGACCGGCTCGCCCGCCAGAACGGCGAGTCCGGCACCATCAGCGCCCCGGCCACCGCCTCGATCGTCTCCGCCATCAGCGACGACAGGTCCGCCAGCGCGCGGGCGTGCGCGGCCAGCGCCGAGGCGTACCCGGTGCCGGCCGGGCCGTCGTCGTCCGCCGTGTCCGACGTCCAGTACGGCAGCTCGGTGACCAGCGTGAGCGCGCCGTACCGGCCGGCGTACGACGCCGTGTTGTCGCCCGCCGAGCTCGTCCACGGTTCGCCGAGCCCGGTCAGGTAGTCATAGGCACGGCTGATCGACGTGCCCTGGAAGATCGCGTCGTCGAGCCGCGTGATGTAGGGCGCCTCCGGCTCGCCGCGGTCCAGCGGCAGCCCGACGTGCCCGGGCAGCGCCTGCAGCGCCAGGTGCAGCGGCGGCTCGGCGCGGCTGAGGTAGTAGTAGACGCCGCCCAGCTCGCTGTTGTGCAGCGAGCACACCAGGCCCGGCCGGTCGGAGTCGATGAGCCGCATCAGCGCCTGCGTCTCCGGCAACGCCGCGTCGAAGTAGGCGTCCTTGTAGTCCAGCGGGAACGTCCACTCCACCTGGTCCGGCCCGGCCGGGCGGTAGAAGTGCCGCGCGTAGTGCTCCCGCGTGAAGGGGCCGGCCAGCCAGCCCTCGTTGAGCCGCAGCCCGTCCGGGTCGATGCACGCGATGACCCGCCACCGGTGCCGCAGCCGCCCCCGCAGCCCCGGGTCGGCGCACAGCCGCGCGGCCAGGTGCAGCGCGGTGAGCCCGCCGATGGGCTCGTTGGGGTGCGGCAGCCCGAACACCAGCGCCGTCGGATCACCGGGCTCGCCGTCGATCGTCAGGCACAGCAGGGGCTCGCCATGCCGGGACGTGCCGACGCGCCGCAGCGTCGTGATCTCCGGGTAGCCCGCTGCTAGTGTGCGCAGCCCGCGTTCCAGTTCGTCGACGCCCGCGAACGCCGAGTGGTCCCCGACCCCGTCGATCTCCTTGACCAGCCACTCCGGCAGCGCCACGGGTCTCTCCTCGTCCGTCGTACCGTGCTCGGTCCAGTTCACCCGAATGTGTCGCGGCGGGCGAGGGCCGACCAGGCGAAACGAGTGGAGCGTCACGTGGTACCGAGGTCGCCGGCCACCTGGTCCAGCTTCGCGCGGATGCGGGCGATCGCGTCGCGGCCCAGCGGGAGCCGCAGCGGCGCGTCCGCGGCCCCGGCCACCGCGACGATCGCCGCCGCCGCGTCGGCCGGGTCGCCCGGCGGGTCACCGTCGTCGTCGGTGTAGTCGGGCGCGGCGTACGCGTCGATCTTCTGCGCGACCTGGGCCGACGCGCCGCTGAAACCGGTGTCGAACACCCCCGGCTCGACGATGGTGACACGCACCCCGAACGGCGCCAGCTCTTCACGCAGGGCTTCGTGCAGCGCCTCGACGGCGAACTTGCTCGCCGCGTACACCCCGAACCCGGCGCCCGCCGAGAAGCCGCCCATCGAGCTGATCGCCAGCAGGTGCCCGCTGCGCTGGGCACGCATCACCGGAAGCACGGCGCGCGTCACCGCCAGTACGCCGAACACGTTGGTGTCGAACAACTCCCGCGCTTCCGCCGGTGACGTCTCCTCCACCGCGCCGAACAACCCGCGGCCCGCGTTGCTCACCAGGACGTCGATCCGGCCGAACCGCTCGACGGCGCGCTCGGCAGCCGCGCGGGCCGCCTCCTCGTCGGTGACGTCCAGCGGCAGCACGAGCAACCGCTCCCCGGCGAGCCGGACGCGCTCCGGCCGCCGCGCGGTGGCGACCACGGCGTCTCCCGCGGCGAGCGCCTGCCGGGCGATCGCGGTGCCGAAGCCACCGGACGCGCCCGTGATCAGCCAGGTCTTCATGACGCCCCCAGAAAGTAGACTGAGTTGATTTCTCGCCTCAGTATACCTTTGGCGATCCCCGGCCAGGTCCCGGCTACCGCGGGGAAACCGCCACGCCTTCGGGCTGCGCGCCGACGGGGACAGTCGCGTGCCGGGTGCCGGTCGGGATGTCGACGACCGTCATCGTGTCCGCGCCCGTGTCGGCCACGGAGAGGAAGGTGTGGTCCGGCGCCGCGGCCAGGCCTTCGGCGCGGGCACGAGGTCTCTCTCGAGATGAGCAGCACCGGACGTGTCACTGTTGAACAGTGCACGGGAGCACGCGCTAGCCCCGCTCCGCCTCCGCGAGGCGACGCGCGGCCGCCGCCTGCTCGAACGGCGTGTCGCCGTGCGCGCGACGGTCCCCGAGGGTGGCGAACAGCTCCGCGACCGTCGCCGAGTCGTGGTGGGACGCGTGCTCGGCCAGGTCGGGCGCCACAGACCCGAGGATCTGCCGGAACCGGATCTCCGCGAGCGGGCCGAGCCGGTCGTAGATCTGCACGAACACCCGCTGCGCCCGCGCCCGGTCCCAGCCGGCGGGCAGCAGTTCGGCGGGCAGGTCCGGGTCCGTCTCCGGGAAGTGCCGCCAGTCCACGCGCAGCTCGGTCCGCATCCGCAGCGCCTGCTTCGGCCCGATGAGCCCGTCGTCGAGGCTCTGCAGCATCGGCTCGTAGCGGTCGGCGAACTCGCGGTACTCCCGCGCCAGCGGCTCCAGGTCGAACGCGGCGACGGGGCTGACCGGCCCGCCCGGCACCTCGGTCGACCGCAGCACGGTCGCCGTCGTGATGCCCAGCTCGCGCAGCACCTCCAGGGCCTCCTCGCCCGCGTCGTGCGGCGACACCCACACCCCGTCGTACAGCGCGGCGAAGCGCAGGACCCGCAGCCGGGACCGCAGGTTGTTGCGCAGCGTCCGGTCCTGTTCGGGGACGGAGAACGCGACGACCGTCCAGCGGCCGTCCCACTTCGGGGCGGTCGAGCCGAACGTCAGCATGCGGTGCGTGCGCTCGACGATCACTTCCGACGTGCGCGGCGGGATCCCGTACGCGGTCGTCCGGCCCTGCCGGGACACCGTGAGCAGCCCGCGCGCCGCGAGCCGCCGCATCGCCGCGCGGGCGCCGTCGGCGGTGACGTCGAAGTCCGCGAGCAGCCGGACCAGCGCGGTCGCCGGCACGTGCTCGTCCCGCCAGTACCAGAAGTCGCCCAGCAGCGACGTGAGCAGCAGCTGCGGTTCGGCGCCGTTCTGCGGGCGGGGCAGTGCGGCCCCCGGATTCTTCGCGGTCACCGGCCCAGTCTCGCACAGGTCTTGAAATAGGCGACAGCTCGTGCGACGCTCGTCCTCAACTTCGACAGCAACCCTCCTCGATCGCCTGGCAAGGCCCAACGCAGGGAGAAACACGCCATGCGCCACACCCTCCGCCGTCCCCTCGTCCTCGCGGTGGCCGCGGTCCTGGCCCTCACCGGCTGCGGCCAGGCCTCGTCCGGTTCGGGTCCCGGCCCGGGCACCGCCGCCGTGCCCGCCCTGCACGACGCCCTGCCGCAGCAGGTCAAGGACTCCGGCGTGCTCAGATTCGCCGGCGACTCGCACCCGCCGTACCGGACCGTCGGCGCCGACGGCACCAGTGTCACCGGCATCGACAAGGATTTCCAGGACGCGCTCGGCCGGGTGCTGGGCGTCCGCACCCAGACCGTGGTGGTCAGCAACCTCCCGGCCGCCCTGCAGGGCATGCTCAGCGGCCGCTACGAGGCCTTCAACGGCCCGGTCAAGGCCACCGCGGAGCGCGAGCAGCAGTTCGACTCGATCACCTGGATGACCACCCGCACCTCCTACGTCGTGCCGGCCGGCTCCACCGCGGGCATCAAGACGGTGGACGACCTGTGCGGCAAGCGGGTCGCGGTGGTCAGCGCGAGCATCGTCGAGGAGCAGCTGAACAAGCTCTCCCAGTACTGCACCGGCGCCGGCCGCGCGCCCACCACCACGATCGGGCTGGCCGACACCAACGCGACGATGCTGGCCGCCCAGTCCGGCCGCGCGGACGCCGCCGGGATGACCCAGGCCGCCGCCATCGACGTCACCACCGCGCAGAAGGGCGCCTTCACCTACGTCACGCAGACCGAGGCGCAGGGGGCGACCGCCGACAACCTCGCGCTGCTCGTGCCCAAGACCAGCGGCCTCGGCCCGGTGCTGCGTGACGCGTACCAGGCCCTGTTCGACAGCGGCGAGTACCGCCAGATCATGCAGAAGTGGGGACTGACCGACGTCACGGTCGAGAAGCCGCTGCTCAACGTCGCCACGTCCCGCTGACCACGGAGAACCCATGACAACCCTCACCGCGGCGCCGCCCGACGACGTCGCCACCGCGCGCCACCGGTTCCGGCCGTGGCGCTGGGTGGCCGGGATCGTCCTGGCCGTCGTCACCGCCCAGCTCGCCTGGTTCCTCATCGGCAACTCCCGCTTCCAGTGGGACGTCGTGGCCGAGTACCTGTTCGACCCGACCGTGCTCGCCGGGCTCGGCACGACCGTCCTGCTGGCGGTGGTGGCGATGGTGATCGGCTCGCTGGTCGGCGGCCTGCTCGCCGCCGCGCAGCTGAGCGACTTCCCGCCGCTGCGCTGGGCCGCGACCGTCTACATCGGAGTGTTCCGCGGCATCCCGCCGCTGGTGCAGCTGATCTTCTGGTTCAACCTGGCCTACCTGCTGCCGCGGCTGTCGATCGGCATCCCGTTCGGCCCGGTGTTCGCCTCCTGGGACGCCAACCTGGTGATCACCCCGCTCACCGCGGCGATCATCGGCCTGTCGCTGGTGGAGTCGGCCTACCTGGCCGAGATCATCCGCGCCGGGCTGCTCGGCGTGGACAGCGGCCAGCGCGACGCGGCCAGGGCGATGGGGTTCACGCCCGGCCAGACGTTCGTGCGCGTGGTGCTGCCGCAGGCGATGCGCACGATCATCCCGCCCGCGGGCAGCCAGTTCATCAGCGTGCTCAAGGGCACGGCGCTGGTGTCGGTGATCGCGATGGCCGACCTGCTGCACTCGGTCCAGGTCATCTACAACCGCACGTACCAGATCGTGCCGATGCTCATCGTCGCGTGCCTGTGGTACCTGGCGGTGGTCACGTTGCTGACGATCGGCCAGCGCCGCCTGGAACGGCACTTCAGCCGGGGACACGGGGGGCGGAAATGAGTGATCCGGTGCTGCGCGTGCGCAACGTGCGCAAAAACTTCGGCGATCACACCGCGCTCGACGACGTCAGCCTCGACGTGCACGAGGGCGAGGTCGTGGTGGTGATCGGCCCGTCCGGGTCGGGCAAGTCGACGCTGGTGCGGTGCGTGCACCAGCTGGAGAGCATCGACGGCGGCGCGATCTACCTCGACGACGAGCTGCTCGGCTACGAGCGCCGCGGTTCCCGGCTGCGCCCGCTGCCCGAACGGCGCGTCGCGGCCCAGCGGCGGCGGATGAGCATGGTGTTCCAGCAGTTCAACCTCCTCCCCCACATGACCGTGCTGCGCAACGTCACCGAAGCGCCGGTGCGCGTGCACGGCCGGGACCGCGCCGAAGCCAGGGCGGAGGCGCTGGAGCTGCTCGCGCAGGTCGGTCTGAGCGACCGCACCGGGCACTACCCGAGGCAGCTCTCCGGCGGGCAGCAGCAGCGCGTGGCGATCGCCCGCGCGGTGGCCACCCACCCGCGGATCACGCTGTTCGACGAGCCCACCAGCGCGCTCGACCCCGAGCTGGTCGGCGAGGTGCTCGGCGTGATGCGGGACCTCGCCGCGAACGGCATGACCATGGTCGTGGTGACCCACGAGATGGCCTTCGCCCGCGAGGTCGCCGACCGCTGCGTGTTCATGGAGGCGGGCCGGATCGTCGAGTCCGGGCCGCCCGCGGAACTCTTCGGCGACCCGAAAACCCCGCGGCTGCGGGCTTTCCTGGCCCGCCACAACGCGACGATGGAAGGTGTTGCGTGATCACCATCGCCTCGGTCGGGGACCTGATCCTCGACGAGCCGGACCCGGCGTCGTTCCTCGCGCCGTCCGCGGACCTGCTGCGCTCGGCCGACGTGACGATCGGGCACGTGGAGGTCCCGCACTCCACGACGACGGTCTCGCAGAGCACCGACGTGCCCGCCCCGCCCGCCGACCCGGCCGCGCTGACCGCACTGGCGGACGCCGGGTTCGACGTCGTCACGCTGGCAGGCAACCACATCTGCGACGCCGGCGACGTCGGCGTCGCGGACACCATCGCGCACTCGCGCGCCGCCGGGCTCGTCCCCACGGGCGCGGGGGCGAACCTCGACGAGGCGCGCAGGCCGGCGATCGTCGAGCGCGACGGGCTGCGGGTCGGCGTGCTGTCCTACAACTGCGTCGGCCCGCGGGAATCCTGGGCCACGTCGAAGAAGCCCGGCTGCGCCTACGTGCACGTGCTCACCCACTACGAGCTGGACCACGCGAGCCCCGGCGGGCCGCCGAAGATCTACACCTTCGCCGATCCGGACAGCCTGGACGCGATGGCCGACGACATCCGGGCGCTGCGCGCGGACGCCGACATCGTGCTGGTGTCGCTGCACAAGGGCGTCGGGCACACCCCCGCCGCGGTCGCGATGTACGAGAAGCCGGTGGCCCGCGCGGCGATCGACGCGGGCGCCGACGCGGTGTTCGGGCACCACGCGCACATCATGCGCGGCATCGAGACCCACCGCGGCAAGCCGATCTTCCACGGGCTCGGCAACTTCGTCACCGTGACCCACGCGCTCACCCCGGGCACGGGCTCCAGCGCGGAACTGGAGGCGTGGTCGCGGCGGCGCAAGGAGCTGTACGGGTTCGCGCCCGATCCGCGGATGCCCGCATACCCGTTCCACCCGGAAAGCCGCAACACGGCGATCGCCTGGCTGGGCTTCGACCGCGACGGGCTCGCCGAAGCGGGGTTCGTGCCGTGCTGGATCGACGAGCGCGGCGCCCCGGTCCCGTGCGGCGGCACGCCCGACGGCGACCGGGTGACCGGCTACATCGACGACATCACCCGCAGGGCCGGCCTCAACGGGCGGTTCACGCCGCGCGGCGACCGGGTCTTGCTGGACGACATCGAAAGGACGTCATGACCGACCAGCCGCTCGCCGGGCGCACCGTCATCGACCTGACCACGGCGCTGGCCGGCCCGTACGCGACGCTCCTGCTCGCCGGGCTCGGCGCCACGGTCATCAAGGTGGAGAACCCGTTCACCGGCGGGGACTCCTCCCGCAACAACGCGCCCTACCTCGGCCGGGACGGGCTGTCGCTGACGCGGCGCGGCGAGGACGACATGTCGGTGTCGATGCTCGTCCGCGGCCGCAACAAGCTCAGCGTCACCCTGAACCTGAAGAACCCACGCGCGAAGGCGGTCTTCGCCGACCTGGTGCGCGACGCCGACGTGCTGGTGGAGAACTACAGCCCGGGCGTGACGCACCGGCTCGGCATCGACTACCCGGCGGTGCGGGAGCTGAACCCGCGCCTGGTCTACACCTCGATCAGCGGGTTCGGCGCGCAGGGCGGTCCCGGATCGGGCAAGGCGATGGACTCGATCATCCAGGCGCTGAGCGGCGTGATGATGACCGCGGGCGAGCCGGACGAGGGCCCGGTGCGGTTCGGGCTGCCGGTCGGCGACATGCTGGCGCCGCTGTTCGCGGTGATCGGGACCGTGTCGGCGCTGATGCAGGCCGAGCACACCGGCGAGGGGCAGCACGTCGACGTGTCGATGCTCGGCGCGCTGACCTCGCTGGTGGCGTGCGAGCCGTTCGACGCCTTCGAGGCGGTCGGGCTGCCGCAGCGCACCGGGTCGATGGTGCCGCGGCTCGCGCCGTTCGGGATCCTGCCCGCCGCCGACGGTCACGTCGCCCTGTGCGCGCCGACCGACGCGTTCGCGCACGGCGTGCTGCGGGCGATCGGGCGCGCGGACCTGGTCGAGGACGGCCGGTTCCACAGCCGGGACCAGCGCGTGCGGCACGCCGACGAGCTGCACGACCTGATCCGCGAGTGGTGCTCGTCGCGCCCGGTCGCCGAGGTGGTCGACGCGTTCGCCGCACACGGCGTGCCCGCGGCGCCGGTGCGGGAACCGCGGGAGGCGGTGCGTGATCCCCTCGTGCGGCAGCGCGAGGAAGTGGTGCCGCTCGCCCACCCCCGGCACGGCGCGGTCGCCGACCTGTCCGCGACCGGCATCCCGATCCGGTTCTCCGGCGCCCGCGCGGGTTTCGACCGCCCGGCGCCCGCGCTCGGTGAGCACAACGACCAGGTGTACCGGGAGTGGCTGGGGTACAGCGCCGAACAGCTCGCGGAACTGGCCGCCGACGCGGTGATCTGATGGGCGCGGTGATCGGATACGTGGGCGCGGACGTCCCGGTGGAGCTGATCACCGCGGCCGGGGCGCGCCCGGTGCGGCTGGCCGGGCGGCCGGACGCGGACCGGACACTGGGCGACCGGTACCTGGGCCGCGGCCTCGACCCGGCGGCGCGGTCGCTGCTGTCCCGGTTGCTGGCCGGGGAGTTCGGCAGGCTGGACGGGATCGTGGTGTCCCGCGACTGCGAAGCGTCGCTGCGAGTGTTCTACGCGCTGCGCGAGCTGCGGCGGGTGGAGCCGGCGGTGGCGCTGCCGCCGCTGCACCTGGTCGACGTGCTGCACCTGCCGCACCGCACGACGACGCGGTACGTGCTGGCGAAGGTCCGGCAGCTGCGGGCGACGCTGGAATCGTGGACGGGCTCGCTGATCACCGACGCGGCGCTGGCCGAGGCGATCACCGCGCACGACCGGTTGCGGTCCCTGTTCGCCGAACTGGCGACCCTGCGCAGGCGGGGGCGGATCAGCGGCACCCGGGCACTGTCCATTGTGGCTGAAACGACGGCGTTGCCGGTGACCGCGGCCATCGAGCTGCTGGAGTCGGTGCTCGCCGAGGACCACGCCCCGGTGGCGGGGCTGCGGGTGTTCCTCACCGGCAGCGGCCACGACGGCCCGGAGGTGTACGAGGCGCTGGAGGAGGCGGGGTTGCTGATCGTCGGCGAGGACCACGACTGGGGTGATCTGCTGTGGCAGCGGCGGGTCGGTGCGCCGACCGAGCTGGCGCTGGCCGAGCGCTACCAGCACAACGGCCCGTCCGCCCCGCGCGCGTCGATCCGCGCCCGCGCCGCACACACGGCCGCCGCGGCGCGGGAGTGCGGAGCGCAGGCGCTGGTCTCTTACGTCCGCGAGCACGACGACGCGCCGCCGTGGGACTACCCGGCCCAGCGCGAAGCGACCGGGTTGCCCGCGGTCCTGCTCGAACGGCAGCCCTACGGCGGCCTCACCCCCGAAGCCCGCACCGCGATCAAGGAACTCTCGTGACCCGCCTCGCCTCCGCGTCCGCCGCCACCGCCTACCAGAAGGAGTGGTTCGCCGGCCTGCGCGGGCACGACGGGCCGCTGGCGCTGGTCAACGCCGACGCGCCGCAGGAGATCTTCCGCGCCATGGGCATCCCGTACGTGGTGAACCAGTGGTGGGCCTCGATCGTCGCGGCGAAGCGGCGCACCCAGGACTACCTCGCGCTGCTGCGGGAGCGCGGCTACCCGGACTACGTGGAGCAGTACAGCTCGACGTCGCTGGCTTCGCTGTTCGACCCCGATCCGGCGAACGCGCCGTGGGGTGGCCTGCCGCGGCCGTCCATCGTGCTCGCCGAGACCACGGGGGACGCGTCCCGGAAGATCTTCGACGTCTGGGACGCCCAGCCGGGCATCACGTTCTACCCGTTGGAGAGCGCGGCCGCGGACGACGTGCCGGTGCGCTGGTGGGAGCTGATGCCGCGGCGCTGGGAGGAGGCGATCGGCAGCGACCGGCTCGACCTGATGGTCGGCGAGCTGGAGGGGCTGATCCGGTTCCTGGAACAGACCACCGGGCGGGTGTTCTCGGAAACCCGCTTCCGGGAGGTGATGGCGCTGGTCAACGAGCAGCAGGAGTGGAACCGGCGCACCAGGGACCTGATCGCGGCGGCGCGGCCGTGCCCGCTCGCGGTGACCGACAGCATCCCGAGCGTCATGGTGCCGCAGTGGCACCGCGGCACGGAATGGGCACGCGACGCGGCCCGCGCCTTCCACGACGAGGTCGCGGCACGCATCGACGCGGGCGCGGCGGTGTGCGAGGACGAACGCGTCCGTCTGATGTGGATCGGCCGCGGGTTGTGGTTCGACCTGGATTTCTACCGCCGCTTCCAGGAAAGTCACGGCGCGGTGTTCGTGTGGTCGATGTACCTCGCGATCGCGGCCGACGGGTACCTGCGCTACGGGGACGACCCGTTGCGGGCGCTGGCGGCGCGCTTCGCCGCGTTCTCCGACCAGCTGTACACGCCGCCGTGGTCGGCCGAGTGGTACGTGAAGGAGGCCCGCAACCACGGCGTGGACGGCGTGGTGCACCTGGTCTCCGACGACGCACGCGGCGGCTACTTCACGACGCGCGCCCTCCGGGCGGCGGGCATCCCGGTGCTGGAGCTGCACGCGGACAACGTCGACGCGCGGCAGGCCTCGCCCGAGGCGATCAGCGCCGTGGTGCGCGACTGGCTGGATCGTGAGGTGTGCTGACCTGCCCGCGGCGCTCGCCCAAGCGACCAGCACAACCCTCGACACCCACGGCGCCCGGCGGCAGGCGCCTCCCCGGGCGATCAGCAGCACTGGCGGCGCGCAGCGTCCGCGATGGGCTGAACAATGACATCCGCTGAACCACCGTCGATGCCCGCGGTGCTCGGCGGCGCGCTGGTGGCCTTGTTCGCCGCGTCGCTGACCAACACCATCGCGGGCATCGCGCTGCCGACGATCGCCGGGGAGCTGGGCGGGCAGGACAAAGTGGCGTGGGTGGCGAGCGCGGCGCTGCTGACCATGACGGCCGCGACCCCGTTGTGGGGCAAGGGCGCCGACCGGCGAGGCCCGCGGCCGCTGCTGCTGGCGGCGATCGCGGTGTTCGTGGCCGGGTCGCTCATCGCGGGCACGGCGTCGGCGATGGGCTGGCTGATCACCGGCCGCGCGGTGCAGGGCGCCGGGGCGGGCGGGATCCTCGCGTTGTCGAACGCGCTGGTGGCCGGGCTGGTCCCGGCGCGCGAGCGCGGCCGGTACACCGGGTGGTTCGGCATGTCGTTCGGCGTCGCCTCGGTTGCCGGGCCGCTCGCCGGTGGGCTGGTGGTCGGCGCGTGGGGCTGGCGGTGGTGCTTCCTGGGCGTGGTACCGATCGCCGCGGTGGCGGCGGTTCTCGTGCGGCTGGCGCCCCACCGGCAGCCACCGGCATCCCGCGCCCCCGTGGACTACGCGGGTGGCGCGCTGCTCACCGGTGCACTGGGCGGGCTGGTGCTGCTGCTGTCCGCCGCGGGCAGCGCCTGGCCGTGGCTGTCCTGGCCGAGTCTCGTGCTGGCCCTGGTCGCCGGAGGCCTGGGGGTCGCGGCCCTCGCCCGGGAGCTGCGGGCGGCAGACCCGATCCTGCCGCCCCGGCTGTTCCGCGTGCCGTCGTTCGCCGCGGCGGTCGGCGCGAGTTTCCTGCTGGGTGCGGTGATGTTCGGCGGCATCATCTACCTGCCGCAGTACCTGCAGGTGGTGCGCGGGCACGACGCGGTCGGCGCCGGCCTGCTGATGCTGCCCCAGATCGGGACCATGATCCTGGCGTCGGTGCTGACCGGGCGGCGGATCGTCGCGTCCGGCCGGTGGAAGGTGTTCCCCGCGGCGGGCTGCGCGTTGCTGGTGGCGGGCCTGGTGATGCTCGCCCCGCTGACGCCGGCCACCTCCCCGTGGTGGCTCGCCGCCGCGATGGCGGTGCTCGGCGCGGGAACCGGGATGGCGCAACAGGTTCTGGTGCTGGCGGCGCAGAACGCGGTCGGTCCCGGTGACCTGGGGGTGGCCGGGTCGGCCGCCACGTTCGCCCGCTCCCTCGGTGGCGCGGTCGGTGTGGCGGCCTTCGGCTCGGTGATCGCGTCCCGCCTCCGCGACGGGCTGCCGGGCGATCTGCTCGGCACTCCCGAACAGATCGCCCGGCTCCCGGCCGCCCTGGCGGAGGCGGTGCACCTGACCTACACCAGCGGGCTGCGGCTCGCGTTCGTCGCCGCGATCCCGCTGGCGCTGCTGGCCTTCGCCGCGGTGGTCACCGTCCGGGAGACACCGTTGCGGTGAACGGCCGGTTGAACACCGGCGGCGTGTAGGGCACGTACCGGCCGCCCATCACCCGCGGCGCGGTGAACGGCCAGTGCCCGGTCCGCAACCGGTCCAGCATCACCTCGATGGCCGTCTCCTGCTCGTCCGCGGTGAACGTGCAGTGCCCCGCGGTCTGCACGTACGTCTGCCGCAGCAGCGGGCCGTTGCCCGCGGACCGCACCACCGCGCCGTAGGACTGCTGCTGCGCCACCGTGGAGATCTGGTCGCCGGTCCCGTTGACGGTCAGCACCGGGATGTCCAGCTCGCCGTCGAACACGATGCCGCGGCTGAGATAGGCCACAGCGGCCGGGTCGGCCGCGATGCGCGGCGCCGCCGCCAGCCGCGCGAGATCCGCGCCGAGGTCCAGCCCTGCCCGCCGGTACAGCTCCCGCACCGCCGGGTCGTTGCCGAGCTGCCGGGCGTAGTCCACCCCGGTGTTCCACGACGGGTTGCCACCGGCCAGCTGCTCGATCTGCCTGCGGCTGCTCATCGCCTGTCCGATGTAGGGCAACGGCCCGCCGGCCAGCGCGAGGTAGGTGCCCTCCTGGCGCTCGGTCACGGTGCGGGGCAGCGGCGTCTCGGAGCCGTCCGACGCGAGACCCCACTCCGGGAGCTGGCCGATCGCCCCGGCGAGGGCGATGCGCGCCCGGCCTTCCGGCGTCGCCTGCGACCCGGCGAGCGCCGAGATCCACGCCTGCTGCGCGCCGGGAACGTCCGCCGGGATGCCGGTCACCGGAAGGTCGCGGTCCGGGAACAGCAGCGTCTTCAGCGTGAACACGGTGTCCAGCTTCTGGTTCCACTGCCCGACCGCGCCGCCGAGGCCACCGCAGAACGGCACCGCGGCGTCGAACACCTCCGGGTGCACCTGCGCCGCCCCGGCCGAGACGAACCCGCCCATGGACTCGCCGGACGCGATGGCCCACCTCGCGGGGCCGGAGGCCGCCTCGAAGCGGGACAGCGCCTCGGCCTGGTTGTCGATCGCCCGCGCGATGTTCCACCCGGTGACCGTGCGGGTGGTCCCGCCGACGGCGATCCCGCGGTCCACGAGCCGGGCGGTCAGCGGATCGGCGAGCCCGCTGGCGGCGAAGTCGAGCCCGACGATCACCGTGCCCTGCCAGTGGTCCGGCTTGACGAACAGGTACGGCGTGCCGTCGGCAAGGCGACCGTCGAGACAGGATGCGCCGGCGAGGCACTGGTCCGCCGCCGACGCGGGCACCGCGGTCCCGGCGGTGAGCAGGAGTGCGGCCACCAGGGCACGCGCGAGCCGCCTCATCGGACCGGGAAGTTCTTCGTGGCGACCTCCCAGCCCGGCGTCGCGCACAGCGTGCACGAGCCGAGGAAGTAGCCGCGGGCCACCGGGTTGCCGTTGAGGGTGAAGTCCAGCCAGTTCACCAGCACCGCGACGGCCTCCTCACGCATGGCGGCGTCGACCTGCCCGTCGCGCAGGCCGTACCAGAACCCGCTGTGCCCGGCGCCCGGGTTGGTCGCCCGCACGGCGGGCACGGTCGCCAGGTCGTAGTTGGCGAGGCTGTTCTCGTGGGCCACATCGGACGGTCCGCCGTCGAGGAACAACGCCGGGGTGTGCAGTTTCGCCAGCTCCGCCCGGCCGTACCCGTACCGCCCGTCGGCGAAGAAGCCGCTGTTGAGCGAAGCGACCGACTTCACCCGCGGATCCGCGCCCGCGACCAGTGCTTCGAGCCCGCCGCAGGAGTGCCCGGCCACCGCCACGCGGTTCAGGTCGAGCCGGTTGCGCAGGTCGCTGCCCTTGCGGTCGTTCTCCCGCTCGGCCCAGGTGATGCCGTCGGTGATCACCTCCGGGCGCGGGGTGCCGTTCTCGCCGTTCGCCGGCTGGTCGACCGCGCCGACCGCGACCACGACGAAGCCGTGTGCGGCCACCAGCATCTCCGTGGCGAGCAGCTCGTTGTTGCCGAGGTGACGGCACGCGCCGTTGCCGATGACGACCACGGGCAGCCTGCCGTGGATCTCGTCCAGGTCCGCCGGCCGGTACACCGTGTACTCGACGGCCAGGCCGTGGGTGTTCGCGGCCGCCTCGCGGACGACGGGGTGGAACTGCTCCATCGCCGGCCGGTTCGCCGTCTCCGGAGTCGTTCCCGATGCCAGGCCCACCGTCACACCGGTGAGGGCCACGGCCGCCGCGGCGGCCGCCAGGACCTTCCACACGAACTGCTTCACAGGACGCCTTCCCTTCGTTGGGGGACCTCACTGTGGTCATTTCGGGCGACGACCGTCAACGGCACTGTCACTCAGTGGAAGGCCTCTAGACTTCCGCCATGACCGGACCCGCCCCGCAGCACTCGCAGCGCCTGCTGGGCACCCTGCTCGGCGACTACTGGTTCTGGCGGCGCGAGCACCTGCCCTCGGCCGCGCTCGTGGACCTGCTGCGCGAGTTCGGCCTGACCGAGCCCGCGGCCCGCGCGGCGATCCAGCGTGCGGCCGCCCGCCACCTGGTCACCACGTCGAAGTCCGGCCGCCGGACCGCGTACGGCGTCCCGGACCGCACCCATCGGCTGATCATCGGCCACCTGCGCCGCCTGCTGGAATTCGGCGCGGAGGACCGCGAGTGGGACGGCCGCTGGACGTTCGCGATGTTCTCGGTGCCGGAGCCGCAGCGGGAGGACCGCCGCACCCTGCGCGGCCGGCTGCGGTGGCTGGGTTTCGGGCCGCTCTACGACGGCGTCTGGGTCTCGCCGTGGGACCGCACCGCGGACGCCCTGCAGGTCCTCGGCGCACTCGGCGTCGACACCGCGACCGTCGCCCGCGCGGAGGTCAGCGCGGACGTCACGGCGGCGGGGAACCCATTGCGCGCCTGGGACCTCGACGAGCTGCGCCAGTCCTACGTGGACTTCCTCGACCGCTGGTCCGGACTGCGGAAGCGGGTCGCCGCCGGCGAGGTCGGCCCGGCGGAGGCGCTCGTCGTCCGCACCAGGGTGATGACCGAGTGGCGCGCCTTCCCGGACGCCGACCCGGACCTGCCCGGTGAGCTCCTGCCCGCGGACTGGCCGCGCGCCACGGCCCGCCGGTGCTTCCTGGACATCTACGACACCCTGGGCCCGGTGGCCGAGCAGCGTTTCCGCCAGATCGTCGCCCCGCACGCGCCGGAGCTGGCCGAACTGGCCGCCCACCGCACCGGCGGCGACATCACCAGGGGCGCCGAGCCCGAGGCCTTCCCCGCGGACGACGACCTCGCATGGACGGGTCCCCTCGGCGAACCATAGGCAACACGTTATTGCCCTCCCGGACATTGCTGTGTAGCGTTTTGACGCGGAGCTTCTTCCCCGTCCTCAGCGTGGAGGCATCGTGTCCCCTGACGTCCCCCGCCCCGCGGGCAAGCGGGCGCTGCTCGCCGGCCCGATGGGCGCCTGCCTGGCCAACTACGACTTCGGCATCTACGGCACCATGTCCGCGCTGGTGCTCAACAAGGTCTTCTTCCCGTCGCTGAGCCCGGCCGCCGGCACGCTGGCCGCCTACGGCACCTTCGCCGCCGGATTCATCGCGAAACCGCTGGGCGGCTTGATCTTCGGCCGCATCGGCGACCGCTTCGGCCGCCGCACGGTGGTCGTGTCCGCGCTGCTGCTGATGGGCGTCGCGACCGTCTGCATCGGACTGTTGCCGACCTACGCGGCGATCGGGGTGACGGCGCCGGTCCTGCTCACCGTGCTCCGCCTGGCGCAGGGACTGGCCGTCGGCGGCGAATGGGGCGGGGCGGCGACCCTGGCGGTCGAGCACGCGCCCGAGCACAAGCGCGGCTTCTGGGGCGGCGCGGTCGGTGTCGGCGGGCCGATCGGATCGATCCTGGCCGCGCTGACCGTGCTGCCGCTGTCCGCGGCCCTGTCCGACGCGGCCTTCGCGTCCTGGGGCTGGCGGGTCCCGTTCCTGGTCAGTGCGCTGATCGTGGGTGCCGGGCTGTGGATCCGGCTCGGCGTGGACGAGTCGCCGGTGTTCCGCCGGGAAGTCGCGCCCGCGGCCCGGCCGAGCCTGTCCGGCGTGGTGCGGCGCAACGGGCGGCAGATGGCGCTGGTGTTCTTCATCGCCGGGGCCGCGGTGTCCGGCATCTACCTGCTCAACACCTACACGCTGTCCTACGCGGTGGCGCACGCCGGGATCAGCCGCTCGACCATGCTGACGTTCTCCACAAGCGCGCAGATCCTTGCCGTGGTCGCCGCGATCCTGCTGCTCCCCCGCGTCGACCGGATCGGGCTGGGCCGCCTCTACCGGATCAGCGCGGCGGCACTGGCCGTGCTGGCGTGGGTGCTGTTCGCCGCGCTGGACAGCGGCAACGCGGCGCTCATCGTGCTCGCCCTGTCGCTGGGACAGATCGCCGTCAACGGCATGGTGATCTCCTCGGTGCCGATCTACGTGCTGCTGTTCCGCCCCGCCGACCGGGTCACCGGCGCCGGGTTCAGCTTCAAGACCAGCGACGCCATCCTCGGCGGCACCACTCCCCTGGTCGCCGGCCTGCTGGTGCAGGCGGCGGGAAGCGGGTGGATGGTCGCCGCGTACGTCACGCTGCTCGCCGCGGCGGCGATCACCGCGTGCACGGTCGGCCGCCGCCTGCTGCCGTCCACCACCGCCGCGCCCGCCGTCGCCGCGCGGAAGGTGGATGCGTGAGGCTCGATCCGCTGGCCGAGCACGACCTGTTCGCCATTCACGACCACTACCACCGGCTGCGGGCGGCCTCGCCGGTCGTGCACAGCCCCGAGTTCGGCGGGTTCTGGGCCGTGCTCGCGCACCGCGAGGTCCGCCAGGTGCTCAGCGATCCCGCGCTGTTCATCAACTCCGTGCAGAACGTGGTGCCGAAGGTGCGTGCCGCGGGCCGCCGCCCGCCGCTGCACCTCGACCCACCGGAGCACACCGTCTACCGGCGGGCGCTGGCGCCGACGTTCCGCAGCGAGCGCACGGCGGCGCTGGAGCCCCCGCTGCGCGCGCTGGTCGGCGACCTGGTCGCGGACCTCGTCGCGCGCGGCCGGTTCGACGCCTGCGAGCTGGCCTACCGGGTGCCCAGCTTCACGGTGGCCCGCTGGATGAACATCCCGGACGCCGAGATCGGCGCGGTCCGGGACACCGCCGACGCCTACAACCGCGCCTTCCAGGAGGGCGACGACGACGGCCTGCGCCGCACCAGCGGCGAGCTGTACGAGATCGCGCGGACGCTCGTCGCGCGGCGGCGGGCGGATCCGCTGGACCCGGCCGAAGACCCGCCGTCGGCCCTGCTCGCGGCGCGGGACGGGGGCGAACCGCTGCCGGACGAGCTGGTCGTCGGCACCATCCGGCAGCTGCTGCCCGCGTCGATGATCGGCGCCAGCGTCACGATCGCGAGCTGCATCGCGCACCTGGCCCGCGACACCGCGCTGCAGGAACACCTGCGCCGCAACCCGGGCGAGATCCCGGCCGCGATCCCCGAGCTGCTGCGGCTCTACTCGCCGTACCGGGGTTTCGCCCGCACCGCGGTGCGGGACGTCGAGCTGGGCGGGCAGCGGATCCGGGCCGGGGAACCGATCGCGCTGGTGTTCACCGCGGCGAACCGGGACCCGGCCGTGTTCCCGGAGCCCGACCGGTTCCACGCCGGACGGCCCTCCGGCGACAACATCGTCTTCGGCTCGGGCCCGCACCGGTGCGCCGGCGCGGGCCTCGGCAGAATGGAGATCACCGTGACCCTGCGGGAACTGCTCGCCAGGACGCGTTTGTTCACAGTGGACGGTCCGATCGGGATGACGCGCTGGCCGGAGTTCGGCCCGCGGTCGCTGCCGCTGCGGGCGGTCGCCCGATGAGCGAACCGGTTCCCGCGCGCCCGGGCGAGCACGACTTCGACCCGCTCGCGCCCGAGACCTTTACCAGCGCCCACGAGCAGTACCGGGAGATGCGCTCACGCTGCCCGGTCGCGCGCAGCGCCACCTACGGCGGGTTCTGGGCGCTGTTCCGGCACGAAGACGTGCGGGCCGTGCTGGCCGACAGCACCACGTTCACCACGAGCGTGCAGAACGTGGTGCCGAAGTTCGCGTTCACCGGGCGGCGCCCGCCGCTGCACCTCGACCCACCCGAGCACACCGACTACCGCCGCGTGATCAACCGGTTCTTCACCCGCGGGAAGATGGCCGAGCTGGAACCCGCCGTGCGCGCGCACGCCCGGAAACTGCTGACGGGGCTGGTCGCGCGTGGCGAAGCCGATGTGGCGGCCGAGTACGCACGTGTGTTCCCGGCGCACGTGTTCGCCGAGTTCTTCCACCTGCCCGTCGAGCTGGCCGAGCGGATCGAGCAGATCAGCGCCGAGTACGTGCGCGCGATCCAGGTGGTGGACGACGAGGAGGTCAAGCGCGGCAGCCGGGTGCTCTACGGCATCGCGGCGGACGTGATCGAGCAGCGCCGGGCGGCTCCGCTCGACGACGACCTGACCACCGCGCTGCTCGCGGCGCGGCCGGGCGGAGAGCCGTTCCCGGACGAGATGGTGCTCGGCTGCGTGCGGCAGCTGCTGGTCACCGGGATGGTGGCGCCGAGCGTGTTCATCGGCACGATGCTGGCGCACCTGGCGTCGGACAAGGACCTGCAGGCGATGCTGCGGGCGGCGCCGTCGCGGATCCCGGCCGCCGTCGAGGAGTACCTCCGGCTCTACACCCCCTACCGCGGCATGTCGCGCACGCCGACGCGGGACGTGGTCATCGGCGGGCGGCTCATCCGCAAGGACGAGCCGATCGCGCTCGTCTACACCTCCGCGAACCGGGACGAGACGGTGTTCCCGGACGGCGAGAACTTCGTGCTGGACCGCCCGAACCTGCGCGACGCGATCCCGTTCGGCGCCGGGATCCACGCCTGTCCCGGCGCGCCGCTGGCCCGCATGATGCTGGTGCTCACGCTCGACGAACTCCTCGCCGCCACCAGGGACTTCTCGGTCGCGGGCGAGATCCTGATGGCCCGCTGGGCGGAGTGGGGCACCCGGTCGGTGCCGCTGGCGTTCACCGCGCGGGAGTGATCCGGGTCACGCGTTGTCACACTCCCGGGAGCCGCTTTGTCAGATGGTCGACCCTCTGCGAAGGAGACACCATGAGCGGCAACACCGAAGTGATCGTGATCGGCGGCGGTTACGCCGGAGTCATGGCGGCGAACCGGCTGACGCAGCGCGGCGACGTGACCGTCACCCTGGTCAACCCGCGCCCGGAGTTCGTCGACCGGATCCGACTGCACCAGCTGGCCGGCGGCACCGGCCCGGCGGTCGTGGACTACCGGAAAGTGCTGGCCCCGGGCGTCCGGCTGGTCGTGGACACGGCGACCCGGATCGACGCGACCGCGCGGCGCGTGACGCTGGCCGGCGGCGACACCCTCGGCTACGACTACCTGGTCTACGCCGTGGGCAGCGGCAGCGCCGACCCGGGCGTGCCCGGCGCGGCCGAGTTCGCCCACCCGATCGCCTCGCTGGAAGAAGCCGAGCGCGTGCGACCGCTGCTCGACGCGGCGTCGACCGTGACGATCGTGGGAGGCGGGCCGACCGGCATCGAAACCGCCGCCGAGCTGGCCGGGCAGGGTCGCGCCGTGACGCTGGTCTGCGGTGGCGAACTCGGCCCGTACCTGCACCCGAAGGGGCGGCGCTCGGTCGCCCGGCGCCTGGAAAAGCTGGGCGTGACCGTGCTCGACGGGCCCACGGTGACGGCCGTGACGCGCGACGCCGTCCAGCTCAGCGACGGCCGCGCGCTGCTGTCCGGCGTGACCATCTGGACCGCCGGGTTCGGCGTCCCCGACCTCGCCGCCCGCAGCGGCCTGACCACCGACGCGCTGGGCCGCCTGCTCACCGACGAGACCCTGACCAGCGTGGACGACGAGCGCATCGTCGCGGCCGGGGACTCGGCGGCGCCGTCGGGGCTGCCGGTGCGGATGAGCTGCCAGGCCGCCGTCCAGGTCGGTCCGCAGGCCGCGCGGACGGTACTGGCCCGGATCGCGGGCGAGGAGCCCGCGCCGGTCGACGTCGGGTTCGCCGGGATGTGCATCAGCCTGGGCCGCCGGCACGGCATCTTCCAGTTCTCGACGAAGGACGACACCGCGAAGTCGAGCTTCATCGGCGGCAGGTTCGGCGCGCTGGTGAAGGAGGTCATCTGCCGGAGCATCGTGTGGCAGCTGGGCTACGAGGCGCGCCACCCGGGCAAGCGGCAGTGGTGGGCCAAGGACGAGAAGCGCCGCGAACTGGTGCGGAACCAGGCGCCGGCCGTCACGAACCAGGCGGCCTGACGCGGGAAGCGGTGCCCGGCTCAGGCGACGCGGACGACGTCCCGTCCCGCGGCCGGGTACCGCTCCAGCACCGCCGGGTCGTGGCCGGGCAGCACGATTCCGCCCAGCTCGCGGATCCGGTCGAACGCGCCGTAGACGCCGGGCATCGAGTGCAGCAGCGGCGCCGGGCGGTCGTCGTCGAGGTTCTCGTAGAAGTGGCCGGCGTCCGAGGCGACCACGACCGGCCCGGCGGCGGTCGCGACGCGGACGATCTGCATCCCCGCCGTGTGCCCGCCCACGAGGTGGACGCCCCAGCCCGGGCAGCAACTCCGCATCGCCGTCCACTTCGGACAGCCGGGCGCCGCGGACGTGGCCGAGCGCGTCCTCGTCGAGCAGCCAGTGCTCGCGCCGGATGCGCTTCGCCCACGGCCCCGTCCAGTAGGCCAGTTCCGCGCGCTGCACGACGTAGCGGGCGCCGGGGAAGTCGGCGACCGTGCCGGCATGGTCGTAGTGCAGGTGGGTGAGCACCACGAGGTCCACGTCCCCGGCCGCGACGCCGATCGAGTCCAGCAGCTCGGCCGGCCGCCGGTACTCCAGCCCGGCCGGCACCCGCGACGGGTGGATCCCGGCGTCGATCAGGACGGTGTGCTGGGCCGATCGCGCCAGCCACACGTAGTACGCGGTCGGGTGCGGCTGGTCGGCCTCGCCCACGGCGCACCCGAGAAAGTGCTGTCCCCGGGTGCCCTCGCGGCGGCCGTAGCAGAGGGCGTGGACCTCGTACCGGCTCACCGCGCGGCGCCCACCGGTTCCGGTGCGGCGGTTTCCTTGAGGCCGAGCTGCGCGGTCGGCACGCGGTAGGTCTCGCGTGCGGTGGCCACGGCGATCACGTTGACCAGGCACAGCGCCGCGGTGAAGATCGACACGCCGAGCCACGCGCCTGCCCCGTCGCCGGCGACCGCGGCGGCGACCGTCGGCAGGAACCCGCTGATGGCGAATCCGATCTGCGTGCCGATCGCGGTGCCGGAAAGCCGCACCCGGGCCGGGAACATCTCGCCGTAGAAGGCGGGCCAGACGGCGCTGGTGGCGGTGTAGACGACGCCGAACAGGACGACGCCGACGGCGAAGATCAGCACCCAGCTGCCCGCCGCGATCGCGCCGAGGTAGGCGAAGATCAGCACCGCGCAGCCGAGCGACCCGGCGACGAACAGCGGTTTGCGCCCGACGCGGTCGGCGAGCTTGGCCCACAGCGGGATCGAGACGACGGCGGCGATGTTGGCGAGGACACCGACCCACAGCATCGGCGTCTTGCTCAGGCCGACGGTGTTGACCGCGTAGGACAGGGCGTAGACGGTGAAAATGGTGCTGACGGAGGCGATCAGCGCGGCGACGATCACCCGGAGCACGTCGGCCCAGTGCTCGCGGAGCAGCACGACCAGCGGCAGCTTGGTGACCTCGCCGGTGCGGACCTCCTGCTCGAACACCGGGGTCTCCTCGACGGTGCGGCGCACCAGGTAGCCGACGAGGACCATCAGCGCACTGCCCCAGAACGGCACGCGCCAGCCCCAGGACAGGAGTGCGTCCTGCGGCAGCGTGGCGACCGGGAGGAACACGGCGGTGGCGACGATCTGCCCGGCCTGGGTGCCGCTGAGGGTGAAGCTGGTGTAGTAGGCGCGCCGGTTCTCCGGCGCGTGCTCCAGCGACATCGAGTTGGCGCTCGCCTGCTCCCCACCCGCGGACAACCCCTGCAGCAACCGGAGCGCGACGAGCATGACCGGGGCGGCGACCCCCGCGGTCTGGTAGCTGGGCAGACAGCCGACGAGCACTGTCGAGACGCCCATCATGAGCAGGGTGAGGACGAGCACCCGCTTGCGCCCGAACCGGTCACCGAGGTGGCCGAGCAGGACGGCGCCCAGCGGCCGCGACACGTAGCCGACGCCGAACGTGGACAGAGCCAGCAGCGTACCGGTCGCCGGGTCCGAGGCCGGGAAGAAGATCTTGCCGAACACCAGCGCGGCCGCCGTGCCGTAGATGAAGAAGTCGTAGTACTCGAGGGCGCTGCCGACCCAGGCGGCGAGTGCCGCCTTCCTCGAGCGCGCCCTGTCGGCACCCGGCTGAGCCACCACGTCGTGCTCCTTCTCAATGGACCAAATGGTTAATTGCAGATCCTCAGCCAGCCGCGGCGAGGTTGTCAAAGTGGTCCGGGTCACAGATGTGCGCCTTGGGATCATGACACCGGGAACCGACGCCGACGTCCGAAGACGCTGTCGGACGCGGAACCGGTTCGTGGGCGCCTGCCTCGTCGTCGCAGCCGTGACCGGCACGGTCGTGACGGGAGCGTTCACGGATGGTCTCTCCGGAGGCGTAGCCGGTGCCGTGCCGGCGATCGCCCTCTTCCTGTGCGCGGCGGCGGTCCTGGCGACCCAGGCCCTCCACTGGCACAGGTTCGCCATGACGCGGGTGCGGGAGCTGGCGGTGGCCACGGCGACCGGGCGGCCCGCCGCCCTGCCGAAGCGCTGGGTGCCGCCCGGTCCCGGCGACCTCGTCCGGACGCACACCTGGCCCGGTTGCGCGGCCCGACTTGGCGAGCGGCAGCCGTCGCGGTGGCGTGTGCCGGGTTGCTGGTCGTCGCGGTAGCCGGCCGGGACCGGCAATCCCGCGACGCGCGGGAACTACTGGAGCACGGCACGCGCGTCAGCGCGACCGTCGTGACGGCGCCGGACCCGCGCAAGGGAAACGCGACGATCGAGGTGACGTACCCGGCCGGGGACACCCGCCGGGCGGCGATGATCAAGCTCAGCACCCGCCAGCGGTAGAAGGTGTACGAACAGGTCGTGGTCGTCTACGACCCCGCCGACCCCGCGCGCGTCCGCACCCTGGACGACGAGAACGCGGACGATGTCCGGTCGTTCTGGAACCACGTCCCGCTGCTGGCCGGGGTCGCCGTAACCTTGGTCGCCGCGTTCGCGGCGGTGAGCCGGACCCGGCGGTACCGCTCGGTGCGCCACACCGGCTGGCATCCGGAAAGGGGCGGTACGCCGTCCCGGCACGGGCGAGCACCGCGCTGCAACCGCATCGATTCACCCGAAGGGACTAGCCAACCGCTGTATCACGTGGCGCCCCATGTGCGTCCTGTAAGCAAGAACTCCCTCCGGGACGGTGAACCATGCGGAGGTATTACGGAGCGTTGTTGCTGGCCGCGGCCCTCGCGGGGTGCGCGGGCGGATCGCCGATCCCCGGCGAGCAGACCGCGGACAGCCCGGCCGACACCACCACCACAACCACGGCGACCGGTGAGACCACCGGCTCGACGCCCACGAGCGGGCACACGCGCACGTCGAAGAACGAACCGCCCGGGGTGCCGGGCAGCCCCATCAACTACGACAGCACGGTCCGCGCGGCGGGACCGACCAGCGCGCAGGGCGCGATCCTCCGCGAGCTCGCGGAGTTCTGCGGCCCGGACCGGTGCGGTGTGCGGGTGCGGATCGTCGGCTCAGGCGAGTGCGTGCCGGACATCTCGCCGGACCCGGTGTACCCCGGCGGGACGATCACCATCACGGCTGCCCCGTGCGAGACCACGGACGAGACGACCACGGAAGAGTCCACTTCGGAGGAATCCACTTCCGGCACCACCGAGTCCGGTGGCTAGGACCCGGCTGTCGCCACCCCGACCCCGGACGCCGCCGCAGACCGGACCGGCCAGAGCGCTGCGGGTGGTCGGCACGCTGGCCGCGAACGCGACGCTGCTGACCGGCCTGCTGTACTACTTCGGTTTCCTTACCACGCAAGTGTTCTTCAGCTACTTCCGCGTGCACTACACGCTGCTCGGCCAGACCACGCCGGAAATCCTGGCGCGCGGGGTGGACGGGCTGCTGCTGCCGATCGCCGAGATCTCCGCGGCGGTGTTCCTGGTGCTCGGGGTGATCCGCTTCCTGCGTTTCCGGCTGTCGCGGCGGGCCTGGCAGTCCCTCCTGCGCCGGGCGACGCCGGTGGCCGCGGTGCTGGGCGCGGCGCTGCTCGCGGTGACGTTCGCGATCGCGCTGAACCCGGTGCCCTACCGGCGGTTCACCGCGCTGCCCGGTCTGGGTTTCGCGCTCGCCGTGGTGCTGCTGATCTTCGCGTGGCGCCGGTGGACCGCGCCGGCCGGCAGCGCGCTCGGCGTGGCGGAGTGGCTGGTGGCCTACGCGCTGGTGACGTTCGGCCTGTTCTGGGCGGTCGCCGACTACGCGGGCCAGGTCGGCGTCCGGCGCGCGTTCGAGACGGAGCAGGCGCTGCCCGCCCGCCCCGCGGTGGTCCTCTTCAGCGCCCAGAAGCTCAACCTCCCGGGCGAGGTGCACTGCCCGGCCCCGGACGGCGCGTTCCAGTACCGCTACCCAGGGCTGAAGCTGCTGCTCCAGTCGGGCGGCCAGTACGTGCTGGTCCCGGACGGCTGGCGCCGCCCCGAGGACGCCACGTACCTGCTCCCCCGCACGAACACGGTGTGGCTGCAGTTCAGCCCGCCGGGCACGCCCGCCGCCGGGTGCTGACGCCTCAGCCGATGCGCCTCCCCTGCCCGGCCCAGTACGGCGCGCGCAGCGACTTCTTGTCCACCTTGCCGGACGCGTTCAGTGGCAACGCGGACACGAAGTCCACCGACTTGGGCGCCCACACGCTCCCCTTGTGCTCCTTGACCAGAGCGATCAGCTCCTCGGCCCCGACATCCGACCCGGGTTTCGGCACCACGACCGCCTTGACCGCCTCACCCCACTTCGGGTCGGGCACGCCGAACACCGCGCACTGCGCCACCGCGGGGTGCTGCGCCAGGACGTCCTCCACCTGCCTCGGGAAGACGTTGAACCCACCCGTCACGATCATGTCCTTCTTGCGGTCGACCCGATGACTCCTGAGGAGGTCGCCCGGCGCTACGTCGACATCGCGTTGATGAGCGTGGGGGTCCACGAGCGCCCGAAGCACCTGGAGGGTGTTCCCGCCGACTGAACAACGGCTGTTCCTCAGCTCCAACCAGAGGATCATCGACCGTCTGCGCCCTCACGGTGCCCGCGTGACGGAACCGCGCCGCGTGGTCGCTCGTTGTAGGCCTCGTGGACCCGGTCGAGACCGTGATCGCGTGGGGGATTCCCGGCGGGACGTTGCTGCTGGTCGCCGTGGGGACCGTCGAGCTGATCCGAAAGAAGCGGGGCAAGCGGACGGGCACCCCGCTGGCCGCCACGTACGCCGATGAGGTGACGGCGATGTTCTACGGCACCAAGCGCCTCGAACTGGAACACCGCGACTCGATGTCGATGATGCGCGAGGAGGACGCCCAGGGCGCTCCCCCGGCCCTCGACCTCGAGCGTGGCGTCATCCGCCTGCGGCGGGAGTAGGGTTCAGCTCCGCGGCAGGTGGTCGCAGTGCCTGCCGAACGCGAGCGTGCTGCGCGCCTCGATCTCGCCCGGGTCGGTCAGGAAACGGCCGAACACCCCGCGCAGGAAGTCCATCCGCACGTGGCGGCGCGCGCGGTCACCCCTCGGCCAGTGCCTCCTCGCGCGTGGTCCACAGGCGCACGACCTCGCCGGCCCCGGTGATCTCCAGCGGCCGCCGCGTGAAGCCGGATCCGACTACCACGTGCACCTTCCCCGGCGCCTCGGCGCCCGCGGCCAGCACGACCGCGATCCCGGCCGACGCCAGGAAACTCACCTCGGTCAGGTCGATCACCAGCCGCTGCGGGCAGGCACGCGCCGCGGGCAGGGCGACGGCCTCGAACGCGGGCGCCGTCAGGTGGTCGAGTTCGCCCGCAACGCGCACGAGCGTCGCGCCGGGCAGGTGCTCCACGTGCACGTCCACGTGCGCGACGGGCTCGTTCGGCTGGAAGGTGGACACCGTTCGTATCTAACCGCGACGAGCTGACCGCGCAAAGCCCGGTCTTGCGTCCGGCGAACCCGTGTGGCCTAATATGGCATCAAGTGCCAAAATGGTGTCCCTCATCGGCGAGGCGGAGTGGCGAGATGTCCAACGGTTGGTTCGAGACGGTGGCCGAAGCTCAGCGGCGGGCCAGGAAGCGGCTGCCGAAGTCGGTCTACGGCGCATTGGTGGCGGGTTCCGAACGCGGGATCACGGTCGACGACAACATCGCCGCGTTCGCCGAACTCGGCTTCGCCCCGCACGTGGCCGGGCTGTCCGACAAGCGTGAGCTGGGCACGACGGTGATGGGCCAGCCGATCTCGCTGCCGGTCGTCATCTCCCCCACCGGTGTCCAGGCCGTGCACCCCGACGGCGAGGTGGCCGTGGCGCGCGCCGCGGCCGCGCGCGGCACCGCGATGGGCCTGAGCTCGTTCGCCAGCAAGTCCATCGAGGAGGTCGCGGCGGCCAACCCGCAGACCTTCTTCCAGATGTACTGGGTCGGCAGCCGGGACGTGCTCGTGCAGCGCATGGAGCGCGCCAGGGCCGCCGGCGCGGTCGGGCTGATCATGACGCTGGACTGGTCGTTCTCCACCGGCCGCGACTGGGGCAGCCCGGTCATCCCGGAGAAGCTGGACCTGAAGGCGATGATGCGGTTCGCGCCGGAGGGCATCACACGGCCGAAGTGGCTGTGGGACTTCGCGAAGACACGCAAGCTGCCCGACCTGACCACCCCGAACCTGACGCCGCCCGGCGGCACGGCCCCGACGTTCTTCGGCGCCTACGGCGAGTGGATGCAGACGCCGCTGCCGACGTGGGAGGACGTCGCGTGGCTGCGGGAGCAGTGGGGCGGGCCGTTCATGCTCAAGGGCGTCATGCGGGTGGACGACGCCAAGCGGGCCGTGGACGCCGGCGTCACCGCGATCTCGGTGTCCAACCACGGCGGCAACAACCTGGACGGCACACCGGCCCCGATCCGCGCGCTGCCCGCGATCGCGGACGCCGTCGGCGGCGACGTCGAGGTGCTGCTGGACGGCGGCATCCGGCGCGGCAGCGACGTCGTCAAGGCGATCGCCCTCGGCGCGAAGGCCGTGCTCATCGGCCGCGCGTACCTGTGGGGCCTGGCGGCCAACGGGCAGGCCGGGGTGGAGAACGTGCTGGACATCCTCCGCGGCGGCATCGACTCGGCCGTACTGGGCCTCGGCAAGACGTCGATCCACGACCTCACCCGCGACGACGTGGTGATCCCGCCTGGCTTCGAGCGCGCCCTCGGGGTGCCGAAGAGCTGAGCCACCCCGGCGGCGGGCTTCGAGCGGACGAGCCCGCCGCCGGGGTTTCCAACCTAACCGGCTTGCAGCCGTTCCCGGCCCGTGCCGGTCAGCAGCCGGATCAGCGTGTTCATCCGCTCGTCGTCGTGGTCGAGCCGGATGCCGTACTGGGACAACCGGTAGGCGCCGTCCCCGTTCCTTGCAGAACTGCGCGATCGCCGCGGGGTAGTCGCCGCCCCGCCAGCTCGCCTCCTGGTAGAGCGCCCGGCGCAGCAGGTTCGCGACCACTCGCGACGCCGCGTCCGGCTCGGCGCGCTGGAAGTACTCGTTGGCGATGGACGCTTGTTTCGGCGGGTCGAAGGTCTCTGCGATGGCGGCACTCGGTTCGGACCGCTCGCCACTGCGTTACACCGCGTCCGGACGCAGTGAGCTTCGGGACAACCCACTCGGCACCGGACGTTCCGGAAGGTACTTTCACAAGGCAACCATCCGTGCACGAACTCCGGAGTCGCATGTCCTCGTCTCCCGGCCGCCTCACGGCGGTTCTCGCGCTGGCCGGTGTCGTCGTCGCCGTCATGCAGACCCTCATGGTGCCGCTGCTGGCCGACCTGCCGTCGCTGCTGCACAGCGACAGCTCCGACACCGCCTGGGTCATCACGATCACCCTGCTCACCGGCGCGGTCGCCACCCCGGTGCTGGGCCGCCTCGGCGACATGTACGGCAAGCGCCGCATGATGCTGGTCGCGCTGTCGTTGCAGGTCGCGGGCTCCCTGGTGTGCGGCCTGACGACCGCGCTGCTGCCCATGATGATCGGCCGCGGGCTGCAGGGCTTCGCCATCGGCGCGATCCCGCTCGGCATCAGCATCATGCGCGACGAACTGCCGCCGGAACGCCTCGGCGGCGCGGTGGGCCTGATGAGCTCGTCGCTGGGCATCGGCGGCGCGTTCGCCCTCCCGGTCGCCGCGCTGGTGGCCGAGCACTTCAACTGGCACATCCTGTTCCTCGGCGCGGCCGCGCTCGGGCTCGTCAGCCTGGTGCTGATCGTGCTCGTGGTGCCGGAGTCCGCGGTCCGCTCCCCCGGCCGCTTCGACCTGCCCGGCGCGATCGGGTTGTCCGCGGCACTGGTGTGCCTGCTGCTGGCGATCTCGAAGGGCGGCGACTGGGGCTGGGGCAGCACCCGCACCCTCGGCTTCGGCGGCGCGGCGGTGGTGCTGTTCGTGGCGTGGGGGTTCCTGCAGCTGCGCACCGCCGAACCGCTGGTCGACCTGCGCACCACCGCGCGGCGGCCGGTCCTGCTCACCAACCTGACCTCGATCATGGTCGGCTTCGCGCTGTACGCGACGCAGCTGGTGCCGCCGCAGCTGCTGCAGCTGCCGTCCGCGACCGGCTACGGGCTCGGGCTGTCGATGGTCGTCGCCGGGTTGTGCGTCGCGCCGTCGGGCCTGCTGATGATGGCGATGTCCCCGCTCGCGGCCCGCCTGATCGCCGCGCGCGGCCCGAAGGTCTCGCTGCTGTGCGGCATCACCGTGCTCGGCGCCGGTTACGGGCTCGGCCTCACGCTGATGGGCGCGGGCTGGCAGATGGCGATCTTCTCGGCGATGGCGGGCGCGGGCGTCGGCCTCGCCTACGCCGCCATGCCCAGCCTGATCATGAGCGCGGTGCCGGCCACCGAGACCGCGGCGGCAAACGGCCTCAACACGCTGATGCGCTCGATCGGCACGTCGTCGTCGAGCGCCGTGGTCGGCATGGTGCTCGCCGGCATGACGATCGACTTCGGCGGCACGCCGGTGCCCAGCCTCGACGGGTTCCGCACGACGTTCCTGATCGGCTGCGCCGCGTGCGTGGCCGCGCTGCTGATCGCGTTCTTCATCCCCGGCCGCGCGCGCCCGGCGGAGACCCTGCTGCTGGGCGTCGTGCGGTCGCCGCGAGGCGTCCTCGAAGGCGCGGCGGTGACCCTGATCAGCAAGGACGGGCAGCAGACCGGCACCACGTCGACCGACGTGAGCGGCCGGTACTCGCTGAACATCCCGGATGGCGAGCACGTCCTCGTCTGCTCCGCCGCCGGCTTCCAGCCGGAGGCGGCGCCGGTGAGCGGTCCGGGCGAAGTGGACTTCACGCTGTCGGCCACCGGCGCCATCACCGGCACCGTCGGGGTGGCCGGCGCGCTGCTGATCGCCACCGACGAGCGCGGCGAGGTCGCGGGCAGCGTCACCTCCCGCGCGGACGGCTCGTTCCAGCTGCCGGGCCTGCTGCCCGGCCGCTACGCGCTCGCCGTGGCCAGGCGCGGCTACCGGACCGCCGCCGTTCCGGTGCGGGTCGGCGACGGCCCGGTCCGCTGCGAGCTCGTCCTCGTGCCCGAGGACGTGACGGTCACGAACTAGCCGGGAAGCCGTTCCGCCGGGCGCCGAGCACCACGGCCAGCACCGGCACGAGCAGCACCAGCACGGTCCACGGGAACACGCCGGGCCCGAACGCGTCGAGCAGGATCCCGCCGACCACGCCGCCGCCTGCCATGGCCGCGTTCCACAACGTCACCAGTGCGGCCTGCGCGGTGTCCGCCGCCTCGCCGCCCGCGTTCCCGGCGGCCGTCTGCAGCAGCGTCGGCACCCCGCCCCAGCCCAGGCCCCACAGCGCGGCCCCGGCGTAGACGAGCACCGCGCTGCCGGACAGCACGGCCAGGATCACCGCGGCGACGGCGACCAGCAGGGTCGCGGCGACGGTCAGCGCCCGCAGCTGCCGGTCGATGCGCGCGCCGACGATCGCGATGCTCAGCACGGACGCGACGCCGAACACCAGCAGCACCACGTCGATCCGGACGCCGTGCAGGAATGTGGCCAGGTAGGTGTAAAGGATGTTGTGGGCCAGCACGAACACGAGCGTGACGACCAGGACCGGCGCGACGCCCGGGACGGCGACCGCGCGCCGCACCGGGATCCGGCCGCCGTCACGCTGCCCCGGCTGGTCCGGCACGGTCGCGACGATCCAGGCGATCAGCACGACGGCGATCACCGACATCACGCCGAACGTCACGCGCCATCCGACGACCTCGCCGAGGAAGGTGCCCGCCGGGACGCCCAGCGACAACGCAAGCGGGATGCCGGCCATCACGACCGCGATCGCCTTGCCCTGCAGGTGTTCCGGCGCCAGCCGCCGCGCGTACCCGGCGAGCAGCGCCCACACCACGCCGGCGGCCACCCCGGCGGCGAACCGGCCCGCCATGGTCAGCACGTAGGCGCCGGACACCGCGGTGACGGTGTTGGCGACGGCGAACCCGGCCACCCCGGCGAGCAGCAGGCGCTTGCGGCGCCAGCCCGCCGTCGCCGCGGACAGCGGGATCGCCGCGAGCGCGGTGCCGATCGCGTAGATCGTGACGGCCTGCCCCATCGCGGACTCGCCGACGCGCAGGTCGGCGCTCATCGCGGGCAGCACGCCGGCGGGCAGGGCTTCGGTGAGGACGGTGATGAACGCCGCGGTCGTCAACGCGAGCAGGGACCGCAGCCGGAGTCGGGAAGGGGTCAGCACATCGATCACGGCGTTATGCTGGAACCATCACACAGATGTGAAGGTCAAATCGCTGTGAGGGGAACCACATGCGCATCGGGGAGCTGTCGGAACGCACCGAAACGCCCCGCCGCCTGCTGCGTTACTACGAGGAGCAGGGGCTCATCGTGTCCCGGCGCCTGCCGAACGGCTACCGCGACTACGACGAGTACAACGTCGACCGGGTGCTGCAGATCCGCGGCCTGCTCGACGCCGGACTGCCCACCCGCATCATCAAGCAGATCCTGCCGTGCCTGGACAAGCCGCGCACGATCTACTTCCCCGACGCCACGCCGGAGATGCTGGCGACGCTGGAACAGGAGCGGGACCGGATGACCCGGCGCATCGACTGCCTCACCCGCAACCGGGACGCCATCAGCGAGTATCTGGACATCGTGCGGCAGGGCCGTCAGCCCGACGTGGCCTGAGCGGCCCGGAGCAGGCGCAGCTGCCCGATCTCGGCCGCGTTCTTCATCAGTTCCGCGTTCACCCACGCGGCCTGGTGCGCCACGGTGAGCCCGGCCTCGGCGGGCCACGGGAAGGCGGCGGGAGCGTCCGGATCGGACAGTCGGTCGAGGACGCCGACCCAGTCGGCGGCCAACTCGCGCAGCCAGGCCACAGCGTTCTCGTCGCCCGGCCAGCCGACCGACTCGCGCTCGCGGGGCGCGCGGCCGTGCGCGTGGTCCAGCGCGACGCTCCACCACCAGCCGACGTGCCAGGTGATCCAGGCGATGGTGGGCACCGGCACCGGGTCCGGTTCGGTGTCCGCCCAGTCGATCGTCCAGCCGTCCCCGGCCCGCCGGACGTGCCAGGTCAGCGGCCCCGGCTCCCAGCGGAAGTCCGCCGGGGTGAGGGCGCTCAGGTGGAGGTCGGCCAGCAACCAGGTCAGGTCGAACTGCCAGCGCAGGAGGGACACGGCCGGATGATCGCAGCGCCCAGTCCGGGCGGCCAACCGGATTTCCGCACGTACACTCGTGTGGTGCGGACGCGACCGACCCTGAGCTGGACGCCGGCCGGTGAGCCGCTGCCCCGCACGACCAGCCTGGACGACGTTGTCCGCATCGCCGGCACCGGCGGCGTGGTCGTGCTGAGCGGCGCCGGGCTGTCGACCGAGTCCGGGATCCCGGACTACCGCGGCGCCACCGGCAGCCTACGGCGCCACACGCCGATGACGTACCAGGAGTTCGTGGCGGCCGAGCACGCGCGGCGCCGGTACTGGGCGCGCAGCCACCTCGGCTGGCGCACGATCGCGCGGGCGCACCCCAACGACGGCCACCGCGCGGTGGCGGCGCTGCGGGCCGCGGGCGTGGTCGGCGGCGTGATCACGCAGAACGTCGACGGGTTGCACCAGGCGGCCGGCACGCCGGACGTCGTCGAGTTGCACGGCAGCCTGGACCGGGTCGTGTGCCTGTCCTGCCGTGCGTTGTCACCCCGCGAGGAGCTGGACCGCCGCCTGCGCGAGGCGAACCCGGGCTTCACGGCGACCGCGACGCGCGTCAACCCGGACGGCGACGTGGAACTGGCCGACGACGACGTGCGTGGCTTCCGCGTCGTGCCGTGCACCGCGTGCGCGGGCGTGCTGAAGCCGGACGTGGTGTTCTTCGGCGAGAACGTCGAACCGTCCCGTGTGGACCGTTGCTTCCGGCTGGTGGACGAGGCGTCCGCCCTGCTGGTGCTCGGCTCGTCCCTGACGGTCATGTCCGGGCTGCGGTTCGTCCGCCGCGCCGCCGAGGCGGGCAAGCCGGTGGCGATCATCAACCAGGGCCCCACCCGCGGCGACAAGTACGCGGACGTGCGGGTGGACCTGCCACTGGGCCGTGCGCTCACCGAGCTGGTCGCTCGCCTGGCTGTGTAGGTGTGTTGTTTGGTGAGGTTGGTTTCGCGGCCGGCTGGGGTGTGGCCGTCGATGCCGGTGTGGGGTCGGTGGTAGTTGTACCGGTGCAGCCGGCCGGGGCGGGCTGGTTGGCGGTGGGTTTCTGAGGTGCAGGGCTGGTGGTAGGGCCATTCCTCGAGCAGGGTGCGGTGGACCAGCTCGCCCGGGCGGTCGCGTTGACAGCGGCGGATCGGCTCGCCGGTGCCCCGATCACACGCGGCCAGCGGCGGCAGGCCGTGACGGCGTTGATCAGCGTGACAGCCCATCACCAACGTCCCCGAACAGCACATCTAGGGCGCGACGGCGACGCCGACCGACTGCGCGCCGAACGGCCGCGGCGAGCCGGCCTCGTAGAACTCGTCGAGTTCCCGGATGTCGAACCCGGCCCCGGTCAGCAGGTCCGCGACGGGGTTGGTGAGGCGGCAGCCGAACACCGCGCGCTGCAGCGGGTTCAGCCGGCGCTGCCACCGCCGGACGCCCGCGTCCGGCGCGAGGCCGTGTTCGGCGAAGTGCAGTGTGCCGCCGGGTTTGAGGACCCGCCGGATCTCCCGCACCGCGGCGGCCGGGTCCGGGATGGCGCACAACGTCCAGGTCGTCAGCGCCGTGTCGCAGCTGGCCGCGGGCACGGGCAGCGACTGCCCGTCCAGGCCGGCGCGCTCGACCGGCACGGCGGACGCGGCGAGCCGTCCGCTCGCCAGCCGCCAGGCCGCGTCCGACGGCTCGATGGCGACGACCTCCGCGACCGCCGCCGGGTAGAAGGAAACGTTCAGGCCGGAGCCGAAGCCGATCTCCAGCACCCGGCCGCGCAGCCCGGCGCAGGCGCGTTCCCGGTGCGGGTGCGCCTGCGCGGCCCCGCAGGTGACGTCGATGAGCCGTGGCCGGATCCGGTTCGCGTAGACGCTCATGGACGCCATTGTCCGCGACGCCCGGCCGTGGCGGCTAACCTGCTGGTATGCGTCGAGACGGCAATCCGGACTTCATCGAGGCCCTGGCCCGCGGCCTGGACGTCCTGTGCGCCTTCCGGCCCGGCCATCCGGTGATGACGTTGTCCGAGGTCGCCACGGCGACCGGGCTCGCCCGCCCCACCGCGCGGCGTATCCTCATCACCCTCGAACAGCTCGGTTACGTGCGCGGCGGCGAGCGCGGCTTCTCGCTCACCCCGCGCGTGCTCGACCTCGGCATGGCCTACATCGGTTCGGCGAACCTGTGGGACCTGGCCCGGCCGCACCTGGAGGACCTGGTCGCGCGGACGAACGAGTCGTGTTCGATCGCGCAGCTCGACGGGTCCGACATCGTGTACGTGGCGCGGGTGGCGGTGCCGAAGCTGGTCGCGCTGGCTGTCACCATCGGCACGCGGTTCCCGGCCGTGCAGACCTCGCTGGGCAAGGTCCTGCTCGCCGCGCTGACGCCGGAGGAGCTGGACCGGGTACTGGCCGAGCCGAGCCGCTCCGGCGTCGAACCCCGCTGGCAGCCGGGGCGCGACGAGATCGACGCACTGCTGCGGGACGTGCGCACGAAAGGCTGGGCGGCCACCGATCAGCAGCTGGCGCTGGGCATCCGCTCGGTGGCGGCCCCCATCCGGGACGGGGACGGCCGGGTGGTGGCCGCGGTCAACGTGAACGCCCACGCCGCCGAGACGACGATGGACACGCTGATCGGCCACCACCTGCCGCTGCTGCTGAAGACGGCGGGCGCGATCGGCTCCGACTGGGACGCCTGGCACGCCCGCCCCATCAAGACGGTTTCCTAGACGTTGTCTTTCAGCGGCGGAGCCGCCTCACCACCCGAGCGGCCCGCACCGCCGCGGGTTCTGAGGTGGTTCCTCTCGAGGACAGCGCCGACGTGGTGAACTGGCGTTCATGAGGAGGCGATCCCACAGCGAGGGGCCGCCCGAGTCGGCTCAGCCGCGCGCAGCGCGTCCGTTGAGGGTGGTGGTGGGCTGGCGGGAGGGACCGCCACTCGCACCGCCACTCGCACCGCCAAGCAAGCCGCCACAGCACATCCACTACAGGTAGGGCCGCGTGATCAGCTCGATCGCGTGCCCGGCGGGGTCCTTGAAGTAGACCCCGCGCCCGCCGTGCTCGTGGTTGATCTCCCCGGGCCTGGTCGTCTGCGGATCCGCCCAGTGCTCGATCCCCCGCTCCACGAGCCGCGCGTAGGCCCGGTCGAACAGCTCGTCGTCGACGAGGAAGGCGTAGTGCTGCATCTGGATCTCGACCGGCGGTTCCGCGAACTGCAGCAGCACGCCCCCGTCGAGCATGACGTTGACGAACGGCCCCCACGACGGGGCTTCGGCGACTTCCAGCAGTTCGCGGAAGAAGCGGGCCGACTCGTGGCGGTCCTTGGCGGCGATGATGGTGTGGTTGAAGGTGACGGTCAACGAAGTCCTTTCGATCGGTTGGGTGGACGGCGCGGAAGCGGAAGCTCCCGGCGGTCCACGCGCACCGATCAGACCGTCACCGGATCGCCTTCCCGTGTGTGGCGCGAGGCCGTTCCGGTGATCACGGCGTCAGCCTACGTCGCGATGTCCGGGTATGGCAACGAGAAATGCGCCAGCCGCCGCGCGTACTCCTTCTGGAACTCCAGCGGCCCGTGGTCCCGCTCGAACATCCCGATGAACAGGGTCAGCGTCAGGAACGGGTGCGCGCCCAGCTCGAAGAGCTTCACGTAGTCGTGCCCGGCCAACGCCGCGCGCTCCTCCTCCTCGAACGCCAGCCACGTCGAGGATTCGGCGCCAACGCAGTTCAGGATCCGGTTCGCCTGCGTCTCCTCCCACCACGCGACCGTCCCGGCCGGGTCCTCGCGGTAGCGCTCGACCAGCTCCGGGTCGCGGTCGACGGTGAACAGGAACTTGTCCAGCAGGTACTTGCTCACCGCGGACCTCCCGGGTACCAGGTGAAGTAGGCCTCCATCGTGTGGAACAGGTCGTAGGTGTCCACGTAGTCGACCCGCTGCCCCTCCCCCGCCACGCCCATCATCAGCATGAAGTCCATGAACCCGTGCGTGGCGTTGCCGGGCAGGTGCAGGCTCTCCAGCGTGACCTCGCCGAGGCATTTCTCGATGTCCCCGTTGGCGATCCAGTCGACGGCCTTGCGGTCGAACTCCGGATCCGGCCCGTGCGGCCCGAACTGGCGCGGACCGCCGAGTTCGAGCGAGAGGTGCCCGGTGCCGATGACGGCGACCCGCTGGTCCGACGGCCAGGACTCGATCAGCTGCCGGATCGTCCGTCCCAATTGGACGAACCGCTTCGGCTGCGGCAGCGGCGGCGCGAAGATGTTGGTGTAGATCGGAACGATCGGCAGGTCGTTCTGCGGCCGCAACGTGATGATCGGGCACGTGATCGAGTGGTCGATGCGCAGTTCGTTGGAGAACGCGAGGTCGAAACCGGCGTCGAGGCCTTCCCGCAGCACGTACGCGGACAGGTCCTCCTGGCCCCTCAGCAGCATCCGCGGCAGCCCGAACTCGCGTTCCTCGTTGTAGAAGTTCGCGTCGTAGAAGGGCGCCTTGCCGACCAGGAACTGTGGCATGTTGTCCAGCCACAGCTGGTGGAAGTGGTCCGAGCCGACCATCACGAGCACGTCCGGGCGAGCCCGGGTCAGGGTCTCGCGGAACGCCTCGACCTTGCGGACCCACTCGTCCGCGAAGTCCGGGCGGTCCGCGCCGGTGGCGGTGCTGGCCCGGTAGTAGAACGGGTGGTGCGTGGACGCGATCACCGCGACCAGTTCAGCCATGGCTGCCTCCTGCCGGCGGGACGGGCCGGTTGTTGAGGTCGACGGACAGGAAGATCTCGTTCGCGACGGGGGTACGCAGTTCCTCGGCGAGCTGCCCGATCAGCCCGGCGGCGCGGGCCAGCAGCGCGAACCCGCGCAGCAGTTCCAGCGGCAGCCCGAGATCGGCCAGCGCCGCGCCGCAGGCGCCGGCTCCGTTGAGCGGCAACGTCTTCCCCAGAACCTGCGGGTGCACGCGGCCGATGGCCTCGAACAACGCGAGGTGCGGCCCGAACTTGCCCTCCTCGCGCGCGATCTCGAACAGCCGAGCGGTGCGGGGATCGCCGTTCTTGTGGACGTGGTGGCCGAGGCCCGGGATGAACCGGCCCGCCGCGCGCTCGGCCCGCACGATTTCCAGCGCCAGCTCGTCGTCGACCGGACGATCCGCTGTGGACAGTGCGTCGTGCAGGAACCGGCCGCAGTCCTCGGTCACGCCGAGGAACCGCGAACCGCCGCCGAGCAGTCCGGCGGCCAGCGCGCCCTGGATCGAATCGGGCGCCGACAGGTAGGTCAGCCTCGTGACGATCGCGGTCGGGGTGAACCCGTGGTCGGCCAGCGCGGCGAGCACGGCCTCGAACACCCGCGTCTCGCCCTTGCCCGGCCGCCGCTGGGTGGCCAGCCAGAACGCCAGCTCGCCGAAGCCGACCTCGCCCATCACGTCGCGCGCCAGGTCCTGGCCCAGCAGGGTGATCTTCTCCAGCGACGAAGCACCCAGTGCTGTGGGGTACTGGGCAGTCGGATACTCAGGCACCTTCCCCCTCCAGCCACTTGCGGATCTCCGCGCCGTGCTCGTCCAGTTCCGGCGGCGGCAGCCGGTAGGACACCGGGGTCGCCGAAAACCGGATCGGGTGCCGTGTCGTGGGGATGCCGCCGACTGTCACGACCGGGTCCAGGTCGAACCGTTCGGCCATCGCGAACCCGCCGTCGATGGTGTTGATCGGCCCGCACGGCACCCCGGCCGCCACCAGCAGGTCGAACCACTCCACCGCACCACGGCGCCTGAGCCGGTCCACGAGGATCGGCCGCAGCTCCTCGCGGTTCTCGGTGCGATCGGCGTTGCGGGCGAACCGCGGGTCCTCCGCGACCTCCGGGATCCCGAGCACCTGGCACAGCTTGACGAACTGCGCGTCGTTGCCCGCGGCCACGATCAGGTCGTTGTCCGCCGTCGGCAGCGGCTCGTACGGGAACACGCTGGGATGCGCGTTGCCCATGCGGTAGGGCACGGTGCCGCCCGCCACGTACGCGGAACTGTGGTTGACCAGCCCGGTCAGCGCCGAGGACAACAGGTTCACCTCGACGTGCTGTCCCTGCCCGGTCGCCTCCCGGTGCCGCAACGCGGCCAGGATCCCGATCACCGCGTGGTTGCCCGCCATCACGTCGAACACCGAGATGCCTGCCCGGTACGGCGGCCCGTCCGGATCGCCGGTGAGCGACATCAGTCCGGAGATCGCCTGCACCATCAGGTCGTAACCCGGCACGTCCCGGCCCGCGCCGGAGCCGAAGCCGCTGATCGAGGCGTAGACGATGCCCGGGTTGCCCTCCCGCACGGCATCGAAGTCCAGGCCGTACTTGCCCAGCCCGCCCGGCTTGAAGTTCTCGATCAGCACGTCCGCCCGCCGCGCCAGCTCCCGTGCCACGCCGGCGTCGGCCTCGTCGCGGAGGTCCAGCGCGATGGAGCGCTTCCCCCGGTTGATGCCGAGGTAATAAGTCGACACGCCGTCGCGCACCGGCGGCATCCACGAGCGCGTGTCGTCCCCGGCCGGGCCTTCCACCTTGACCACGTCCGCGCCCAGGTCGGCGAGCAGCATCGTGGCGTACGGGCCCGCCAGGATCCGGGAGAAGTCCGCGATCAGGACACCCGAGAGCGGGCCGTTCTTCGGACTCATGTCCGTCATGCGTCCGCGTGCTGCACGGCGACCCCGTCGCCCGTGTAGTCCGTGTAGGTGTAAGGGTTGGGGATCACCTCGGTCGCCGGGATCTCCGGCTCGCGGGCCTGCTGCCAGGCCTCCTCGCCCATCGTGGACCGCGCGTAGGACACGGTCGCCTCGACCGCGGCCCTGGCCCGGTCCAGGCCCGGCACGACGAGCTGGTGATCGCGTTTGACGACGGTCCCGTTGACCAGCACGGTGTGCACGTCGCCGCGGCCGGCCTGGTAGACGACGTGCCCGTAGGGGTGCAGGACGGGGAACATCACCGGCGAGCGGTCGTTCTTGATGAGCACGAGGTCGGCCTTCTTGCCCGGGGTGAGCGAGCCGATCTGCTCGTCCAGGCCGAGGGCGCGGGCGCCGCCGATGGTGGCCCACTCGACGACGTCGCGGGCGCGGAGCTTGTTGTGCACCACGGTTTCGCCCGCCGCGTGGGCTTCGAGATGCTCGCGCGACCGGTCCGCGGACAGCGTCGCGCGCATGGCGGAGAACAGGTCGCCGCTCCACCACACACTGGTGTCCATCGACAGGGACACCGGGATGCCGTGCCTGCGCAGCTGCCAGGTGGGCGGGTAGCCCTGGCCGGCGCTCTGCTCACTCTCGGTGGACACCGACGCGGTGCCGCCGGACGCGGCGATGCGCTGGTAGGAGTCCTCGCTCAGGGTCGCCGCGTGCACGTAGGTGACGCCGGGCGTGCAGAAACCGTTGTCCCACATGAGACGGATGCCGTCGTCACCGGTGGCGCCCCAGACGCCGGCGTGCGTGGTGACGCGCAGGTCGAGTTCGCGGGCGGCCTCGAAGGCGCCCTTCTCGGGGAACGCCGCGTCGCCGGTGACGTCGAAGGCCAGCTGCAGGCCGAGCATGTCGTCGCGGGAGGTGAAGTGGCGGTCGACGAACGCGCGGAACTCCGTGGAGTTGGCCCATTCCCACGGTGCGCCGAGGAGGTTGCCGTAGGCCAGGACGAAGCGGCCCGGCACCGCGCGCAGGGCCTCGACGGCGGCGTCGCCGTGCTCGGGGGTCTGCAGGCCGTGGGACCAGTCGACGGTGGTGGTGACGCCGGCGTCGAGGGCCTCGATGGCGGACAGCAGGTTGCCGGCGTGGATGTCCTCGGGGCGGAAGATCTTGCCCCAGTTCAGGTAGTAGAAGACGAAGTACTGGGACAGGGTCCAGTCGGCGCCGAGGCCGCGCAGGGCGGTCTGCCACATGTGCCGGTGGGTGTCGACCATGCCGGGCAGGAGGATGCCACCTCGTGCGTCGATGACGGTTGTGCCGGGCGGTGCTTCCAGGTTGTGCCCCACCTGCTCGATGCGTTCGCCGCGGACGAGCAGGTCGCCGCCGTCGAGGTCGCCGATCGCCGGGTCCATGGAGAGGATCGTGGCGTCGCGGAACAGGATGGGGCCGGCCATGGGTCACCTCGTGGTGGTCGTGGCCCGCGCGCGGAGCACGCGGGCGCGGGCGGTGAGGGGGACGGCGGCGGCGAGCAGCCCGAGCGCGAGCGCGCCGAGGCCCCACCACGGGCCGAAGGTCAGGTTGAGGGCGTGGTCCACGGACCAGGCGCCGGGCCCGGTGAAGGCGAGTACGAGGGCGAGCGCGCCGTAGCAGAAGGGGACCTCGCAGCCGCCCCGCTGCGCCCAGAAGCCGTTGGAAGCGGTGGCAACCGCGGCGACGGCCATGGTCCCGATGATCACCGCCGAACCGCCGGGGGTGAGCAACCCCAGCGCGAGACTCGCGGCGCCCGCGAACTCAGCCACCCCCGCGACGACGACGAGCCGGAGCCCCGGAACGAAGCCCCACTGTTCGAAGACCTGGGCGGTGCCAGTGCGGCCGGCGCCGTGGAACCAGCCCAGCAGTTTCTGCGTGCTGTGGCCGAACAGCAGCGCGGCGAGCAGCAGCCGCAGCAGCGCCAGACCGAGGTCCATCACCGCACCTCTTCGTCATCCGGACCATCGTCCGCTTGACGGACAGCCTGGCCCCGCGCGGCGCGGAAGTCAAGGGCGCGGGCGGCGTGCAGGTTCGAGGTGTGTGAAAGGGGCAGCTCGCCCGACCCCACCCAGCGGGCCGGGCGAGCTGTCGCTCAGGCCTGCAGGGGAACCGGACTGGCGCCGGCGTCCGGCTCCACAACCGCCGCAGCGCGACCCAGATACCGGCGCACGGTCGTCCGCAGGTGGTCAGCGTGCTGGTAGATGTCCTCGGTCGATTCGATGGGAATGCGTGTCTCGACCTTGTTCTCGTCGAACACGCCGAGGTACTTCTGGCTGCGGTTGAACCAGAGCCGCGCGATGGGCTTCCGGTTGTTGTCGTCGAGCAGGACGCCGAAGTACGTCTTCGTGTCACGCCCCACCACACGTGCAGCCGGGACTTCGCTGCAGACGACCGCGCGGACGATCCGGTAACCGTCCAGCTCCTCCTCCGTCGTCGTCACATCCCGCGGCGTTTCACCGGCAGGCGCAGCCGGAGCCGGCTGGGCGGCTGCGAGGTCGGGCGCGTCTGCCGACACGCTGACGTACGCGTCCGGGCCCCCCAGTGCGTTCTTCAACCGGTCGTTGACCTGCTCGTTGAGGAACTGCCGCATGGCCTTGTCGACCAAGGGCACGAACTGGTCGCGAACCCGCTGGGTGAAGGAGCCGTCGTAGACGCGGGTGGTCAGGAAACGCACCCATTCGTCCTCGGGCTGCTTGAACTGAGCCACCAACACGCGCTTCAACTGGCCGATGTACTTCAATTCACCCGCGGCGCTGATGACCGACTCGAGGTTGAAGGAATCCTTCGCGAGCTTGGCGAGTTCCGGCAGGAGGGTCTCGTCGACGTCCGAGAAGTTCAGCACCAGGAAGGGCTTGGAGTCCATGCGGTTGGGCGCGTCGAGGTCGGTGTAGAACTCGTAGACCTCACCGTTCGTCAGGATCGCGATGCGCGCGTTCGTGACCGCGAAATACCGGAAGAGCTGCGATGCGTGCTCGATGCGCAAGGGATCATTGATCTTCTTGACCTCGATGAGCACCTGGACCTGACCATCGTGCACGATGGCGTAGTCGATCTTCTCGCCCTTCTTGGTGCCGACATCCGCGGTGAATTCGGGGATCACCTCGGCCGGGTTGAAGACGTCGTATCCGAGAACGGTGCTGATGAACGGCATCACGAACGCGTTCTTCGTGGCTTCCTCTGTTTCGATGCCCGCCTTGTGCTTCCGAATCTTGAGTGCCAGCGCCTGGGCGCGCTCCGCGATCTCCATGCCGTGCCTTTCTCGGTCCCGTTCTGGCTCACAGATCGCGCTTTCCCCCGCCACCGTTACAACGAATTCAGATACCCCTGGAATTTATGGCAGGTTTTCACCAGGACTCCGATGGCCCGGTTTGTCAGTGCCCGCGGCCGGTCGACCGGGACCGGATCTCCGCGAAGTCCAAACCGGACCGTCAGCGCACGCTCGACGTCTCCAGTGGTACCTCGTCCGAGCGCACCAGCCCCAGCTGCACCGTCTGGCGGCCGATCGCCGCGTCGAGGGTCCAGTCCACCGCGGTCCTGATGCGGTTCCCCGGCATCGCCAGCAGGTGGTAGCCGCGGGTCACCGCCTTCGCCGGCAGGCCCGACAGCGGGATGTGCAACGGGTTGGCCGCCGCCTGTGCGCCGCCCAGGTCGACCACGAAACCGAGGTCGTGGTGCTTGTACTGGCGCACCTCGCCGTACCCCAGGGTCGCCGCCACGTTGAGCCCGGCCAGCGTGCCCTGCCGCGTGGCGTGCTGGGCCGTCATCGCCGTCACCTCGCCCGGCCGGGTCAGGTCCGGGACCGCCGCGGCGTCCCCGCAGGCGAACACCTCCGGGTGGCCGGGCACCTCCAGCGTGGGCTCGACGCAGAGCCGCCCGCGCTGCGTCGCCACACCCGCGGACTCCACGAGCGGGTCGGGGCGCACGCCGACGCACCACGCGAGCGTCCGGGTGGGCACGAAATCCCCGGTCGTCAACAGGACTCCGTCGGTCGTCGCCTCCTTCACCGACGTCTCCGTCATGATCTCCACGCCCCGCCGCCGCAGCACCCGGTCCGCGGCGCGCGACAGCCTGCGGTCCAGCTCGGGCAGCACCTTCGGCGCCAGGTCCAGCAGCAGCCACCGCATCCGCTGACCGTCCAGCTCGCGGTGGTGCCGCGCGATGGCGCTGGTGAACAGCGGCCCCTGCGCGGCCACCTCGGTCCCGGTGTAGCCGGCGCCGACCACGACGAAGGTGCAGCGCGCGTCCCGCTCCGCCGGGTCGTCCGCGGCGGCCGCCAGCTCGACCTGCCGGATCACGTGATCACGCAGGAACAACGCCTCCGACACGCTGCGGAACCCGTGCGCGTGCTCGGCGATGCCCGGGATCGGCAGCAACTTGTTGACGCTGCCGACCGCGATGATCAGCCGGTCGTACTCGAGCCCGCGCGACGTGCCCTCCGGGTCCACGTACGTCAGCTTGCGGTCGTCCAGCGCCAGCGCCGTCACCTCGCCGAGCGCGAGCCGGATCCCGGGCAGCGCGGCGGGCAGCGACACGGTGACGCGCCGCGGGTCGATCACCGCGGCCGCGACCTCGGGCAGCAGCGGCAGGTACAGGAAGTAGTCGGTGCGGTTGACCAGCACGATCTCCGTGCCGGAATCCGGCGGGAGCGTCTTGAGCAGTGCACGGGCCGCCGAAAAGCCGGCGAAACCGCCGCCGACGATCACGATGCGCTTGGTCACGACGCCTCCCAGGGGCGGTCAGGGCACGATCGAATCCACGTATCCGCCGTCCACGCGCACCGCCGCCCCGGTCGTCGCCGAGGCCTGCGGCGAGCTGAGGTAGACCACCATGTTCGCGATCTCCTCCGGCTCGATCAGGCGCTGCAGCAACGACTGCGGCCGGTGCTTACGCATGAACTCCTTCTGCGCCTCGTCCCACGGCAGGTTCCGGTCGACGAGCTGGTACACGAAGTCCTCCACGCCGCCGGTGTGCGTCGGCCCGGCGATCACGGCGTTCACGGTCACCCCGGTGCCCGCGGCGGCCTTCGCGAACCCGCGGGACACGCCCAGCAGCGCCGTTTTCGACATGCCGTAGTGGATCATCTCCGCGGGGATGACGATCGCCGAGTCGCTAGCGATGTACTGGACGCGGCCCCAGCCCCGCTCGGTCATACCGGGCAAATAGGCGCGGGTGAGCCGCACCGCGGCGAGCACGTTCACCTCGAAGTACCGGCGCCACTCGTCGTCAGTGATCTCCAGCGGATCGGCCGAGTTGAAGATGCCCAGGTTGTTGACCAGGATGTCGGCGCGCGGCAGCTGGTCCACCGCGTCCCGCGCGCCCTGCTCGCTCGCGAGGTCGGCGACCACCGGCACCACCTGGGCGTCGGGCACCTCGGCGGTCAGCTGCTCGATCGCCTTCGTCACCTTGTCCGCGCCGCGGCCGTTCACGGCGACCCGGGCGCCCGCCCGCGCCAGCCCGAGCGCGATCGCCGCGCCGATGCCCTGCGTGGAACCGGTGACCAGGGCCGTCCTCCCGCTCAGATCGAGACGCATGCAGCGATGGTATGGGCGCCGGGCCGGGGCCGCAGGGCTTCACCCGGCGGTCGCGGCGAACATGAAGCAGCCGTAGGCGACGTTGCGGCTGTGCACCTCGACCACCCCGGGCGCGGCCGGCACCTCGCCGAGCGCGGCGACCGGGCCGGTGCCGTCGTGCAGGGTGGTCGCGGGGTGGATCCAGCCGCGGTGGTCGTACGCGCGCAGCACCTGCGGCCGGCTCAGCCACTCCCGCGGGTACTCCTCCGTGCGCGCGGGCCCACCGCAGTCCCCGCCGTCGGCGTGGATTCGCTCGACCGGGCGACCTCACAGTTGTCATGGCACCGGCCTGGCCGCCGGTTTCCGGACGTCGCGTCAGCTGCCCGTGGCCACCTCACGGACCTCGGCGGCGGTCAGCTCGCGGCCGTACAGCCGGAAGTCCGCGACCGCGCCGTCCAGGTAGGGGTGCTTGACGTTCTGCGAGCGGCCCAGGTAGTTGAGCTGCGTCGCGCCGAGCAGGAGCGGGCTCATGCGCGGTGCCGGGTTCTCGCCGGTCAGCTCGCCGTCGAAGTACAGCCGGATCCGCTCGCCCAGCGTCACCGCTACGTGCGTCCACACTCCGGCGGTCAAGGGCACCGCGGCGTCGGCGAAGTCCTCGCCCTCCATGCCGGCCAGCTTCATCGCGAAGCGGGCCCGCCCGAGGCCGGTGCGTGGCGTGAGGAAGGCGTAGGACTGGGCGTTGAACCCGAGGTCGAACACGCGCGTGGAGTTCACGATGGTGTCGGCCCGCACCCACATCGCGATCGTCGCCCCGGTGAGGTTCGCCAGCAGCCCCGACGGCAACCGCACGTGGGCGCCGGCGCCGTTGAGCTCCACGCCGCGGTCACCGAACACCGCGCCGCCGGCGAGCTCCGCGTCCGGCCACCGGCCGCTGCTCTCCCGCGCGTCCCGCAGCGGGAACACGGCCACCGTCCGCGGCGCGGGACGCGACGGCGGCAGCGCGAAGTACACGCTGTAGTGCTCGTGGTGCACGTCCAGGAACGGGCTCAGCCGCAGCCGCTGGTCCCCGGCCTGCACGCTGAACTCCACGCGTCCCGGCTCGCGCCGCAGCGACCTCGGGTCGACCGTGGGGATCACCGCGGGCACGGTGTCGCCGTGGCGGGCGGCGAGCACCAGCGGACCGTAGGTGAGGGCGTGCACGGCCGGGTTGTCCGGCGCCGGCCGCCACTCCACGGTCATCGGCAGCCGCAGCTCCACCACGTCCCCGTCGCGCCACCGCCGCCGCACCACGGCGAACCGGCCGGGCTCGGCGCGCACCGCCTCGCCGTTGACGAACAGCTTCGCGTGCGTGGCCCAGGACGGGATCCGCACCCGCAGCGCGAACGCGCCGGAACCGGACACGTGCAGCCGCACGGTTTCGTCGTAGGGGTACTCGGTCTCCAGCCGGATCCGGGCGCCGCCGTGGTCCACTTCGGACGGGATGAACTGGTTGACCCACAACCCGTCGTCGGCGGCATAGTAGACGTTCTCGGCGTACTTCACGTGCGTCTCCAGGCCGGTGCCGTGGTCGCAGGTGAAGTTGCCGTAGTCGCTGGAGTACGTGCCGGGGTCCGACACCACGCCGTCCTTGCCCTTGCGCTGCGCGCCGGGGACGAGGCCGGTGTAGTAGGTGACGAACCCGTGCGCGGAGTCCGGGTCCTGCTCCCCCAGCATCTGGTTGAGCAGGGTCCACTCCGAGTAGTCCAGGTAGTCGGTGCGCGACGGGTCCCGCAGGAACAGCAGGCGGCTCAGCTTCAGCATGTTGTAGCTGTTGCAGTTCTCGCAGGTGTTCTCGCCGAGCTGGCTGACGATCTGGTCGGGCGGGCCGAAGAACTCGGCGTTGGCGTTGCCGCCGATGACGTAGGTGTGGTGGTGCACGACCTGGTCCCAGAAATAGGTCGCGATCGTGCGGTAGTACTCCTCGCCGGTGGCGTCCCATTCGACCGCCGCGCCGACGATCTTGGCGATGTCGGTGTTGGCGTGCCGCCCGGCGAGCGTGTCCCGCCGCTGGGACAGCGACACGAAGATCTCGTCGTGGTCGAACAGCTTCGCGGTCTCCAGGTGCTGCCGGTCGCCGGTCACCAGGGCGAGGCTCGCCAGGGTCTCGTTCATGCCGCCGAACTCGGTGTGCAGCACCTTCTGCTGCGCCTCGCGCGACAGGTTCGCCATGCGGGCGCGGGCCCACCGCGCCATGCCGAGCAGCACGTCGAGCGCCTGCCGGTTGCCGAGCAGGCGGTACTGGTCGAGCAGCCCGGCCATGATCTTGTGGATGGTGTAGTAGGGCGCCCACACGACCTTGCCCGCTTCGAGATCGGCGAACGCCTGCTCGGGGAAGGCTGACAGGTAGCCCTCGGTGAACCCGGCGGCGGGCGCGGCGGCCTGGCATTCGGCCAGCGCGGCGACGATCCGCGCTCCCTTGCCGGCCAGCTCGGTGTCGCCGGTGTTCGCGGCCGCCAGGGCCAGGCCGGACAGCAGGTGGCCGGTGGTGTGGCCGCGCAGCTGGATGCCCGGCGCCTCCCAGCCACCGCAGGGTTCGGCCGTGCTGGGCAGGCCCGCGGTGACCCGGAACATGTGCAGCAGCCGGTCGGCGTCGACGAACCGCAGGTACGCGACGGTCCGCTCCATGTTCTGCCGGTAGCGCGAGTCGAGCAGGCGGACCCGGCCGAGTTCGAGCGGGCGCGGCCGGGCGGTGTCCGCGGTCGCGGCGGCGGGTGGCAGCGCCGCGACCAGCCCCGCCGCCGCGGCCAGCCCGAACACGCCGCGACGGGTGAACGCGGTCATCGGATCTCCTCCTGGCGGTAGGGCACGAGCCGGGCCGGGCCCACCAGCCCGTAGGCCTGACGGGTGGCGATCCCGAACACGGCGGGGTTGCTCACGCGCAGCCGGTTGAGCAGGGTCGTGGCGACCTCGACCTCGATGGTGTTGCGGCCGGGACGCAGCCACGGCCCGACGTCCACCACCGGGTCGAGCACGTCGGCGGGCGGTAGGGCGCGGCCGTTGACCTGGACGCGGTAGGTGTCGAACACCTCGCCGAGTTCGAGGTAGGCGCCGAGGCCGGGACGCCACGAGCCGAGGTCGACGGTCGTGCGGTAACGGCCGACACCGGAGACGTCCTGCAGTTCCGGGATCGCCGACCAGGCGGCGAGGGCGGTCAGGCTGAGCCGGTGCGTCGTCTTGACCGTCTCGGTGGGCGTCGCGCCCGGCTGCCAGTCCTCGACCTCGAGGTCCCACGCGGTCAGCGGCACCGGCGCGGGCACCGCGTCCACGGTGGTGCGGACGACGCGGCCGGTGGACAACGTGGTCGAGTAGGCGCCCGCCGCGGTGGCGCGCAGGACCAGCTTGCCGCCGTCGAACCGGACCTCGCCGTCGGAGGCGGTGGCGTGCGGGGCGCGGTCGCCGGGGCCGAAGCCGATCAGCATCGACTGCCCCGGGTTGAGCGCGACCCGCACGCGCACCCGGTCACCGGCGCGCTCGAACCGGCCGATGCGCTCGACACGCCCCGTCCAGGCGTCGAGCAGGTACGGCACGGCCGAGCGGTCGCGGGAGGTGAGCCAGACGTCCTGGTCCACGGCCGTGATCCGGCGGTTCTCCGCGTGCCTGGCATTGGCGAGGTAGTAGTAGTCCACGCCGTCCTCGACCCGGTGCACGGTCATGATCGTCGAGCGGTCGTACTCGACGTCGCGGGTCACGCCGAGGTCGGCGAGCGCGCCGGGGATGCCGTTGGCGTCCGCGGCCACCCGCACCCGCGGCTGGGCGACGAGCTGGGCCAGCAGGGTCCGGAGCTGGTCGTTCTCGCCGGGCAGGGCGATGCCGGCGGCGTGCACGTCGGTCCAGCTGCCGACCACCACGACCGGCAGGCCGGCGCGGGCGAGGTCGAGCAACCGCTGCGCGGCGTGCACGGACAGGGTGTGTTCCTTGTTGCGGAAGATGTCGCCGTCGAGGATCAGCGCCTTGTACGCCGGACCGTCGGGGGCGAGGCGGCCGTCGCGCACGACCGCGCTGGGCAGGTCGAGCATCGCCTCGCTGAGGAAGCCGTGGGTCCAGCCGACGGGGATGCCGTCGTTGGTCGCCCACGGCGCGCCGATGCCGGTGGAGGTCCAGCCCTTCTGCCGGAAGAACGCGATGTCGGTCTTCTGGACCCCGGCGCGCAGCACGAGTTGCGTGCGGGCGAACCAGCCGGCGATGTCGGGCACGTGGCCCCAGGTCGGCTGGCGCGGACCCCACGCCTCGGCGTAGCCGATGCCGTTGCCGTTGTAGGGCGAGAACGCCGCGAAACCCGGCCACGCCGCGCCAGGCGCCGACGCGTAGGAAAACCCGTGCAGGACGGCCTGGTTGACCCCACCGGCGAACACGCTGCCCATCGTCTGCAGCACCTTGTCCCAGGTCGTGCTGTAGGCGCCGTTGGCGTAGGCGGCGGACTCGCACGACAGCAGTTGCCGTCCGCCCATGTCGCGGCCGGAAGCGAGCACGCGGTAGTCGTCGAGGTTCTTGAAGCCAAGCGACTCGCTCTCCGGCACGTCGAGCAGCGCGGCGCTGCGGATCGCGTCGGTGGGCAGTCCGTAGGGCTGGACGCGCAGGGTCATGCCGAGGCTGTGCGCGAAGTCGCGCAGCGGGAGCAGGTGGTTGTCGTGGTAGAGGTCGGAGAGGACCTGGTTGTGGTCGTCGCGGACGTGGTTGGTCGTCTCGGCGTCGAAGGTGAACGGGTACTTTTCGTTGCGCTGCACGATGACCGGCAGGTACGGCAGCAGGTCGTAGCCGGCGCGGCGGCGGAACTCGGCGAGGTGATCGGGTGTCCAGGGGGTCGCCTCGGTCTCGATCTCCAGCGAGTCCTCGAACAGGTCGCCGCCGGTCTCGCGGAGCAGGCGGCGGATCGCCGGGGTGAGGATGACCGAGTTCCACACGTCGATCACGGCCTGCACGCCGGCGCGGCTGAAGTGGTCGACGACGTAGGACGCCGGCTCGGTGTGCGGGCCGGCTTCCGGTTGCTGCGCGGACCCCCGCAGCCAGTAGGCGATGACGGCCCAGGTGCCCTCGGGCGCGGTCCAGGTCTCGCCGTCGCCGAGGGTGCGGACGGTCGCGGGGTCGAGGGTGACGGTGGCGGCCGTGGTGGATCCGACGACCTTGGCGACCTGCACGGCGAGGAGGTCCTGCTTGTGCACGCCCTCCTCGGGCGGCTCGACGGCGGCCGGCGGCGGTCCGGAGTAGACGGTGCCGCCCGGCACGAAGGTCACGCCGTGGGCGAGTTCCTTGCAGGCGGCCGGGTCGTCGGGCGTGATGGTGGGGACGGCGGTCGGCCAGCACGGGCCGAGTGCGAGGTCGACGCGGAGCTTGCGGTCGCGGGCGCGGCGCAGGGCGGTCTCCACGGCGGCGAGCCAGGCCGGGGTGCCCCACCCGTGGCCGGCGGGGTCGAGGTCGGCGCGGACGCTGTGGTGCACGTCCTGGATCTCGACGCCGCCGAAGCCGGCGTCGGCGATCTGGTCGACCTCGCGGGCGATCTCCCGCAGGTCGACCATGCCGTGCGGCCACCACCAGCGGAACTTGGCGGCAGTGTCGGTGCCGGGGGCGGCGAAGCGCTGCACGAACGGTCTGCCGGGTGCGGCCAGCGCGGGCGGCACGGCGGGAAGCGCTGCGGCGACGCCGAAGGCGGCGGTGGCGCCGAGGAACGTACGCCGGGTGAGTCCGGTCATGAGGAGACTCCGGGGAAAGTCGGGGGATGGGGAAATCGAGCCGGTGCTGCCCCCGGCGTTGTCCGAGGACAGCACCGGGGGCTCAGCGGCCCTGGTCCAGCCGCGTGGTCAGCACGACCTGCGGCCGCAGCACCACGGGACCGGCCAGGCCCGACGGCAGGATCTTGTTGCGTGAGTTGGCCAGCGTGTTGGTCACCCGGACCGCGATCGTGTTCTCGCCGGGCTTCAGCAACGCGGTCACGTCCACTGTGTACGGCCGCCACAGCGCTGCCGGCAGGGCGGCGCCGTTCACGGTCACCGTGGCCAGGTCGTGCACCTCGCCCAAGTCCAGGACCAGGCGGCGGTTCGCCAGGTCCTGCGCGGTCAGCGAAACCGTCGTCGAGTAGACGGCGCTGCCGGAGAACGTCGGGTCGAAGGTCGTCCACGAACCGAGTGGCCGCTCCGCCTCCACGGCGCCCGGCTTCTCCAGCCGCACCCGCCACGGGCCCGCCAGCGGGATCGGGGTCAGCGTGTCCGTCACGGTCGCCACGCCGCCGTAGCTCCGGCCGTTCGCCGCGCCGGACAGGCGGTATTCGCCGGGCGCGTCGGCGATCACCGTGGCCTGCATGGACCGTCCGTCCACTGTGACCACGTCCGCCCGCAACGTGCCGTCGGTCAGGTGAGCCGTCTCCCCGACGCCGTGGCGGAAGACCACCGCGAGCGTCTCGTAGGGCTGCAGCCGCACCGGCACCGCCACGCCGTCCCGTTCCGCCCGGTACGCCGTCGCGGTGCGGGTCGAGCCGGTGCGCGGGTCCCAGATCTCCGGGACGCCCCCGCTGGGGAACGTCGCCGTCGTCGTCACGACCTGGTCGCTCTCGTTGTTCAGCAGGTAGGCGACGTCCTTGCCGCGCGCGGTCCGCGAGACCCGCACGCTCGACGCCGCCGGCTCCAGCTGCGCCGCCGCGTACGCCCGGGCCAGACCCGGCAGGGCATCGGCATCACCGACGACCGAGACCGAACCGGCGCCCCGGCGCTGCCACGCCGCACCCGCGTCACCGAACAGGCGGCGCAGCTCGCCCGCCAGCTCGGCGTCCCGGCCACGCGCCTCGCGTGCCGGCAGCGGGCCGACCGCCGCCACGTGCCCGCCGACCTGCACGAACCGCGCCAGCGTGCGCACCGTCTCCAGGTCCAGCACCGGCGTCTCGGGCAGCACCACCAGCTCGTAGGACGCCTCGCCGACGTGCAGCCGACCGGCCCGCGCCACGGCCTGGAACCGCGCCACCGGATCGCCGGACAACGACGAGTCACTCACCAGGTCGAAGTCGACCTGCCCCCGCTCCAGCGCGTACGCGGCGTCCGCGAACTGCCCGTCCAGCGAGTGCTCCGCGTCGGCCACCCGGGTCTGCTCGGCCGCCCGCTGCGGCTGCACCAGCACGGTCCGCGCCAGGTTCTCGCCGCGGCCCAGCTCCATCACGCGGCCGATCCACTCGTCGACCGCGGGCATGTCCGCCCAGAACGTGCTGCGCGGACCGAACGGCGGCGGGAAGTTCACCGAGTTCTCGTCCGTCCACATGGCATGCAGGAACGTCAGGTTCACGCCGCGCGCCGCGAGCGCACCCGTGGTCGCGTGCATGAACTCCGGCGCCACCTGCCAGCCCGAGTTGCCGAACGTCTCCATCACCACGCGCGGCGCGCCGCTCTGGTGCGCGGCGGACGCGGCGTTGCGGCCCAGCATGGTCTGCTCGCCGAGCGTGTAGTCGCCGGTGATCATGTCGCTGCCCGGCACCTGCGCCCACTGGTTGTCCTTGCTCAGGTCACCGGTGGAGTGCATGCGCTGCTGCGGACCCTCCTCGTCCAGCAGCGGGTTGGTCAGCAGCTGCAGCCCGTGCCGCGCCATCCAGTCGGCCTCGCGCTGGTAGTAGTTCGTGGCGAACAGGTTGTTCACCGCGCGCCAGTAGTAGCCGGCGGCCGGGTCGGCGGTGGGGTCGAGCCCGTCCGCCGCGCCCATGTACGCCACACCCGGGGTGCCGCCCGCGGCGATGATCGCCTGAGCCAGGCCCGGTGAGGCGGGCAGCCGCTTGAACGGGTGCGGCTGCGCGGAGGCGATGAACGGCTCGTCGTCCCAGAACCCGGGCACCACGGTGCCCATCGCCCACGGGAACCGCCGCACGTACTCGCCCGGCACGGTGTCCATGAACGCGTCCGTCGCCGCCGGGTCGAGCAGGTCCAGGTAGCCGCGCACGTAGCCGCTGGAGTCGTCGCGCAGCAGCGCCTGCGCGTACACGTCGACCTGCCACTGGCCCGCCGGGACCTGCCAGGTGCCCTTCGCCGGGTCCAGCTCGACCGCGGTCCGGTGGTCGGCCGTGCCCGCCGGGCGCGCCGCCGCGGCGGTGATCCCGGCCAGGTTCACCCGCGTCGCCGGGAAGTCCGCGAGCACCCGGGCGTCGTCGAAGTTCGACGACCACAACGCCGTGCCGTCCGGCGCGGTCACCGACAGGTTGTCCCATTGCGACCGCTGGGTGCCCTCGGCCGACACCGCGACCGACCCCGTGGCGTACGTGGCATCGGTGGCCGCGGGCTGCACGGTGTTGTTGATCTTCGGGGTGATCGTGTTCCCGGAGACCGTCACCGTGATCGTCTGCGCGCGGGTCGCGGAGAACCCGGGCGTCGGAATGCCGGTGGTCAGCCGGGTGCGCCGGTCCCCGTCGACCCGCCACACGGTGGTGTTGCCCTTGACGTCCACGTCGACCAGGTAGCCGTTCGTGCCGTCGCTGCGCACCATCAGCTGCGTGCCACCGGTGGTGAGCGTGACCTTGCCGGTGACCGTGTAGTCGGTCCAGCCGGCGCCGGTCGTGATCGCCGCGCCGCCGGGCTTGGTCGCCGGGTCGACGACGAGCTTCCCGGTGTCCACGGCCAGTCCGGTGGTCTCGGCGAGGGTCACCGCCGCCGGACCGGTCACCACGCGGCTGGACCGCAGCAGTCCCTTGAGCCGCAGCTCCGGGTGCTCCTCGGCGACCTTCAGGCCGGCCCGGCCGCTCGGGAAGTTGTTGTCGTTGAACAGCCACATCTTCATGCCCGTGCGCTGCGCTTCACGCAGGACGTGCTCGATGAGCGTGAACCACTCCTCGGTGAGGAAGGCAGGCTGCATCGACGCGCCGCCGTACGGGAAGACCACGGCCTCGTAGATGCCCTTGTCCCGCATCTCGGCCATCTGCCGGTCGGTGATCTCCGGCGTGATCGTGTTGTTCCAGTACCAGTAGACGCTCGGGCGGCTGTCCTTCGGCGGGTTCGCGAAGGCGGCGGGGTCGAAGCGGGACAGGTCGGTGGTCGCGGCGGGCGGGCGATCGGGTGTTTGGGCCACGGCGGGCGCGGCGGCCAGCCCGGCCGCCGTCACAGCCGCGAGCAGGACGGAGACGAGTCGTTTCATGGTGCTGTCCTCTCAGGACACTCGCGAGCGGAAGGTCCAGGAACCGGAGCCGACCTCGAACACCGCTTCCCCGCCGTCCACGCGGACGAAGCGGGCGCCGTCGGCGACCGGCGGGACGTCACCGGCGAACGGCACGTGCACCTCGGCAGTGGCGCCCACCGGGACGGTGACGTCCAGCCGGTACTCGCCGCCGGTGCGGGTCCAGGAGGTGCGGATCTCGCCGTAGGTGGTCTCGTACTTGCCCGCCGCCGAGGTCAGGTCGCCGACCACCGCGGGGTCGATCAGCAGGCGCCGGAACCCGGTGGAACCGGCCGCCTGCTCGATGCCGGTCAGCCGCGTCTGCAGCCAGCCGTCCATCGCGCCGAGCATGAAGTGGTCCTGCGACTGGCCGCTGCCGCCGTCCCAGGTCTCGCCCAGCGCGGTCAGCCCGGCCTTGACCTGGAAACCGAGGCTGGGACTCGTGGTCTGGGTCGCGATCAGGTAGACGACGTCGTCGCGCCCGGCTGCGGACAGCACGCGCAGCACGGACGGGAACGAGATCTCGCCCATGATCAGGTGCCGGCCGGTGGCCTCGATGCTGTCGACGAGGTGCTGCACCTGCGCGGCCCGCAGGTCCGCGGGCACGGCGCCCATGTCCAGCGCCAGCGCGGTCGCGCCCTGCCCGCCGCCGCCGAACAGGCCGGTGGCCGGGTTGTAGTACTTCGCCCACACCTTCCGGGCGAGGTCGTCGGCGCGGGTGCGGTAGGCGGCCGCGTCGGCGTCCCGCCCGAGTGCCTGCGCGACCTGGGCCAGCCCGTCGGCGATGGCCCACACCCCGAAGGTGCCGGTGATCGCACGCGGCATCACGGGCTTCTCGGTGGTGATCCAGTCGCCGAGGCTGTAGTCGTAGACGCCGCCGTCGATCCAGCGCGCGGTCTGTCCCTCCAGATAGGACAGGTACCGCTGCATCGCCGGGTAGTAGGTGCGCAGCAGCTCGTCGTCGCCGTAGGTGCGGTAGGCCTTGAGCGGCAGCAGAACCAGGGCACCGCCCCAGTTCGGGTCGTCGCGGTAGCTGCCTGCCAGCGTCACGTAGTCCGGGACGGTGCTGGGCACCATGCCGGAGGCCTCCTGGCCGTCGGCGATGTCCTGCACGATCTTGCCGAGGTAGGCCTCGACGTCGTAGTTGCGGGCGATCGTGTCGAACGCCAGGTGGTCCTGCTCCAGCCAGCCCAGCTTCTCCCGGCTCGGGCAGTCGGTGAGCACGCTCTGCATGTTGTTCTCCAGCGCGTGCCGGGTGAGCCGGTGGATGCCGTTGACGATCTCGTTGGACGTGGTGAACTCGCCCGCCGAGTCGTTGTCGGCCATCGTGCGCAGGCCGGTGACCGACAGCTGCGCGTCGTCAGGGACGCCGACGACCTCGAGGTAACGGAAGCCGTGGTAGGAGAACTCGGGGTGCCAGGTCTGGGTACCGCCCTTGCCGGTGAAGCTGTCCCAGATCGGCGCGCCGACGTTGGACTTCGACTGGTCGACCCGCCCGTTGCGCAACGCCTCGGCCGGGAAGACACGCACCGTGGTACCCGCCGGGGCGGTCAGCGTGATCTGCGGGATGCCGGCGATGTTGCGGCCGAGGTCGAACACCCGGACACCGGGCGCGGGCCGGGACACCTCGGCGCCGGGCAGCTGCTCGACGACGCGGACCGGCTCGCCGCTGCGCGCGGTGAGCTTGGTGGTCGGCGCGGGCGGGGCGACGGCCGTGGCAGGCGTCCACGCGGCGCGGTTCGCGCCCGGCGCGTCCCAGCCCGGGATCTCGCGGCGGGCGTCGTAGTCCTCGCCGCCGTACCAGTTGGACGCGGTGGTGGGGCCGAGCGTGGTGCGCCAGCTCGGGTCGGTGGCGATGCGCTGCACGCTGCCGTCGGCCATGGTCAGTTCGAGCTGCGCGATCACCTGCGGGTCGCTGGCCGTGCGGGCGAACTTGCGGTAGCGGCCGGAGGTGTGCAGCGCGTCCGCGGTGCCGTTGCCGACCGCGATGCCGATCGTGTTCGCACCGCCGCGGAGCTGGCCGGTCACGTCGTAGGCCGCGTAGGTGACCCGGTCGGCGTAGTCGGTGTTGCCGGGTTCGAGGACGGCGTCGCCGACGCGGGCGCCGTTGAGGCTCGGCACGTACACGCCGAGGCCGCTGACGTACAGGCGGGCCTGCCGCACGCGGCCCTGGACGGTGAAGTCCTTCGCGAACAGCGGCAGGGCTTCGGGCAGCCAGTTCTCCGGCGTGGGCTGGTCCTTGACGGTGGCGGCGACGGTGAACGGGCCGGTCGCGGCGGCCGCGGTCTGGATCGTGTAGTCGACCGGGAAGTTCGCAGTCCTGCCATCGGCGGTGAGGGTGTCGGTGCGCGGGTAGAGCACGACCTGGTCGAAGGTGCGGTCGGAGCCGAGGTCGATCGTCACCCACACTGGCGCGTTCGGGTTGTCGTGCGCGGCGCTCTGGTAGCCGGCGTTGCTCGCCTCCTCCGGGTTGGAGGTGGTGAGGCCGTCGGCGATCAGGCCGGGCTCCCACTCCTTGCGGATGGTCTCGGTCTCCGAGGCGGTGACGAACTTTTCGCGCCCGGCGGCGAAGTTGACCGCCGGGTCGGCGGAGCTGCGCACCTGCATCTCGGCGAGCTGCAGCCGGTAGGTCAGGTCCGGGAAGCGGCGCGGGGTGCCGGTGGTGACGAGGCGGTTGTTGCTGTCGATGGGCTGCTCGGCGAGCGGGAGGCCGAGCTTGGTGACGTCGAGGCGGACGTAGCGCGCGGTCTGCGCGGGGAGGGTGACGACCACGGGCTCCGCGGGCTTGCGGCTGAGCTGCCAGTCGTGGTTGGTGATCCAGCCCGCCGTCCAGTCCTTCTGCTCGGTGAGGCCGGTTTCGAACCAGGTCGGCTCGCTCCACGCCGACGGCGCGGGGCCGGACCAGGTGCGCACGCGCCAGTAGACGCGCTGGCGGCCGGTGAGGGCCTGGCCGGCGTAGGTCGCTTCGACGTCGGCGCTGGGCACGCGCCCGGTGTCCCACAGGTCGGCGCGGCCGTGTTCGAGGACTTCGCGCGAGGTGGCGGCCTGGATCTGGTAGGCGGACTGCTCGCGGCGGCGGGCTTGAGCGGTGTTCTGCCAGGACAGTACGGGTGTGGTGTCGTCGGTCCCGAGTGGACGGTCCTGGTGCGCGGTGCGCAGGTCGGTGACGGAGACGAGCCCGCCCTGCGCGACGCCCGGCGGGGCGACCCCGGACACCAGCGCCGCGGCGACGGTGACCGGGATCAGGATTCTGCGGAGACGAGAACGAGAGCGCATCGGTGCTGCTCCTCCTCGGCCGGTGGGGAGACGGCCGCTGATTCGACGGTGAATCGTTTCAAACCTGAGGGAACGTTACGGGGACTTCACGTCTGGAACAAGATCGGTGTCCGATTCCGGCCACCTCGCCGGGATCAGGACCCCTCATCCGGGGGGTTCTCGGCAAATTCCGGGCGGGCACCCCACCGAATCAATCACCACATCCGAAAAGACTCCGCTAATGAATCTCTCGCAATTTCTCAATACCCGTTCCCCCGCCTGGGTGAATTGTTTCTTGACCCGGAAACCCAGGGGTTCAAACTGTTCCAGCAGGCTCCCCAAACCCCAGGAACGAGGTGTTCCGATGTCGAAACGCACCGTGCGCCGCGCCGCTGTGGCGGCCACCCTCGCTGCCGTCGCCTCGGTCGGCGGCATCGCACCTGCCTTCGCCGCGCCCAGCCCGCCGACCAACGGCGGCAACGGGGCCGGTCAGAGTGGCCAATGCACCGGACCCGCCGCGGACCGGCCGACGTCATGCCAGAGCCCGGGCGGCGTCAGCGACCGCTGATTCCCCGCGCACCGCTATTCTACGGGAGAATTAATACACCATTGACGATTTCTCGCCACCCGGCGCCGGATCAAATCAATCCGCGCCGGGCGGCCCATACCGCGGCCTGGATGGGGGCGGCGAAGCCGAGCCGGTCGCAGATTGCCCGCAACCGCCGCCGCACCGTGCGCTCCGACAGGTCCACGCGCCGGGCGATGGCGTCCAGCGGGAGGCCGTCCGCGAGCAGTTCCAGCAGCTCCAGGTCCGCCCGCGGCAACGTGTCCGGGCGCTGCGCGGTCGTCACGACGACACCAGCAGCACGTGCAGCGTGCGCGGCCCGTGCACGCCCTCGACCCGGTTCAGCTCGATGTCGCTCGTCGCGCTGGGGCCGCTGATCCACGTCTGCGGCCGGGCCGGGGACAGCGCAGCCACGGCCTGCGGCACGCCGGGCACGATCTGGTCCGTCCGCAGCACGCACACGTGCCGGTCCGGCACCAGGCTCACCGCCCGGCGCCCTTGCCCCGGCCCGTGGTCCAGCACGATCGTGCCCGTCGTCGCGATCGCCAGCGCCGCCAGCGTCACCACCGCGTCCAGCCGGTCCAGCTCCGCCGCGGACTGCCCGGTGTCCGGGACGCCACCCGGCACCTCCCAGGGGAAACCGTCCGGCACCAGCACGGAACCCGCGTCGCCGAGCGCTGACGCCAGTGCCGCGGGCAGCGTGTCCGCCGTGCACCGCGTCAGCTCGGCCCGGTAGTCGACCAGCCGCTCGGCGAACAACTCCACCACATCGCCCGCCGGCACTACCGAACGGTAGCCGCGCGGCACCGGCGCCAGCGACGGGTCCGCCGCGGCCAGCGCGGACCGCACCCGGCCGAGGATCTCCTCCCGCGCGCTCATCGACGTCCCTCCCGGCGCCACCACGCGCGGAACGACTCCGCCGGCGGCGCCGGCACGTCCCGCGCGTTGCTCCACAACGAACCCGGCCACGGCAACCGGCCCAGCGCGCGCCGCCCGCCGGGCATCACCTTGCGCCCGAACCGCCCGAGCAACCGGCCCGCGAGACCCATACCGCGCTCGGCCAGACCCAGGCGCTTGGAGTCCGCCAGCACCCACGACGCCGACTTCATCGCCACCGCCTCGGCCTTCGGCGCCGACCGGTGCGCATCGACCACTTTGGACCGCAGGTGCACCAGCACCTCCGGGATGTCGATCCGCACCGGGCACGCCTCGAAACACGCGCCGCACAGGCTGGACGCGTACGGGAGCGAGTCCACCTGGTCGTCGACGCCGGTGCCGCGCAGCAGCGGGTTCAGGATCGCCCCGATCGGCCCCGGGTACACCGAGCCGTAGGCGTGCCCGCCGGTGCGCTCGTACACCGGGCACACGTTCAGGCACGCCGAGCACCGGATGCAGCGCAGCGCCTGCCGCCCCACCTCGTCGGCCAGCGCGCGGGTGCGGCCGTTGTCCAGCAGCACGACGTGCGCCTCCTGGCCCTCGGTCGCGCCGGACCACGTCGAGGTGTAGGGGTTCATCCGCTCCCCCGTGCTCGACCGCGGCAGCAGCTGCAGGAACACGTCCAGATCGGACCAGGTCGGCACGATCTTCTCGATCCCGACCACCGACACCAGCACCTCGGGCAGCGTCAGGCACATCCGCCCGTTGCCCTCGGACTCGACGACGACCAGCGTCCCGGTCTCGGCGACCGCGAAGTTCGCCCCGGACACCGCCATGCGCGCCCGCAGGAACTTCTCCCGCAGGTGCAGCCGCGCCGCTCCGGCGAGCTCCGCCGGCCGGTCGGACAGGTCGTCGGGCGCCGGGCGTCCGGCGGCGGCCATCTTGTCGCGGAAGATCTCCCGGATCTCCGCGCGGTTGCGGTGGATCGCGGGCACCAGGATGTGCGAGGGCAGGTCGTCGCCGAGCTGCACGATCAGCTCGGCCAGGTCGGTCTCCCAGGCGGTGATGCCCTGCGTGGCGAGCGCCTCGTTGAGCCCGATCTCCTGCGTTGCCATGGACTTGACCTTGACGACCTCGTCGACGGCGTGCTGCTTCGCGATCGACGCGACGATCTCGCACGCCTCGGCGGCGTCCCGCGCCCAGTGCACGGTCGCGCCCCGGTCGGTCAGGGACTTCTCCAGCCGCAGCAGGTGCTCGTCGAGGTGGCGCAGCGTGTTGTCCTTGATCGCCGCGCCGGCCAGGCGCAGCTCCTCCCACTCGTCGACCTCGCCGACGACCGCCGCGCGCTTGGCGCGGATCGTGCCGGTCGCGTGCGCCAGGTTGCGGCGCAACTGCGTGTCCGACAACGCCTCCCGCGCCGCCGCCGGAAAGGCAGGCATACCAACGAAAGTGGCGCTCATGCTTCCTCCGTTCCGGCGAGAACCTCGGCCAGATGCATCACGCGCACCCCGGTGCGCTGCCGCGACAGCAGCCCGCCGATGTGCAGCAGGCACGAGTTGTCCCCGGCCACCAGCACCTCGGCGCCGGTGTCCAGCACGTGCCGCGCCTTGTCCGCGCCCATCGCGGTCGAGGTCTCCGCGTTCTTCACCGCGAACGTGCCGCCGAAGCCGCAGCACTCGTCCGCGGCCGGCAGCTCCACCAGATCCAGCCCGCGCACCTCGCGCAGCAGCCGCAGCGGCCGGTCGCCGATGCCGAGCATCCGCAGCGAGTGGCAGGTCGGGTGGTAGGTGACGCGGTGCGGGAAGTACGCCCCGACATCGGTCACGCCGAGCACGTCGACCAGGAACTCGGTCAGCTCGTACACCTTCGGCGAGGTCTCCGCGACCGCCGCGGCCAACCGGTCGTCCCCGCTGCGCCGGGCGACGATCGAGTGCTGGTGCCGCACCGATCCCGCGCACGAACCGGACGGGGTCACGATCGCGTCGTACCCGGCGAACGCGTCGACGAAGTTGCGCACCACCGGCACGGCCTCGTCGAGGTAGCCGGTGTTGACCATCGGCTGGGCGCAGCACGTCTGCGCGGCCGGGAAGTCCGCCTGCACGCCGAGCCGCCGCAGCAGCGTGAACACCGCCTTGCCGGTGTCCGGGAACATCGCGTCGTTGATGCAGGTGACCTGCACGGCGACCTTCATGCCACCACCTTCGGATCGATCCGCGCGGCCGCCCGCGCCCAGTCGGCCTCGCGGCCGGACGGTTCGTAGCGGCGCAGCTCGTGCGTGTCCCGGATCAGCGCCCGCATCGCGGCCAGGTCCGGCAGGTCCGCGCCCAGCGCGCGGGCCTGCACGAGCACGTTGCCCAGCGCCGCGGCCTCGACCGGCCCGGCCAGCACCGGCACGCCGCAGGCGTCCGCGGTGAGCTGGCACAGCAGTTCGTTGCGGACCCCGCCGCCGACCACGTGGACGACGTCGACCGGCCGTCCGGTCAGCTCCGATGCCTGGCGCACGGTCCGCCGATAGGCCAGCGCGAGGCTGTCCAGCACGCACCGGACGATCTCCCCCGGCGTCGCCGGGACCCGCTGGCCGGTTTCGGCGCAGGCCTGCCGGATCCGGGACGGCATGTCGCCCGGCGGCAGGAACACCGGCGCGTCGATGTCCACGACGGCCGACAACGCCGGCACCTCCGCGGCCTGCGCCAGCACCGACGGCAACGCGACCGGCGTGCCCTGCGCCTCCCACGTGCGCAGCGACTCGGACAGCACCCACAGGCCCATCACGTTCCGCAGGAACCGGATCGTGCCGTCGACACCGCCTTCGTTCGTGAAGTTGGCCGCCAGCGCGGCGTCGCCCAGCTCCGGCTCGTCGAGCTCCAGTCCGACCAGCGACCAGGTGCCCGAGGAGATGTAGGCGAAGTTCGTGCCCGGCTCGGCGGGCACCCCGACCACCGCGGACGCGGTGTCGTGCGAGCCGACCGCGACCACCGGCAGCTCCGGCAGCGCCAGCTCGGCGGCCAGGTCCGGCAGCAGCGTGCCGACCACCGTGCCCGGGTCGCGCAACGGCGGCAGCAACCGCGGCGGGATGCCGACGCGCGTAGCCAGGTCCACCGCCCACTCCCGCGACCGCACGTCGTAGAGCTGCGTGGTGGAGGCGTTGGTGCGCTCGGCGCCGCGCACCCCGGTCAGCCAGTAGTTCAGCAGGTCCGGGATGAGCAGCATGGTCTCGGCCGCGCTCAGGTCACGCTCGGCCAGCAGCTGGTAGAGCGTGTTGAACGGCAGCTGCTGCAGCCCGGTGACGTCGAACAGCTCCCGCGCCGGCACGGACTCCAGAACCCGCTCGGCCACGCCTTCGGTGCGCGCGTCGCGGTAGTTGACCGGGTTGCCCAGCAGCGCCCCGGAGGCGTCGAGCAACCCGTAGTCCACGGCCCAGGAGTCTATGCCGAGACCGTCCAGCGCACCGGCCTTGTGCGCGGCCTGCACCCCGGTCAGCAGCTCGCGGTAGAGGCCGAGGATGTCCCAGTGCAGGGTCGATCCACCCGCGTGGGCGACCCGGACGCCGCCGTTGGGGAACCGGTGCACCTCCGCCACCGACAGCACACCGGGCCCCACCGTCCCCGCCATGACGCGCCCGCTGGAGGCGCCCAGGTCGACCGCCGCCAGTCGCATCACACCCGCACCACGCGCAGTTCGAGACCGAGCAGGTCGGCCACCGCCTCCAGCTCCGCGACGCGGTGCCCGGTGCCCAGCGCCCAGTGGTGGTTGACGCCGGCGGCCGACCACGCGTCGGTCCACTCGCCGGGGTTGCCGCCGAAGTCCACGCGGGAGGTGGTGTTGCCGATCTCCAGCAGCGGGCCGGGCACGACCTCGCCCTCGGACGCGACGAGCGTGAACCGCCCGTCGCGTTCCTGGCCAAGGCCGAGCAGGGTGACCGGGCCGTGCTTGACGTCGAACTCGACGGACACGCCCCAGCCACGCTTGCCGTGGTAGACGCCGAGCCCGCGCAGCAACGGCCGCCGCGCGCTGATCGCCAGGTGCGCCGGGCCGTCGTGACCCATCTCGACCACGTTGTCCCGGAAGTTCAGCGCCTGCAGCTCGGTGAACGAGCCGCCCGCGCCGAGCCGGTCCATCACCAGCATGGCCAGCGAGTTGCGCAGCTCGAACTCCCCCGCCGCCGGGATGCCGCGCGCGGTGAGCAGCGACGCGCCGAGGATGAACCCGGCGCCGACCCGCTCGTGGGTCTCGCCGTCCAGGCCGCGGTGGTAGTAGGCCAGCGTGTCCAGGGAGAAGTCCTCGACCAGCCGGTCCAGCGCCACCGAGACGCGGGCGCCCCACGCGAAGTCCTCCTCGACGACCGAATCGTCCAGGTCGAAGACCTTCCGCGCGAGATCCATCCGGGCGGCGGTCTCGTCGTCGGTGACCTTCTCGACCCGCACCCGCAGGTCGTCGATCTCCAGGATCTCCACGTGCCCGCCGAGCTGCGCGGTCACCAGCGTCGGATCGGTGGAGACGTCCATCATGCCCGGGTAGAGGTGGCCGAGCAGGCCGTGCCGGCCGTGCCGGAACGCGGCGCGCACCCCGGCGGCCTTGATCCAGCGCTCGATGCGGGTCCAGGCCCGCTCGTCCTCCAGGTACCCGGACACCGACCGGAACTCGACGCCGACGCGGCGGAAGGCGTTGGCCATCTCCGGCAGCGGGCAGGCGCCGCAGTAGGCGAGCCAGGCGCCGGTGTCGAAGTTCGCGTGGTCCATCGCCTCGGTGGGCTGCAGGTTGAGCAGCAGCACCGGCGATCCGCTGCGCTGCGCGACCGGCGCGAGCATGCTGGACGTCAGGTAGGTGGTGAGGAAGCCGATGATCAGGTCGCAGTCGGCGACCCGCAGCTTCTCCGCGGCGGCCGCGCCCTCCCGCTCGTCCGAGACGAACCCGGCGTCCACCACCTCGCAGTCCATTCCGGACAGTCGTTCGGCCACCCGCCGGGCGGAGGCCTGGAGTTGCGGCAGCAGCTCCGGGAACTGTGGCCAGTACGCCCCGAGCCCGCCTGCGACGAGGCCGACGCGGGTGCGCCTCGGGGTGATCCGCTCCAGGTTCATCACTCGAGTCCTTCCTACATCAACGGAGGAAAGCGGCCGCGACACCCGCGTCCACGGGCACGTGCAGGCCGGTCGTGTGCGTCAGGTCGCCGCCGGTGAGCGCGAACACCGCCGCGGCCACGTGCTCGGGCAGGACCTCGCGCTTGAGGATGGTGCGCTGGGCGTAGAACTTGCCCAGGTCCTCCTCCGGCACGCCGTAGACCGCGGCGCGCTGCGCGCCCCAGCCGCCCGCGAAGATGCCCGAGCCGCGCACGACGCCGTCGGGGTTGACGCCGTTGACCCGGATGCCGTGCTCGCCGAGTTCCGCGGCCAGCAGCCGGACCTGGTGCGCCTGGTCGGCCTTGGCCGCGCCGTAGGCGACGTTGTTGGGGCCGGCGAACACCGAGTTCTTCGACGAGATGTAGACGATGTCGCCGCCGAGTCCCTGCGCGATCATCGCCTTCGCCGCGGCCTGCGAGACCAGGAACGAGCCCTTGGCCATCACGTCGTGCTGGAGGTCCCAGTCCTTCTCGGTGGTCTCCAGCAGCGGCTTCGAGATCGACAGGCCGGCGTTGTTGACGACCAGGTCGATGCCGCCGAATGCCAGCACGGTCGCGTCCACCGCCGCGGCGACCGCTTCGGCGTCGACGACGTTCGCGACCACCGAAACCGCCTTGTCGGTGTTCCCGATGGAGCGCGCGACCTCCTCGGCGGCATCGCCGTTCAGGTCCGCGATCGCCACGCACGCGCCCTCGGCGGCGAGCCGTTCGGCGATGGCGCGGCCGATGCCCGAACCGGCGCCGGTGACCAGCGCGACGCGCCCGGCCAGCGGCTTCGGCTTCGGCATGCGCTGGAGCTTGGCCTCCTCCAGCGCCCAGTACTCGATGCGGAACTTCTCGCTCTCCGGGATCGGCGCGTAGCGGGAGACCGCCTCGGCGCCGCGCATCACGTTGATCGCGTTGACGTAGAACTCGCCCGCCACGCGCGCGGTCTGCTTGTCCTTGCCGAAGGAGAACATGCCGACACCGGGCACGAGCACGATCGCCGGGTCCGCGCCGCGCATCGCCGGGCTGTCCGGTGTCGCGTGCCGCTCGTAGTAGGCGCGGTAGTCCGCGCGGTAGGCCTCGTGCAGTTCCTTCAGGCGCGCGACGACGTCCTCCAGCGGGGCGGTCGCGGGCAGGTCGACCACGAGCGGGCGGACCTTGGTGCGCAGGAAGTGGTCCGGGCACGAGGTGCCGAGCGCGGCGAGCGGCTGCAGCTTCTCCCGCGACAGGAACTCCAGCACCACGTCACTGTCGTTGTAGTGGCCCACCTGGCGCTGGTCGGTCGACGCCAGCCCGCGGATCACCGGCGCCAATGCCGCGGCGCGCTTCCGGCGCTCCTCCTCCGGCAGCGGCTCGAACCCGGGCACGACCGCGCCGAACGGCTCGGCGCTGCCCCGCTCGGCGAGGAACTTCTCCGCGGTCCGGATGATCTCCAGCGAGTTCCGCCGGCACTCCTCCGACGTCTCGCCCCACGCGGTGATGCCGTGTCCGCCCAGGATCACGCCGATCGCCTGCGGGTTGGCCTTCTTCACCGCGGCGATGTCCAGGCCCAGCTGGAACCCGGGGCGGCGCCAGTCGACCCACACCACGCGGTCGCCGAAGCACTCCTTGGTGAGCGCGAGTCCGTCGGCGGCCGTGGCGAGCGCGATGCCCGAGTCCGGGTGCAGGTGGTCCACGTGCGTGGCCTCGACCAGACCGTGCATCGCGGTGTCGATCGACGGCGCGGCGCCGCCGCGGCCGTGCAGGCAGTAGTCGAACGCGGCGACCATCTCGTCCTCGCGCTCGACGCCCGGGTAGACGTCGACCAGCGCGCGCAGGCGGTCCAGCCGCAGCACGGCCAGCCCGGCCTCGGTCAGCGTGCCCAGGTCACCCCCGGATCCCTTGACCCACAGCAGTTCCGTCGGCTGCCCGGTGACCGGGTCGGTCTCGCTGCCCTTGGCCGAGGTGTTGCCACCGGCGTAGTTGGTGTTGCGCGGGTCGGCGCCGAGGGCGTTGCTGCGCTGGATGAGTTCGGCGGCGGGATTGTTCGTCATGGTGGTTCAGGCTCCCCAACCGGCCTGCCGGCCGTCGGCTCGTTCGGCGACGATCTTTTCCTGGTAACCGCTGCGGTGGTAGGCGGCGATCGGGTCCGGGTCCAGCCCGGCCTCCTCGCGCAGCTCGGCCAGCAGCGGCCGCACGTCGGTGTTGTAGGCGTCCATCAGCACGGCGTTGGCGCCGAGCACGTCCCCGTTCTGCTGCGCGGCGAACAGGGCCTCCTTGTCGACCAGCAGGGCCTTCGCGGTGGCCTCCTGCACGTTGAGCACCGAGCGGATGATCGCCGGGATCTTCGCCTCGATGTTGTGGCACTGGTCGAGCATGAAGTTGATGCCGTAGGACGGGTCCAGCGCGTCGGCCCGCACGATCTCCCACATGATGCGGAAGAGCTGGAACGGGTCGGCGGCGCCTGCCATCAGGTCGTCGTCGGCGTAGAAGCGCGAGTTGAAGTCGAACGCGCCGAGCTTGCCCTGGCGCAGCAGGAACGCGACGATGAACTCGATGTTGGTGCCCGGCGCGTGGTGGCCGGTGTCGATGCACACCGTCGCTTTCGGGCCGAGTTCGACGCAGTGCGCGTACGAGGTGCCCCAGTCCGGCACGTCGGTGGCATAGAAGGCGGGCTCGAACAGCTTGTACTCCAGCAGGATCCGCTGGTCGTCGCCGAGCCGGTCGTAGGCCTCGCGCAGCGCCGCGGCCAGCCGGTCCTGCCGGGAGCGCAGATCGTCCTGGCCCGGGTAGTTGATGCCGTCGGAGAACCAGAACTTCAGGTCCTTGCTGCCCGTGGCGTCCATGATGTCGATCGCCTCGAGCAGGTGGTCGGTGGCTTTGCGGCGGATCCGCGGGTCGGGGTTGGTGACCGAGCCGAGCTTGTAGTCCTCGTCCTGGAAGACGTTGGTGTTGATGGCGCCGATCTCGATGCCGAGGTCGTGCGCGTACTTGGTGAGGGCGCCGTAGTCGTCGACCCGGTCCCACGGGATGTGCAGCGCCACGCTCGGCGCGATGCCGGTCAGCTCGTGCACCTTCGCCGCGTCGGCGATCTTCTCCTCCGGCGTGCGGGGAACCCCGGGCTGCGGGAACACCTTGAAGCGGGTGCCGGAGTTGGCGTAGGCCCACGAAGGCGTCTCGATCCGCTGAGCGCGCAGGGCTGCTTTCACGGCGGTCAGGTCGGACAACAGGATCACTTTCCTTCCAGGTGGAAGACCTCGGTGAGCAACTGGAACCCCTCGTCGGGGCCGCGCCCGTCCAGGCCCGTGAAGAATTCGGCCATCTCGGCCTGCCAGCGGGCGTTGACCTCGGTGCGGGCCATGGCCGCCTGCGCGGCTTCGAGGTCGTCGGCCTCGACGTAGCCGATCAGCAGGCCGTCGTCCCGGAGGAACAGCGAGTAGTTGCGCCATCCGGTGTCGGTCAGCGCCTGCCGCATCTCCGGCCACACGGCACGGTGCCGGTCGGCGTACTCGGCCATCCGGTCAGGCTTCACCTGCAGGCAGAAGCAGTATCGGGCCATGATCCGTCCTCGGTGGAGCCCCGGCCGGGCCGCCGGTGCGGCCCGGCCGGGAGACTGTCAGAAGTTGTACTGGTCGATGTTGCTCGCGTCGAACACCGTCGGCGGGCCGAGGACGATCTCGCCGTCCTTGCCGATCGTGTACTCGCCGAGCTTGCCCGCCTTGAACTTCTGGCCCTCGACGCCGGTGATCTGGCCGGAGGCCAGTGCCACACCCGCGTAGGCGGCCAGGTAGCCGATGTCGGCCGGGTTCCACAGCGCGAACTTGGTGACCGTGCCGTCCTTGATGTACTCGCGCATCTGGTTCGGCGTGCCGAGGCCGGTCACCGCGACCTTGCCCTTGTAGCTGGAGGAGCTGATGTAGCGGGCGGCCGCGGCGATGCCGACGGTGGTCGGCGCGACGATGGCCTTCAGGTTCGGGTAGGACTGCAGCAGGCCCTGGGCCTCCTGGAACGACTTCTGGTCGTCGTCGTTGCCGTAGGCGACCTTCACCAGCTTCAGGTTCGCGTACTCGGGCTTGGTCAGCTGCTGCTTGAACACCTCGATCCAGGCGTTCTGGTTGGTGGCGTTCGGGGTCGCCGACAGGATGGCGATCTCACCCGAGCCGCCGGCCAGCTCGCTGGCCATCTTCGCCAGCTGCTCGCCGATGCCCGCGGTGGTGGCCTGGTTGATGAACACGTCGCGGCAGTCCTTGGCCGCGTCGGAGTCGAAGGCCACGACCTTGATGCCGGAGCTGCGCGCCTGGTTCAGCGACGGGCACACCGCGTTCGGGTCGTTCGCGGCGATGCCGATGACGTCCTGCTGCTGCTGGATCAACGTGTTGATGTAGCTGACCTGCGAGGACGCGCTGGCGTCGTTCGGGCCGACGAGCTTGTACTCGCCCTTGAGCTCGTCCAGCGCGGTCTTGCCGCCACCCACCTCGATGTCCGAGTACGGGTTGTTGAGCTGCTTGGGCAGGAAGGCCATCTTGACGCCTTCCTTGGTGGCGGCGTTCGGGTCGGCCTGCGCCGTCGACTGGGCGCCACCGCCGCCGGACGAGCTGCTGTCGTTCTTCGTGGTGCCACCGCACGCGGACACCGTCAGCACGAGTGCTGCCGACACCGCACCGGCGAGGAGTCGTCTCTTCATGGGCGTTTCGCCTTTCTATGTGGTCGCCCGGCGCCGCAGCGCAGCCCGGAACCTGATCACGATGTTGGGCAGGAGCACCGAGATGATCAGCAGCACCCCGGTGACGATGTTGAGCGCCTCGTTCGACACGTCCTGCAGCCGCAGCGCGTTCTGCAGCGTGGCCAGCAGGACCACGCCGGCGAGCACACCCGGCAGGGTGCCCTTGCCGCCGAAGATGGACACACCGCCGAGCAGGACCGCCGCCACGACGGCGAGTTCCATGCCGAGGCCGTTGTCGGCGCGGGCGCTGGAGTAGCGCAGCGTCCACAGCACCCCGGCCAGGCCGGCGACGAGACCGCTGACGACGTAGAGCCAGAACTTCAGCCGGGCGACACGGATGCCGGCGAAACGCGCGGCCTGCTCGCTGGCGCCGGCCGCGAACACCGACCGGCCGACCGGGGTCGCGTGCAGCACCAGGCCGAACACCACGGCCAGCACCACCAGCGGGATCAGCATGTTCGGGATCGGGCCGTCGCCGATCGTGCCGGTCACCCACGAGGTGTAGGCGCGCGGGAAGTCGGCCACCGCGCCGTCACCGAGCACCACGAACGCCAGGCCGCGGTAGAGCGCGAGCGTGCCGATGGTGACCGCCAGCGACGGCAGTTTCAGCACGGTCACGAAGAACCCGTTGAGCGCGCCCAGGACGGCGCCGAGCACCAGGCACAGCGGGATGATCGTCTCGATGGGCAGGCCGCGGTTCCACAGGTCACCCATCACGGCCGAGGTGAGGCCGAGCGTGCTCGCCACCGACAGGTCGATTTCGCCGGTCACGATCACGAACGTCATCGGCAGCGCGATCAGCGCGATCGGCAACAGGTCCAGCAGCAGGAAGGTGAAGTTGCGGCTGCTGCCGAAGTTCTCCACCACGCCGGAGGCGATGAGCAGCACCAGCACCGTGATCACGATGACGGCGGCGTCCCAGCTCGCCAGGCGGGACAGCCAGGCCGGCCGCTTGTCAGACATGGGAATCCCTCTTCTTCAGTGACTTGGCCACCCGCACCGCGACGAGGCGGTCGGCCCCGATCGCGAGCAGGATCAGCGCGCCGACGATGGCCTGCTGCCAGAACTGGTTGATGTCGAGTACCGCCAGGGAGCTGCCGATGACGGTGAGCAGCAGGGCGCCGAGGCCCGCGCCCCACACCGTGCCGCTGCCACCGAACACCGCGACCCCGCCGACCACCGCGGCGGCGACCACGTTCAGCTCGTAACCGTTGCCCGCGGCGGCGTCGATCGTGCCGAAGCGCGCGGCGAACAGGACACCGGCGACACCGGCCAGCGCGCCGCTGACCAGGAACGCGGCGATCGTGTTGCGGCCGACCTTGATACCGGCCAGCTCGGCGGCCTGCGGGCTCGACCCCATCGCGTACAGCTCGCGGCCGGCGCGGTAGTTGCGCAGCACGATCCCGGCCACGACCAGCACGATCACCGCGATCAGCACCAGCCACGGGATGCCCAGGATCGAGGAGTTGCCGAACTTCAGGAAGTGCCCGGGCAGCTCGTCGGCGTTGATCTGCTCGCCGCCCGCCCAGAAGTAGGCCGCGCCGCGGAAGGCGTAGAGCGTGCCGAGGGTGACCACCAGCGCGGGCACCTGGCCGAACCGGACCAGGAACCCGTTGACGACACCGCAAGCGGCGCCGACCGCGACGCCGACGACCAGCGCGACGATCACCGGCATGCCCTGGTTGGCCTGCAACAGCGAGCCGACCGCGAACGCGGACAGGCCGAGCACCGACCCGACCGACAGGTCGATGTTGCGGGTGATCATCACCGTCGCCTGGCCGACCGCGAGCACGGCCAGGATCGCGGTGCCGAGCAGGATGTCGCGGATGCTCTGCGCGGACAGGAACCGCGAGTTCTGCGTCGCGGTGAACGCCACCAGCGCGATCAACGCGAGGACGATGCCGGCCTCGCGCGCCTTGAACAGGCCGCCGAGGGAGAACTTCCGGGACACCGACCGGCTCGTCGTCGTGGGAGCCACCACCTTCGTCGCGTTCACGCCGCCGCTCCCTGACCCATCGCTGCGAACATCACCGAGTCCTCACTCGCGTCCTCGCGGCCGATCTCCGCGACGATCCGTCCCTCGCGCATCACCAGCACGCGGTCGGCCATGCCGAGCACCTCGGGCAGCTCGGACGACACCATGATCACGGCGACGCCCTCCGCGGCCAGCGACGACATCAGCCGGTGCACCTCGGCCTTCGTGCCGACGTCGATGCCGCGCGTCGGCTCGTCGACGATCAGCACGCTCGGCGCCATCGACAGCCACTTGGCCAGCACGACCTTCTGCTGGTTCCCGCCGGACAGCGTGCCGACGGCGTCGCTGAGCCGGCCGTACTTGGTCTGCAGGCGCTCGGTCCAGCGCAGGGCTTCCCGGCGCTCGCCGCCGCCGAACAGGAAACCCAGCTTCGCCAGCGCGCCCGAGCGCGGCAGGGTCACGTTCCGCTCGATGGAGAGGTCCATGACCAGGCCCTGCTGGCGCCGGTCCTCCGGCACCAGGGCCATGCCCGCGGCCATCGCGGCGCGCGGCGAGCCCGGCTTGAGCTTCTTCCCGCGCAGCTTCACGGTTCCCGAGTCGCGTTCGTCCACTCCGAACACCGCCTGGACCACTTCGGACCGTCCACTGCCGACCAGACCGGCGAACGCGACGATCTCGCCCGCCCGGACCTGGAACGAGACGTCCCGGAAGACGCCCTCGCGGGACAGGCCCTCGACCTCGAGCACGACCTCGCCCGGGGTGACGTCCTGCTTGGGGAACAACGCGTCCAACTCGCGGCCGACCATGCGGCGGACCATCTCGTCGACGGTCAGGTCGTCCATCGGGTCGGTGGAGACGTGCTTGCCGTCGCGCATGATCGTCACGCGCTGGCACAGCTCGGTGATCTCCTCGAAGCGGTGCGAGATGAACATGATCGCCGCGCCCTCGTCACGCAGGTTGCGCGCGACCGAGAACAGGCGCTCGACCTCGACCAGCGACAGCGCCGCGGTCGGCTCGTCCATGATCAGCACGCGGGCGTCGGCGGACAGCGCCTTGGCGATCTCGACGATCTGCTGGTCGGCGATCGACAGGCCGCGGGCCGGGCGGCCCGGGTCGATCCGCACGCCAAGGCGGGCGAACAGCTTCTCCGCCTCGGCCCGGATCGCGCCGCGGTCGATCATGCCCAGCCGCTTGCGCGGGTGGCGGCCCATCACGATGTTCTCCTCGACCGTGAGGTCGGGGAACAGCGTGGGTTCCTGGTAGATCACCGCGATCCCGGCGGCCTTGGCGTCGGCCGGGGAGGAGAACTCGACGGGCTGCCCGTCGACCAGCAGCGTTCCGGTGTCCGGGCGGTGGACCCCGGCGAGCATCTTGACGATGGTCGACTTGCCCGCGCCGTTCTCACCCACCAGCGCGTGGGCCTCGCCGGAGTGGAGGGGGAACGACACCCCCTGCACGGCGGCCACCGCGCCGAACGACTTCGTGACGCCGCGGACCTCCAGCAAGGGCACCGCGCCCTGGTCCTGCCGCACCATCGCGACCTCCGAAATGAAAGGTTTCACAAACCTGGCGCGCTGACGCTACTATGCGCTGGATCACGAAGTCAACGACAAGTTTTTGGCCCAGTTCAGGCGGGTTTTCCCGGTCGCGATCCGATAACATCGGTGCTTGTTACACGTTTCAACGGGAGGGTCACGTGGCGCGCACGACCACGGATGGGGCCGCTGTTCCGGAGCCTCGGGCGGCGGGGATCAAGGACGTCGCGGCGGCGGCCGGCGTGTCACTGGGGACCGTGTCGAACGTGCTCAACCGGCCGGACCGCGTCAGCCCGCGCACGCGCGCGAAGGTCGAGGCGGCGATGGCCGAGCTGAAGTTCGTGCGCAACGAGACGGCGCGGCAGCTGCGGGCGGGGCGCAGCCGGATCCTGGCGTACGTGATGCTCGACGGGAGCAACCCGTTCTTCACCGACGTGGCCGAGGGCGTGGAGGACGCGGCCGACGAAGCCGATCTGTCGTTGTTCCTGTGCAACAGCGCGAACCGCGCCGAGCGCGAGCGCGACTACCTGAGCCGGCTGGAGCAGCAGCGGGTGCAGGGCATCCTGATCACGCCGGTCGACCCGGACGCCCCGGTGCTCGCGGAGACGGCCGCGCACGGGATCCCGCTGGTGATCGTGGACCGGACCGGGCAGTCGGGCGACCACTGCTCGGTGGCCGTGGACGATGTGCTGGGCGGGCGGCTCGCGGTGCAGCACCTGCTGGAGCTGGGGCACCGGCGGGTGGCGTTCATCGGCGGTCCGGATTCGCTCGGGCAGGTGCGCGACCGGCGGGAGGGCGCGCTGCGGGCGATGAAGGAGGCCGGGCTGGGGCCGGCGGACCTGGTCGACCTGACCACGTCGGCGTTGACGGTGGCGGAGGGCCGGACCGCCGGGCAGCGCCTGGCCGGGCTGCCGTCGTCACTGCGCCCGACGGCCGCGTTCTGCGCCAATGATCTGCTGGCTTTGGGGTTGCTGCAGACGTGTGTCAGCCTGCGGCTGCGGGTGCCGGACGACCTGGCGATCGTGGGGTACGACGACATCGACTTCGCCGCGGCGGCCGCCGTGCCGCTGACTTCGGTGCGGCAACCCCGCCGCCAACTCGGCCGGACAGCCGCGGAGCTGCTGCTGCAGGAGACGAGCGACCCCGGCCACGAGCACCAGCAGGTCGTGTTCACACCCGAACTGGTGGTACGAGCCTCCACCCGCCACGGCGCCTGAGCCGGCGCGCTCCCTCGACGCAGGCCAGGAGCACCCCGAGCCGGGCGGCTGCCTCAGTAGCGGTGCTCGCTCAGCACGTCGGCCACCAAAGCCTGCGCCTCCGCCGAGCGGCCGGGCTCCGCGAGCAGCAGGCTCACGAACAACGCCTCCAGCACCACCAGCTGGTGCCCACCACCTTCTCGGCGCGGTCCAGCACCACGAGCCAGGCGGCTGCCTCAGTAGCGGTGCTCGCTCAGCACGTCCGCCACCAGGGCCTGCGCCTCCGCCGACCGCCCGGGCTCCGCGAGCAGCAGACTCACGAACAACCCGTCCAGCACCACCAGGTAGTGCTCACCCCGGAGCTGGCCGCCAGCGGCTCGGCCCGCGCCGGTCCTCCAGAGCGCTCCACCCCGGCCTCCTCAATGCGCTCCTTCGGTCAGAAGCGGTGCTCGCTCAGCACGTCCGCCACCAAAGCCTGCGCCTCCGCCGACCGCCCGGGCTCCGCGAGCAGCAGGCTCACGAACAACCCGTCCAGCACCACCAGGTGCGCCAGCCTGCTCGTCATCGCCTCCACGCGGTACCTCGTCTCCAGTCCCCCGGCGACCAGGGCGGCGTCGGCGACCTCCGTCAGCGGCGTCGTCGCGAAGCTGGTCACCGCGACCACCGCCGCGCCGGACTCCTTCGCCCGCCGGGCCGCGCTCACCGTCTCCCGGGTCGCTCCGGTATGGCTCACCGCCACCACCACGTCCCCCGGCCGCAGCAACCCCGCGCGCACATGCTGGACGTGCACGTCGGCCGGGGCCTCGGCCGCGATGCCCAGCGTCAGCAGCCGGTAGGCGGCGTCCTGCGCGAGCGGCGCGCTCGTCCCGACCCCGAGCACCAGCACCCGCGTCGCCGCGGTCAGCAACCCGACCGCCCGCTCCAGCGCTGCCGCGTCCACGCTCGACCTGGCGCGTTGCAGCGCGTCGGCACTGCTCGCGGCCAGCTTCGCCAGCACCTCGGCGGGAGAATCGCCGCGGTCGATGTGCTCCGGCGACCGGTCCCCGACCAGCGGTGCGAGGTCCTGCGCGAGCGCGATCTTCGCGTCCTGGAAGCCCTTGAACCCCAGGCTCTGGCACGCCCGCACCACAGTCCCGACCCCGGTGCCCGCGGCGGCGGCGATCTCGCTGACCGACATCCGCACCACGTCGGACCCGCGTGCCAGCAGCACCTGCGCGGCCCGCGCCTCGCTCGGCGGCAGGGACCGCAACGCGGCCCGCGCCCGCTCGGCCACCGATCCGGGCACCCGCGACGCCTCGTCGATTCCGCCGGTCACGGGCGCAGGATACGGGACGGTTCGGGTACCCTGCGCGTATGAAACGCCACGTTCAGGGGCCGGAACCCCAGACGGGCGTCGGCATTGTCGCGCCCTACGACTTCGCCCGTGACCGCGAGCTGTGGCGGTGGGTGCCGCCGACCGTGAGCCTGTTCATCGCCCGCACCGGCGGCTCGCCCGATGGCGACAACCTCGATTCGGTGTCGGCGCTCAACCGGCCCGCCACGGTCCGCCGCCCGACGCGTGAGGTGTGCGCGGTCGGCGCCGAGGTCGTGATCTACGCCTGCACCGCGTGCAGCTTCGTCGGCGGCACGCTCGGCGAGGCCGCGCTGCGCCAGGCCATGCTGGACGCAGGCGCGCCCCGTGCGCTGACCACGTCCGGGGCGGCGGTGTCCGCGCTGCGCACCGTCAAGGCGCAGCGGGTCGCGGTCGTGCACCCCTACGAGCGCCCGGTGGGCAACCGCCTGCGCGACTTCCTGTGCACGGCCGGGTTCGACGTCGTCGCGTGCACGCCGCTGGGCATCCCGGTGCGCCAGGTGCTGACCGCCGGCTACGCCGAGGTGGCGGAGCTGATCCGCGCGGGCGACCGCCCGGACGCGGACGCGATATTCGTCAGCTGCACCGCACTGCCGACCTACGACCTCATCGCGCCCCTGGAAGCGGAGCTCGGCAAGCCGATCGTGACCGCCAACCAGGCGACGGTGTGGGCGGCGCTGCGTGCGCTGGACCTGAACGCGACCGGGCCGGACCAGACGCTGCTCAACCTCTAGGCCAGCCGCCGCACCGCCCACGCCCGGGTCAGATACGTCGTCTCCACGACGTCGTGCCCGGCCAGCGCCTCGCGCGCGTGGTCGAGGAACTTCGCGAACGCCTCGGGGCCGAGCTGCGCCTGCACGTCGTTCGCCGAGCGCCACGCGCCGAGGTAGTGCTCGACCGTCTGCCGCACCACGTGGCGGCCCTCCAGGTAGAGCGGCGGGCCGTAGCCGGGCTCGGCCGCCAGCCGCGCGGTCAGCGTCGCGGTGACACCGGACCGGCCCGAGGACACCCGCCGCAAATCGGGCTTGAGCCGCCGGATCTCGCCTTCGATCTCGGCGAGCAGCGGGTTCGCCTCGACGTCGCGCGGGTTCCACAGCGCGGCGAACCACCCGCCCGGCCGCAGCACGCGCCGGAACTCCCGCAGCCCGGCGTCGAACTCGACCCAGTGGAACGACGACGCCATGGTCAGCAGGTCGGCCGACGCGTCGTCCAGCCCGGTGCGTTCCCCGCTGCCCGCGCGCCAGGTGATCCGCAGCCCGTAGCTGTCCTCGATGCCCTGCTCCCGCATCGCGTCGTTGGGCTCGACGGCGGTCAGCGACGCGGGCAGCCGCGCGGCCAGCATCCGGCTCCAGATGCCGGTGCCCGCGCCGACGTCGGCCACGTCGAGGCTGCACACCGGCCGCGCGCACAGGCCGAGGATCGCGTCCCGCACCGCGGGCGAGTAGCCCTCGCGGTAGCGCGAGTAGCTTTCCGCGAGCGTGGTGAAGTCACCCTGCGCCAGGGTCATGATCGTGCCCTTTCTCCGAGGTGGTAACCGAACCGGCGGGCGAGCGCGGCGACGTGCGCCCGTCCGAAGAGGTCCGCGGTGGACGGGCTCATCCACGTCCGCCATTCCTCCGGCTGTCCCCGCCGGAGGATGCCGGGACCGTCGCCGCCCTGGTCGCGTTCGCGGCGGCGCACGGTCTGGAAGTCGCTGCGCAGCACCGCCGCGGCGATGTCCGAGTCCGGAATGGACAGTCCGAACGCGCGCAGTCCGGCCCGCAACGTCGGGAGCGGGTCGCGTTTGAGGTCTTCGAACGTCGTGATCGCCGACCGGGGCAGGCGGCCGGCGCCGCAGAGCCAGCGGCGGTGGAAGTCCGCCCAGTCGTCGAGCCGGTCGAGACCGGTCGGGCCGGGGCGGCACAGCCAGTCCTCGAACGAGGTGGCCAGCCGGTCGAGCGGGTCCCGCACGAACTCGCTGCGGAAGCGGTACCACGAGTACAGCGCGTCGCGGGGATCGCGCACCAGGATCCACACGCCGAGCAGCGGGCGGCCGGTGAAGAACCGCGGCGTGAGGTGGGTCTTGACGAACCGGGGCCAGGGCCGCCGCGGCGCGCCCGGGGTCGCCAGGCGCTCGCGGTAGTCGTCGTAGGCGGCGACCGGTTCGCTGGCGCCGTCCTCCCGCAGGGCCTCGGTGTAGGCGTCGGCGTAGTTGAGGCCCAGTTCGGCGAGGATGCCGCCCAGGTAGGACTGGCCGGAGCTGCCGATGCTGGCGACGAGCACGTCCCGCGGGCCGAGCCGGGCGATGTTGTCCTGGTACAGCGCGCTGTAGCGGTCCTGCAGGCCGTGCAGCAGGTAGAACACCTTGTCCGTCATGTCGTCCGCCGCCCCAGTGCGCATCCGGCGAGCCCACCGAGCACCGCGACCGCGGCGGCGAGCAGGAAGGCGAACGCGTGGCCGCACTCCAGCGCGGTCGCGAGCACCGCGACGACCAGCGCGCCGCACAGGTACTTCGCCGTCTCGTAACAGCCGTAGGCGCTGCCGCGGTCCGCGGGCTCGGCGTGCCGCCCGGCGGCGCCGTTGAGCGTGACCGCGGAGACGGCCGCGCCGAGGCCGACGAGCACCAGCCCGGGCAGGACGTGCTCCAGCGCGAGCAGGACGAGCCCGGCCGCGCAAACCGCCTGCGCGCCACCGAACACGGTCGTCCACACGCGACGGTTCAGCAGCCGTGCGGCCAGTGGCGCGCCGACCAGGACGGCGATGCCGAGCGGGGTGAAGGTGAGCCCGGCCTGCAACGGGGTGAGGTCCTGCTGCAGGGACAGGAGCCCGACGAAGACCGTGCCGTCGTAGGCGAAGACGAACCCGGGCAGCCCGGCCACCGCGGCCCGCAGCGACCGGTCCCGCACGACCCCGCGCGGCAGGAGCCGCACGACCGGCACGACGAGCACGAGCCCGACGGCGGCAACGGCGAGGTCGTGGTTGGTGATCGCGTACACCAGCAACGCGGCCGCGGTGACGGCCCGGGCGGCGCCCAGCATCCCGGGCCGGGGCGCACCCCGGCGGCGGTCCTCGTCGAGGACCCGTGCGACGGTGATCGCCACGGCCGCGACGACCGGTGCGGTCAGCAGGAACAGGAAACGCCAGCCGAGGCCCTGCGTGATGAGCCCGCCGGTGATCGCGCCACCCGCCGCGCCGAGCCCGCCCGCGACGGCGACCGCGGCGAACACCCGGTCGCGCACGGCTTCCGGGCGCAGGGCGCTGATGGTGGCGAACGCGTTGGGCACGGCGAAGGCCGCGCCGAACCCCTGCACGGCCCGCGCCGCGAAGAGCACCCACGCGTCCCAGGCGACGCCGGCGAGCAGCAGGCCGGCGACGAACACGGCCAGCCCGGCGACCAGCATCCTCCGCCGCCCGAACGCGTCGCCGCAGCGGCCTCCGGTGAGCAGGGTCCCGCCGAGCGCGACGGCGTAGGCGGTCAGCACCCACTGCCCGTCGACCGGCCGGAGCCCGAAGCCGGTCTGGATCGCGGGCAGCGCCACGGCGACGACGAGCCCGTCGAACACCGCGACGAAGTTGGTCAGCGACAACACGATCGCCACCACGACCGTCCGGCCGGGCGCGTGCACGAGCGTCACGACGCCACCTCCGCGCCGGACAGCACCTCGTCCAGCTCTCGCAGCACCGGCTCCCCCACCACGCAGTCCCGCGCGGAGTCGAACTCGTGCCATGGCCCCGGCACCGGGACGGCCCGCACGGCGAACTTTCGCGCGATCAGCCGCCGCAGCAGACCGGTGGTGTCGCGACGCGTGTCCGAACGCGACAGCTCCGCGGACAGCTCGGCCCACCCCGCCGGCTCCAGCTTGAGCAGCCCCAGGTACTGCCCCGCCACCTCCTCCAGAGTGGACGGTGTGCCGCCGATGTCGGTCAGTCTGCCGTCGGCAACCGCGAACGTCTCCGCGTCGATCAGGGGGTCGCCGAAGCGGCGGGACCACTGCGTGAGCCAGTCCGGGTCGTACCCGACCACCAGCGGCCCCGGCGCCGACGCCACCGCGGTCACCGCCGCCGGGGTGAACACGATGTCGCCGTAGGCCACCACGACCAGGCCGGCTTCGAGCCATTCGCGGGCGCAGGCCAGCGAGTCCACCATGGACGACTCCGCCCACGCCGCGTTGTGGAAGCGGGTCAGCGGCACCCGCTCGAACTGCCACGAGCACCACCCGGTCACCACCGCGACCTCCCGCGCCCCGGCCAGCGCCAGCGCGGAGACCTGCCGGTCAAGCAGCGTGCGGCCCGCCAGTTCGACGAGGCACTTCGGCCGGTCGCCGGTCGCCGCGCCCATCCGGGATCCGCGTCCCGCGGCCAGGATCACCGCCCGCATTCCGACCTCCGAACACCTCGCTGAACAGGTCGACGTCCTCGTCGTGCACCGGGTCCGCGCGCTCGGGGTGCCACATGATCCCGGCCAGCGGCAGCGACCGGTGGCGCACCGCCTCCACCACCGGCCCGCACCGCGCGGTCACCGCGAACTCCGGCGGCGCCTGCAGCACAGCCCAGTCGTGGTAGCTGTTGACGGTCCGCCCGCCGCGCGGCCCGGTCACCCGGTGTTCGACCGCCACGTGCCCGCGCACCCGCCGCAGCCGTGCGCCGAACGCGTCGAGCACCAGCTGCATCCCGCGGCACACTCCGATCACCGGCAGGCCGCGTTCCAGGGCGCGGCGCAGCAGGTAGCGTTCGAGGGTGTCCCGCTCCGGGGCCGAGCCCAGGTCGTTGCCGCCGGTCAGCACCAGCCCGCGGCACCCGGTCCGCCACAGCAGCTTCGCCGCGGCGACCGGGTCGAGCGGCATCGGCACGCCGTCGAACCCGCATGCGGCGAGGAACGACCACCACCGCACGTCGAGCGCGAGCCGCACCTCGCCGTGTTCGTTGGCGGGCTGCAGCCGCTGGGTCACCGCGAGCAGTCCGGACACCGTCACCACAACCCGGCCTGGGCGCAGTAGGTGAAGATCCGGTCGGCCGCGGCGCGCGGGGAGGTGGCGCCGTAGTTGGTGATCCGCAGGTCGGGCGCCAACGGGAGCTCGGCGGCCTGCCCCGCGCCGACCACCTCCGCGCCGCCGGCGTAGATCCCCTTCGGATCGCGGCGGCGCAGCTCCTCCAGCGGCACGTCGAGGAACACCTCCGCGTACCGGCTCAGGTGGCGGCGGTTCCACTGGTGCACCTCGTGCCGCAGTGAGATCGTCGCGCAGACCACGATGTGCCCCTGTTCGGCGAGCAACCGGCACAGCCGCCCGTAGGTGGCCGCCAGCTGCCTGCGCGCCTCCGCGCCGAAGGACCGGGCGTCGAGCGCCGCGCGGACGGCGTCGCCGTCGAGCAGCACCGGCTGCACCCCCGCGCGCCGGAGCCGCTCGACGAGCTGCACCGCCACCGCCGACTTGCCCGCGCCGGACAGGCCGGTGATCCACACGACCCCGCCCGTCACGACGCCCGCGCTTCCGGCTCGGGCCGGCCCGCGACGGGGACCGGGCGCACCAGTTTCGCGGCCGCGTCCACTTCCAGCGCCCCGGCGCGCAACCAGTTGCGGAACTGCGTCTCGCCGACGCCGATCGCCGCCGGGATGCCGAGTTCCAGCGCGCGGATCGCCATGTGCGAGTTGGCCCCGCCGAACGCCGTGACCAGGCCGGCGATGCCCTTGGTGAAGATCCAGTCGTAGCCGGGGTCGGCCGCCGTGATCATCGCGATCGCCCCGGCGGGATCGTCCCCGGCGCTCACGTCGGCGACCCGCGCCGCGACCCGGGACTGGGTCACGAAGTTCGCCTCACCCGGCAGCGCGACGAACGACGCCAGCTCGGCCGCGCCGGTGATCACCGCCGGCGCGCACAGCGATTCGGTCAGGGCGTGCCGGGAGCTGCCGCGCTCGATGGCCTCGTGCAGGACGGCCGAGTCGGTGCGCACCGAGCCGGTGAGCTGGGACAGGGCGTCGACGGTGGCGTAGGACAGGTCGTCGGCGGTGAACCCGAGCCGCTCGCCTGCGCGGCGCGCCTCGACCAGGATTTCGCTGAGCACACGGGAGAACTGGAGTTTGCCGTACTCGCGGGCGGACACCGCGGAGGTGACGAAGCGGAACAGGTCGCGCTCGGTGCCGGGCATGCGGTGGGCGGCCAGCAGTTCGCGCACGTCCCGCGCCTGCACCGGGGTCGGGTGGAACACCGGCGGGTGCGGCGGGGTGTCGCGGATCGACCAGTCGAAGTAGCGGTCGGGCTCTTCGTCGTAGCGGGCGGAGAGGATGTCGTAGGTGCCGGGGCGGAGGTGGCCGTAGCGGTCGAGGAAGGTGCGGCGGTCGACGGTGCAGAAGTCGCGCTGCATTTCGGTGCTGACCGTGGTGGCGCTGCCGAGCAGGGCGTCGGCGTCGGCCGGGGACAGCGTGCCGGTGTCGACCAGGCTGCGCACCAGGGCCGTGGCGGCGAAGGCCGCGCGGGCGACGCCGGCGAAGGGCAGGGTGCCCTGGGTGCGGCAGAGGCGGACGAGCTCGCCGATGCGGTCCGGCGACCAGCGGGGCCGGCGGTGCACCTGCCACCGGGACAGCTGGTCCAGTTCCGCCAGGTCGCGGGTGAACGGGCCGGACGGGCTCATCATGCGCACGGTCAGCACACGCAGGGCTCGCACCAGCGCGGCGGCCTCGGCGTGGTCGAGCACGTTCGCCTCGCACAGCCGGGTCGCGTCGCCGGGGGTGCCGAAGTGGAACGACGACAGGGCGATCTCGAACTCGACCTTGTCGTGCAGCCCGGGATTCGCCCGCAGCCGCGTCAGGTAGTGGCGGACCAGCCGGGCGGCGGTGCGGTCGTCGAGCGCGGCGGGCACCAGCGAGCTGAAGCTGGCGCGGGTGTCGATGTAGGCGAGCCCGCCGAGGTCGACGAGCAGCGGGGCGCCGCGCAGGTCGCGGTAGCCGTAGCGGAACCGGGACTCGGCCCAGATGCGGTCGGTGATGAGGCGGCGGTAGAGCGACAGCGCGAGCGGGCGGGGCCGGACGCCGATCATCTCGGCGGGGTTCCAGTCGGGCATGACGCCGAGGACGGTGTCGCGGCTCAGCGCGGGCGGTCCGGCGCTCTGCAGGGTCGCGACCTGGGTCTGGCAGGCTGCGACGGCGGCCCGGTGCCGCCGCCGGGACAGCGGGAGGCGGGCGGTCGCCAGTGGCCGGACCTGGAACAATACGAGCCGCCCGTCCCCGGCGACGCCGAACTCGAACTCGAACGGCTCGTCCCCGCTGAGTTGTTCGAGCTCGGCGATCAACGCGGGCAGCCCGGCGAGCAGCGGCGTCGGGGGCACTGGGTCGGGGCCGGGCAGGAAGTACCAGGTCCGCACCCCTGCTCGCCCGGAGGTGACCTCGGCGGTGTCGGCGCTCTCGGTCCAGTTCACCACGCGGTAGGGCGCGCCACCGCTGGGTTCGCACGAGGAGACGACGCCGCTGGCCACCGGGTCGCGCAGCTGCGGCTGGACCAGCACCTGGTTGTCCGGGTGGTCGTCGAAGGACCGGACCACGATGTCGATCGCCCGCCTCAGCTCCTGCCAACCGTGCACATCGGACAGTGACAGGTAGCGCCCCGCGTTGGAGAACCCGGCCTGGTCCTCGTCCCGGCTGCTGCTGCGCACGATCAACGGCGCACTCGACCAGCTGTGCCCGCGCAACCGGTCCAGCACGCCGAGCGGATCACCCCGCCACCGGTCGACGGTGAAGGACTCCATCGGCAGCACAACGGCCGACCGGACCAACGGCGCGAGCCTGGCGAGCGTTTCGGCCTTGGTGCCGAACTCGAAGGACTCCGTCGCCGGGGAAACAGGCGCGTGCATGGGGCCGCTCCCTCACGGTTCGATGGCAACGCCGCGACACCGAACACGCCGCGACGTATCCGCCAAGGTAACGCCGGAAGAAGCCAAACCATCGGGGGCGATCTTTGCCAGGGAACGCAGAGCAGGTGCACTTGATCTTTGAACACAACGGAGCTGGGTGGTCATCCCGTC
>NZ_JBHZEN010000032.1:0-27283 GCF_050958625.1 Amycolatopsis sp. 3B14
ACCACCCAGCTACCTTGGGTTCAAAGCCCTGGCGCTTTTGCCGTCAGAGCAGTGGGGGTACTGCTGCGTCGATGAGGTGGGGGCCGGGCTCGTTGAGGGCGTTGCGGAATTGCTCGGCCAGTTCCTCGGCCGTTGTCGCCCGTGTTGCTGGGACGCCCATGCCTTCCGCGATCTTCACGAAGTCGATGTCGGGCCTTGCGAGGTCCAGCAGGTCCTTCGCCTTCGGGCCGGACGCTTCCGCTCCGACTCGCTGCAGTTCCATGCGCAGGATGGCGTAGGCGTGGTTGTTCAGGATCACCGTGGTCACATTGAGGTTCTCCCGCGCCATCGTCCACAGTGCCGAGATGGTGTAGAGGGCGCTGCCGTCCGCCTGCAGTGCGATCACCGGGCGGTCGGGGGCGGCGATCGCGGCGCCCACGGCCACCGGGAGTCCCTGTCCGATGGCGCCGCCGGTCAGGGTGAGCACGTCGTGGCGGGGGGCACCGGCCGTCGCGCCTGGTAGGAGCAGTCCGGAGGTGTTGGCCTCGTCCGAGATGATCGCGCCCTCCGGCAACAGCGCGCCGATCACCTCGACCCAGTTCTGCACCGTCAGGGGGCCGCTCGGCAGGGCGGGACGAGCCGGTTCCTGCAGTACCGGGTCCACATCGGACGCGACCTCGTCCGCGAGTGCTTCCAGCGCGCCCACCACGTCCTGGTCCAACTCTGCCAGCGTGTGCACCTGCGCGCCCTCCGGCACCAGGTCACTCGCCTTGCCGGGGTAGGCGAAGAACGACACAGGCGGCTTGGTGCCGGCCACGATGACGTGCTTGATGCCCTCCAGCTGCCACTGCACCTGCTCGGCCAGGTAGGCCAGGCGTTCGATCGTCGGCAGCCCGGCGCCGCGTTCCAGCCTCGCCGGGAAGGTTTCCACGAACGGCTTCGCGCCGGTCGCGGTGGCGATCCGGCTCACCGCCCGCAGACCGGCTTCGCGGCAGGCCGGTCCGCCCACCAGCAACGCGACCGGCTCACCGGTCCGCAGCACCTCCGCGACCGCCTTGACCGTGGTGTCCGAGACGGTCTGCGGCGCGCGCGGCGGCATCGGCTTCACCGCCACACCACCGTCGCCCCACGAGACGTCCGCGGGCAGGATCAACGTCGCCACCTTGCCCGGCGCCTCCTGCGCCGCGGCGACCGCGAACGCGGCATCCGCGCCGACGTCCGCGCTGTTCCCCGACCGGCGCACCCACCCGTTCAGCGAACCGGCGATCGCCTCGATGTCCGACTCCAGCGGCGCGTCGTACTTCTTGTGGTAGGTCGCGTGGTCGCCGATCACGTTCACCACCGGCACATGGCCGCGCCGGGCGTTGTGCAGGTTCGCCAGGCCGTTGCCCAGCCCCGGCCCCAGGTGCAGGAGCGTCGCGGCCGGCTTGCCCGCGACCCGCGCGTAACCGTCGGCGGCGCCGGTGACCACGCCCTCGAACAGGGCCAGCACACCACGCATCTCGGGCACCGAATCGAGCGCCGCGACGAAGTGCATCTCCGACGTGCCGGGATTGGAGAAGCACACGTCGACACCCGCGTCGACGAGCGTGCGGATCAGGGACTGCGCGCCGTTCATCTCACTCCTCAGTCGAACAGGACATCCGGGTTCAGGATGCCCTTCGGGTCGAAGGCCTGCTTGATCCGGCGCAGCAACGCGACCTTGGCCGGGTCCTCGAGCGCGAGGAAGTGGTCCTTCTTCGCCTGCCCGATCCCGTGCTCACCGGAAATCGCCCCGCCGGCCGCCATGCCCGCCGCGAAGATGTCGTGCAGCAGCCGGTGCCGCTTCTCCGGGTCCTTGCAGAAGATTCCCAAGTGGACGTTGCCGTCCCCGGCGTGGCCGCAGCCGATCGCGCCGGCCTCGGCTGCCGTGGCGAGCTCCCGGACCTTAGCCAGGAACCCGGGCATCTCCGAGCGCGGCACCACGACGTCGATCACGTCGTCGGCGCCGGCGGCCTTCGCCGTCCAGAACGCCTTCTCCCGCGCCTCGATGAGCTTGCGCGCCGAACCGCCGTCCAGCACGTACACGTCGGACGCGCCCAGCTCGCCGAGCAGCTCGCCAGCCCGCTCGACATCGCCGTCCAGCCGTTCGCCGTCGCGGTTTTCCAGGCCCACCACCAGGTAGGCCTGCGTGGCGTTGCGGACCTCCTCGGGGACGCCCAGCTCCAGCTTCTCGTTGTAGGTGATCGCCGCCATCGTCAGGTTGTCGATGTACTCGAGGATGTTCGGCGTCAAACCGCTGGCGATGACCTCCGGGACGGCGCGCATCACCTGGTCGAGATCGCCGAACGGGGCGAGCAGCGTCGCGGCGTGCGGCAGGCGCGGGTACAGCTTGACGATCACCTCGGTGACCAGCGCGAGTGTGCCCTCCGAGCCGATGATCAGCTGGGTCAGGTCGTAACCGCTGGAGATCTTGGACGTCTTGCCGCCGGTGCGGATGATCTCGCCGGTGGGCAGGACCGCCTGCAGGCCGACGATGTTGTGCCGCGCCACGCCGTACTTGACCGCGCGCATACCGCCCGCGTTGGTGCCGACGTTGCCGCCGACGCTCGCGCTCAACTCGCCCGGGTAGACCGTGTAGGCGAGGCCGGCGTCCTTGGTCGCCTCGTCCAGTTCGCTGAGCGTGACGCCCGGCTGGACGACGGCGACCTGGTTGGCGGTGTCGATCTCCAGGACCGCGTTCATCCGCTCGAACGAGACGAGCAGGCCGTCCTCGCGGGGGCGGGCCGCGCCGGACAACCCGCTGCCCGAGCCGCGAGCCGTGACCGGGAGGCCGTTCTCGGAGGCGACGGCCAGCACTGCGGCGACCTCTTCGGCGGTGGCGGGTTTGACGACGTGGGCCGGCTTGACGGCGCCGACGGTGAGGGACTCGTCCTTCGCGTAGTCGTCCGGGACGGAGTCCCCGGAGAGGAGGTTGCGCTCGCCGACGATCTCGGCGATCCGCGCGGTGACGTCGCCCATGACGTGCCCGGTCCTTTCCTGCGCCTGCCCGAATGACGGAAGCCTAGTACGGGAGAGCTCAGGACCGGAAGCGAAGGAGATTCATGTCTGACGGAGCGGCGGCGACGTTACCGCCGCCGGAAAGGGGGGCGGGGCCGGTCCGCGCCAACGTACCGGCCCCGCCTTCTCGGGTCAGCGGGTCAGACCAGCCAGCCGAGGACGTGCGCGAGACCGGCCAGGATGTTGGAAACGATGTCGTGGCCGTGGTGGAAGTGCGCAGCGAACATTGGAGAGGGGCTCCTTTGCGAAATCAATCCTTGCGAATCTGGCTGCTTTCGAAAGCAAGGGAAGATTTTCAGTTCCGCTGGGAGGTGTCAAACCGCCGCGGAAAGCACAGTGCCCCTCGAATAGCGCGGTGGAAAATCCGCCCAGCCTAAACACGTAACACTTTCGGGTTTTCGGCTGGGGGTCCCATTGTGCCGCTCGTAGCGCCGTCGGGCGGGCCCACCTGGGGTGATGTCGATCTTGACCCGACCCACCGGGTGATGCCCGCCCGAACGGGTGAACACGTTGCCACTTAAGGTGATCCCCCTATGATCACGCTAACGAGTGACGGGGGACCGGGGTTCTGCCCCTAACGACCGCAGGTCGAGGGCTACTCGGCGCGGGCGAAGGACAGCGTTTCGCCCTCGACGCCACGCAGCCACAGGTCCTGCGCGGCCGCCGCCATTTCCGGCAGGCCCTCCACGATCGTGGCGAACACGTTGCCGGGAACCCAGCCCGCGTCGCCGTTGATGAGCAGGTTGTTCCGGCCGTAGAAGATCGCCAGATCGGTCGCGCCCTGGTCGCTGTGGGCCTCGCTGCTGTCTTCGTACCCGTACGCCGGATTTCCGATTTCCCACGCCTCGAACCCGAAATAGACGACATCCCCGGGAATGGGGGTGACCGTCGGGTTCTCCCGGCCCGGCTTCGGGTCGGCGAACGGCGGCACCAGCGTGTAGACCTCGTTGCGGGCGTACTTCGCGTGGTAGGCCGAACCGCTCTGCGGCAGCGCGTTCCACACCGCCTGGCAGGTCCGCGGCGCCTCCGCGTCCAGCAGCACCGCGCGGCAGGACACGCCGCGCTTGTCGAGTGAGATGGTGATGTAGCGGGCCAACGTGCCTCTTCTCCCTACTTGGCACCGGTGACGGTGGCGACGGTCTCGGCCCAGATCGCGAGCGCGTCGTCGATCTGCTCGGCGGTGACCACCAGCGGCGGGATCATCCGCACGACGTTCGAGTACGCGCCGCAGGTGAGCAGCAGCAGCCCGCGCCGCGCCGCCTCCTGCTGCGCCGCCGCGGCCAGCGCGGTGTCCGGTGTGCCGTCGGCCTTGGTGAACTCCGAACCGACCAGCAGGCCCAGCCCGCGCACCTCGCCGATCTCCGGCGTCTTGTCGGCGATCAGCCGCGCGCCTTCGAGCAGCTGCTTGCCGCGTGCCGCCGCGTTCTCGACCAGGTTCTCCTCCTCGATCACGTCGAGGGTGGCCAGCGCGGCCGCGCACGACACCGCGTTGCCGCCGTACGTGCCGCCCTGCGAACCGGGGAACGCCTTGGACATCAGCTCCTTCGACGCCGCGATGCCGGACAGCGGGAAGCCGCTCGCCAGGCCCTTCGCGATCAGCACCACGTCCGGCCGCACGTCGAAGTGGTCGTGGCCCCAGAACCGGCCGGTGCGCCCGAACCCGGTCTGGATCTCGTCGATCACCAGCAGGATCCCGTGCCGGTCGGCGCGCTCGCGCAGCCCGGCCATGAACTCCCTGTTCGCAGGCACGTACCCGCCCTCGCCGAGCATCGGCTCGATGAAGAACGCGGCCGTCTCGTTCGGGGCGCTGATCGTCTGGAAGAGGTAGTCCAGCTCGCGCAACGCGAACTTCGTCGCGGTCTGCTCGTCCCAGCCGTAGTGGTAGGCGTAGGGGAACGGCGCCACGTGCACGCCGCCCATCAGCGGCGAGATGCCGGCGCTGAACCGCGTGCCGGAGGTGGTCATCGACGCCGCGGCGACCGTGCGGCCGTGGAACCCGCCCTGGAAGACGATGACGTTCGGCCGCCCGGTGGCCTGCCGCGACAGGCGCAGCGCGGCTTCGACGGCCTCGCTGCCGGAGTTCGCGAAGAACAGCGAGTCCAGCCCCGCGGGCAGCACGTCGCCGAGCCGCTCGGTCAGCTTGAGCAGCGGCTGGTGCATCACGGTGGTGTACTGCGCGTGGATGACCTTGCCGATCTGCTCCTGCGCCGCCTTGACCACCTTCGGGTGGCAGTGGCCGGTGCTGGTCACACCGATCCCGGCGGTGAAGTCGAGGTGGCGGTTGCCGTCGACGTCGTAGAGGTAGGCGCCTTCGCCGTGCTCGACGACGACCGGAGTGGCCTGCTTGAGCAGGGGGGAGAGCTGGGCCATGACGGCGGAACTCCTAACCGGAGTGAGCTTGTAGATTGTTGACAATCTGTCTAGCATGGCCGGTGGACAGGCGCAAGGTTGATCAGGAGGACCAATGGCCGAGCTGACCGAATCGGGTGTCGTGGACGCCGTCGGCAAGGAGCTGTTCATCGGCGGGAAGTGGGTCCCGTCGAGCACCGGGCGGACCTTCGCCGTCGAGGATCCCGCCACCGGCCGGGTCCTCTGCGAGGTCGCCGACGCCACGCCCGAGGACGGGAAGGCGGCCCTCGACGCAGCCGTGGCCGCGCAGGCCGACTGGGCGAAGACGGCGCCGCGCGAGCGCAGCGAAATCCTGCGCCGCGCCTACGAACTGCTGAACGCGCGCGTCGACGAGCTGGCGCTGTTGATGACGCTGGAGATGGGCAAGCCGCTGGCCGAGGCGAAGGGCGAGGTCGCCTACGCGGCCGAGTTCTTCCGCTGGTTCTCCGAGGAGGCGGTGCGCATCGACGGCGGCTACCAGGTCGCGCCCAACGGGGCGGGCCGGTTCCTCGTCACCAAGCAGCCGGTCGGGCCGTGCCTGCTGATCACGCCGTGGAACTTCCCGATGGCCATGGGCGGCCGCAAGATCGGGCCTGCCATCGCCGCGGGCTGCACGATGGTCATCAAGCCGGCCGAGCAGACGCCGTTGTCGATGCTCGCGCTGGCCGCGATCCTGACCGAGGCCGGGCTGCCCGCCGGCGTGCTCAACGTGGTCACCACCAGCGATCCCGGCGGCGTGATGGAGCCGATGATCAAGGACGGCCGTGCGCGCAAGCTGTCGTTCACCGGGTCCACCGCGGTCGGGCGCAAGCTGCTGGAGCAGTGCGCGGACAAGGTGCTGCGCACGTCGATGGAGCTGGGCGGCAACGCGCCGTTCCTGGTCTTCGACGACGCCGACCTGGACGCGGCGGTCGAGGGCGCGATGCAGGCCAAGATGCGCAACATCGGCGAGGCGTGTACCGCGGCCAACCGGTTCTACGTGCAGCGCGGGGTGGCCGACGAGTTCGCCCGGCGGCTGACCGAGCGGATGTCCGCCTTGCCGCTGGGGCGCGGCACCGAGCCCGGCGTGGTCGTCGGCCCGCTCATCGACGCCGACGCGGTGAACAAGGTGACCGAGCTGGTCGCCGACGCCACCTCGCGGGGCGCCAAGGTGCTCACCGGTGGGACCACTGTGGACGGTCCGGGCAACTTCTACCAGGCCACGGTGCTGACCGACGTGCCGCGGGACGCGCGGATGGCGAGCGAGGAGATCTTCGGGCCGGTCGCGCCGATCAGCGTGTTCGACGACGAGGACGAGGCCGTCGCCGCGGCCAACGACACCGAGTACGGCCTGGTCAGCTACGTCTACACCAACGACCTCAAGCGCGCGCTGCGTGTGTCGGAGTCGCTGGAGGCCGGCATGATCGGGCTGAACCAGGGCATCGTGTCCAACCCGGCGGCGCCGTTCGGCGGGGTCAAGCAGTCCGGGCTCGGCCGCGAGGGCGGCACCGTCGGCATCGACGAGTTCCTGGAGACCAAGTACATCGCGGTGAGCCTGTGAGCACCTACCGGATCGCGAGCATCCCCGGTGACGGCATCGGGGTCGACGTCACCGCCGAGGCGCGCCAAGTCCTGGACCGGGCAGGCGAGGTGCACGGGTTCCGTCTGGAGTGGACGGAGTTCGACTGGAGCTGCGAGCGGTACACCAAGACCGGCCGGATGATGCCGGAGGACGGCATCGACCAGTTGCGGCCGTTCGACGGGATCCTGCTCGGCGCGGTCGGGTTCCCCGGCGTGCCGGACCACGTGTCGCTGTGGGGGCTGCTGATCCCGATCCGGCGGGCGTTCGCGCAGTACGTGAACCTGCGGCCGGTGCGGCTGCTGCCCGGGACGACGTCCGTGCTGGCCGGCCGGGAGGCCGACGAGCTGGAGATGGTGATCGTCCGGGAGAACACCGAGGGCGAGTACTCGCAGATCGGCGGGCGGCACAACGCGGGGCAGCCGGGCGAGTTCGCGGTGCAGGAGTCGATCTTCACGCGGGTCGGGGTCGAGCGGATCATCCGGTTCGCGTTCGAGCTGGCCCGCACCCGCAGCGGCCGGGTGTGCTCGGCGACCAAGTCGAACGGGATCATCCACACGATGCCGTTCTGGGACGAGGTCTTCGCGGAGGTCGCCGCGGAGTACCCGGACGTCCACAGTGAACAGACGCACATCGACGCGCTGGCGGCGCGCATGGTGCAGCACCCGGACCGGCTGGACGTCGTGGTGGGGTCGAACCTGTTCGGCGACATCCTGAGCGACCTGGCGGCGGCCGTGACCGGCGGGCTGGGCATGGCGCCGTCCGGCAACATCAACCCGCCGGGCGAGTACCCGTCGATGTTCGAGGCGGTGCACGGCAGCGCCCCGGACATCGCCGGGCAGGGCATCGCGAACCCGGTGGCGCAGATCCTGGCCGGCGCGATGATGCTGGAGCACCTGGGCGAGAAGACAGCCGCGGCGGCGGTGCAGAAGGCCGTCGAGGAGGTGCTCGCGGCCGGCTCGGTGGCGACTCCCGACCTGGGCGGCAAGTCGACGACCACCGAGCTGGGCGCCGCCATCACCGACGCACTCGCCTGATCGGCTGGGCTCGCCTGACCGGCCGTGCTCGGTTGACCGGCCGTGCTCGCGTGGCGGTGACGGGCCGCGAGGCGGTGGGGCGCCGCGGGCCGCCTGACAGCGGCGCGCTGTGTGACGGTGGCGGGCCGCGAAGCGGTGGGGCGCCGCGTGGCGGCCGCGCCCGCCTGACGGCAGAGTGCGGCCCGCGGCCCTGCGGCCGCCGCAGCCGGTCCCGAAACCAGGGGCCGACCTGCGGCGGCAGGCATATCTTCACCCGTAATGGGCAACCCCATGCACCTGAGGCGTCGAGGTGCGGGAGTGGTTCATGGAGTTGCTGGGTGTCCGGGTGCCCGGTCCGGTGTCGGCGGTGAAGGGCCTCGCCGGGGCGGTGTTGTCGCCGCTGAGCAGGCCCCGCCGCCGGGTGTGGTCCTGCCCGGGCCGGTTGCACATCGAGGCCCACGGGGTGCACGGGCCGGGCGGCGAAGCGGTCGCGCGGCGCATCGAGCAGGCCGTGCAGCGTCACCCGGGCGTCGCGTGGGCGCGGGTCAACGCGCCCTCCTCCCGGGTGATCATCGGCGTCGAGGACCCCGCCCCGGACAGCGACGAGCTGATCCGCGTCGTCGAGGAGGCCGAGGGCGCGCCCAACGGCGTCGGCGAAGAGATCAAAGAGGACGAGCTCCACCACCCGGCCGACGGCCTGCGCGGCACCCGCCTCCTGCCGACCCTCGTCGCCGACACCCTCGGCCTCGGCCTGTCGCTGATCACCCGGCTCGCGCCGTGGGCGCCGATCCCGACCGAGATCGCCGCGCTGCCCAGCGTCGTCGACCTGCACCCGCGCCTGCGCAAGATCGCCGCTGAGCGGGCGGGCAGCAGCGAGAAGGCCGACACCGCGACCTCAGCGTTCGGCGCGTTCGCCCAGGGCTTGGCGTCCGGCGGCGAGGGCACGGTCGTCGACATCGTCCAGCGTGCCGAGCAGTGGCGCGAGGCCCGCGCGCACGAACGGCTGTGGTGCCAGGCCGAGAACCGCCTGATCCACGGCCCCGAGGACGCCGCGGCCGGCCCGGTCGTCGTCGAGCGGCCGCGGGGGATCCCGGACGGCCCGGTCGAACAGTACGAGCAGCGCATTCTCAACCTCGGCGCCGCCGCGGCCGCCGTCTCGCTGCCGTTCGCGCGTCCCCGCCGGGCGATCGGCATCGGCCTGGCCGCGCTGCCCAAGGCCGCCGAGGCCGGGCGCACCGCCTTCGGCGCGCGCCTCGGCCGCGTGCTGGCCACCGAGGGCGTGCTGGTCATGGATCGCGGGGTGCTGCGCCACCTGGACGCCATCGACACGCTGGTCCTCGACGAGCAGGCCTTTGACACCGGGCGCATGGTCCTCAACGACCTCGTCCCCGTCGGCGACGGCGACACCAGCGAGCTGGTCGAACGGGCCTGGCAGCTGTTCGACGCGCACACCCCGGGCAAGGTCCACGAAGACGACGGCTGGCGCGTTGGTCCGCTCGACGAGCTGGGCGTCGACCAGGGCGCGCACGAGCGCGAGCAGCTGGAGAAGCGGGGCGCGGTGGCGGTCCTCGGTTTGGTGCGGGACCAGCGGCTGACCGCCGTCATCGGGCTCGGCAGGCAGGTGCCGCCGGGCGTGGCGGCGGTGATCGCCGCCGCCCGGCGCGCCAACATCGAGGTCGTCAGCGCCAACGGTGGCCACGCCGCGTTCGAGGCCGACCGGCTCATGCCCGGCGGTGAGCGCCTCGTCTCGACCGTGCGCGAGCTGCAGGGCGACGGGCACGTGGTGATGCTGGTGTCCGACGACCGCCGCGCGCTCGGCGCCGCCGACTGCGGCATCGGCACCCAGCGTCCCGGGGACCCGCCGCCGTGGGGCGCGCACCTGCTGATCGGCGAGGACATCGGCATCGCGGCGCTGGTCGTCGACGCGATCGCCGCCGCCCGCGAGGTCAACCGCGACAGCATCTGGCTGTCCCAGGGCGCGACCGGCGTCGGCGCGGTCAGTGCGCTGCAACCGGGCCGCCGCAGCCCGGCCAACCGGGCGATGCGGGCGGTGAACCTGGGCGCGGCCGTCGCCCTGACCAACGCGCACCGCCGCGCCAAGAAGCTCGCCGAGCGGGACACGAGCCTGGCCGGCGACGCCGCGCCGTGGCACCTGATGCCGGTGGACGTCGTGCTCGACCGCCTCGGCACCGACCCGGACGGCCTGAGCGACGACGCCGCCCAGAAGCGGGCCAGGGCGCGCGGCACCGGCAGCGGCGGCCGGACGAGCCTGATGCAGGCGTTCATCAACGAGCTGTCCAACCCGCTCACCCCGGTCCTGATCGGTGGCGCCGCGTTGTCCGCGTCCGTCGGGTCGCCGGTGGACGCCGCGCTCGTCGCCGGGATCACCGGCGTGTCCGCGCTGGTCGGCAGCGTCCAGCAGGTCCACACCGAGAAGCAGCTGGCCGAGCTGCTGAGCCGGTCGGCGATCAGCACGACGGTGATCCGCGATGGCCGGGAGCGCGTGGTCAGCGCCGACGACCTGGTGCCCGGCGACGTCGTCAAGCTGACCTCCGGCGACGTCGTGCCCGCGGACTGCCGCCTGCTCGAAGCCGACGGCGTCGAGGCGGACGAGTCGTCGCTGACCGGCGAGTCGCTGCCGGCGGCGAAGGACCCGTCGCCGGTGATCGCCGCGGACGTCGCCGAGCGCGCGTCGATGCTGTACGAGGGCACGACGATCGCGGCCGGAGAGGCCATCGGCATCGTCGTCGCGACCGGCGCGGACACCGAGGCTGGCCGCAGCATGGCGATGGCGCGCGAGAACGCGCCGGTCACTGGGGTCGAGACCCGGCTGGCCGAGCTGACGTCGAAGTCGATGCCGCTGGCGATCGGGTCGGCCGTCGCGGTGGCCGGTGCCGGCCTGCTGCGCCGGGTGCCGCTGCGGGAAAGCCTGTCCGCGGCGGTGAACCTGGCCGTCGCGTCGGTGCCGGAGGGGCTGCCGTTCCTGGTCAGCGCCGCGCAACTGGCGGCGGCGCGGCGGCTCGCCGAGCACAACGCGCTGGTCCGCAACCCGCGCAGCATCGAGGCGCTGGGCCGGGTCGACGTGCTGTGCTTCGACAAGACCGGAACCCTGACCGAGGGGACGCTGACGGTCCACGAGGTCGACGACGGCCACCAGCGCCGCAAGATCGAGGACCTGGACGACGAGACCGAGTCGGTGCTGCTCACCGCGTTGCGGGCGACGCCGCAGGCCGACGACCCGTCCGACCTGCCGCACGCGACGGACCGTGCGATCGTCGAGGGCGCGCGGCGGGTTTCGGTGCACACCGACGGCTGGGAACTGGTCGACGCGGTGCCGTTCGAGCCGTCGCGCGGCTACCACGCCTCGCTGATGCGCAACGGCGACGGCATGGTGCTGAGCGTCAAGGGTGCGCCGGAGTCCGTGCTGCCGCGCTGCGACCTGGACGAGGGCCGTCGGAAGAAGCTGGCGGGCCGGATGAAGAAGCTGGCCAAGGCCGGGCAGCGGGTGCTCGCGGTCGCCGAGTCCACTCCGGACAGTGCGACGCTCGACGAGGACTCCGTGACCAGGTTGCGGTTCAAGGGTTTCGTCGCGATCGCCGACCCGGTGCGGGGGAGCGCGGCGGCCGCGGCGGCGGATCTGCGGGCGGCGGGCGTGCAGATCGTGATGATCACCGGCGACCACCCGGACACCGGCGAGGCGATCGCGGGCAAGGTCAGCGAGGACGGCGCCGACCTGCACGTGGTGACCGGCGCCGAGTTGGACGCGATGGACGACGACCAGCTGGCGTCCACTTTGGAGACCGTGGACGTGGTGGCGCGGTGCAGCCCGGCGCAGAAGGTGCGGATCATCAAGGCGTATCAGAAGCACGGCCACACGGTCGCGATGACCGGGGACGGCGCGAACGACGCGCCCGCGATCCGGCTCGCGGACGTCGGCATCGCGCTCGGCGGGCACGGCGCCCCGGCCGCCCGGGCGGCGGCCGATCTGGTGGTGACCGACGACCGCCTGGAGACGATCATCGCGGCGCTCGTCGAGGGCAGGGCGATGTGGGCCTCGGTCCGGGAGGCGCTGGCGATCCTCCTCGGCGGGAACCTCGGCGAGATCGGATTCAGCGTGCTCGGCGCGACGCTGACCGGCCGGTCGCCGCTGGGCGCCCGGCAGTTCCTGCTGGTCAACCTGCTGACCGACCTGGCGCCGGCGCTGGCGATCGCGCTGCGGCGGCCCGAGGAAGGCTCCGACCTGCTGCGCGAGGGGCCGGAGAGCTCGCTCGGCAAGCGATTGCAGAAGGACATCGGCGTTCGAGCCGGGGTCACGACGCTGGGCGCGACGACCGCGTGGATGCTGGCGCGCGCGACGGGCCGCGGCCGCCGTGCGAGCACGGTCGCGCTGGCCGGTCTGGTCGGCACGCAGCTCGGGCAGACGCTCCTGACGGGCGGCTGGAACCGGTCGGTGCTGGCGACGTCGCTCGGCTCGGTGGCCCTGCTCGCGGCCGTGATCCAGACGCCCGGCGTGAGCCAGTTCTTCGGCTGCACGCCGCTCGGCCCGATCGGCTGGGGGATGGCGCTGGGCAGCGCGGGCGCGGCGACTGCACTGGGCGCGGTGGTCGGGCGGACGATCGAGGGGTGAGTCAGGCGCGGGTGAGCGCGGTGGCGAGCATCTGCCCGACGCGCGGCAGGTCGGTTTCCATCTGCACGGGCGGAACGGCAGGGTTCTTGTCGCCGATGAAGTAGGTCGCCACCGTCGCCGCGTTCTGCCTGGCGAGGAGCAGGATGCAGACCCGGTTGAAGCCGAAGGAGTCCGTCGTGTCCCCGCAGAAGGCGGCCTGCTCGTCGGCGCCGACGAGCGGCGGCAGCGGGACCCGGACGGCTCCGGGTAGCTGGATGCAGCCCCGGAACGTGCGCGCCTGGGCCACCGCGGTGGGGCCGCTGGGGCCGCGGTAGGACGCGGTCATCACGAAAAGCGTCGTGCCGTGGTCGAAGCTTCCCGAACCGGCGGTGCCGTACTCGGCGGCCTGGATGGCGACGTCCGAGGGCAGGTAACCCGGGCAGTCGTAGATGAACTTGTAACGCGAGTTCTCCGATTCGATGAACGGCAGTGGTGGGGACGACCAGTGCAGATCCAGCTGGGCGAGTTCCGGGTCGGTGGGCATGGCGCCGACGAGCCGCTGCTGGAGGTCGTACTTGGACACGACCGGCCCGGTGCCCGGCCCCGGGACGTCCGCGGTGCCGGCGATCTCGGTGCTGCACCCGGCGAGGACGAGCACCGCGGCGAGCAGCGCCGCGAGGCCCCTCACGTCCACCTCACCGCGGTGGGCAGCAGGGCCGTCCGCGTGGTGAGCGCGTTCTGGGCGGTGGTGCGCATCTTGCCCGGGATGTCCCCGGTGTACCAACAGCTCACGAGCGGGACGAGCAGAGCGGCGAGCGCGATGCGGTTCACGCGCGCTCCAGTCCGTGCGCCAGCTCCGCCGCCAGCCGCTGCGTGAAGGACCTCGCCGACTCCTGTTCGGCGGCGTCGGCGATGCCGAGGCAGCGGAACTCGGCTGCCGCGGCCAGGTCGTCCCGCGCCTCGGCCAGGAAGCAGTAGTACATGTCGTAGTTGCCGAGGGTGCAGAACGCGGCCGCGGCGTCGACGCCGGGCGCGGGCGGAACGTCCACCGGGTCGACCTTCCCGCTGCCGATCTCCGCGCGGCACGCGGACACCCGCTGTGCCTCGGCCACCGCCTCGGCGGCGTCGATGCCCTGGTACTGGATGGACAGTTCGGCCAGCGCGTAGTGGTCGCCCTGCCAGGTCTGCTGCTCGGCGCGCACGATCTTCGCGTCCGTGGCCAGCGGAGTCGCGCACGCGGACACGAGCGCGAACTTCTTGTTCTGTGACGGCATGAATGGGACCGGTCCGCCCGGCGAGTCGAGCTCCAGCGACGCGCCCTGGTCCTCGGTGAGCATCGTGGCCGCCAGCCGGGCCTGATCGCTCGGCTTCGGCATCTCGGACACCGACGTCGGCGCCGCGGCGGGACCCGCTGCCGAACAGCCGCTCAGCGCCAGCACAGCCGCCAGTGCCCAGACCCGCACGCGATCCTCCCCGTTCCACCGCGTCGCGCGCGGACGAAACCAAGATCGCGGACCCGCAACCTTCCGTTACAGCAGCACGAATCAGGCGTGCAGGCTGGTTCCCGGGGCAAGGCGCTGCACCGCGTCCTCCATGTGCGCCTCCAGCAGCGACACCGCGAGCTCCTCGTCACCGGCGCCGATCGCCTCCGCGATGCGCTTGTGCTCGGTCACCCGCTCCTCATTGGTCGCGTACGTGCGGTGCAGCGCGGACAGGCACATCCGCGTCTCGATGAGCAGCGTCCGCGCCATCCGCCCGAGCCGCTTCGACCCGGAGGCCGCCACCAGCTCCTCGTGGAACCGGACGTCCGCGGCCGACACCTCGTCCCCGTCGGTGGCCGAGGCCATCTCCTCCACCGCGTCCAGCAGCCGGAGGGCCAGCCCTTCCCGGTCACCGTGGCGCAGCACCCGGATCAGCGCGGCCCGCTCGATGGCGAACCGCGCCGAGTAGATGTCGTGCACGTCGTCCGGCTCGAGGTCGATCACGAACAGCCCGCGGTGCCGCTCACTGCGCAGCAGGCCCTCCGACACCAGCCGCTGCATCGCCTCGCGCAGCGGGCCGCGGGACACCTGGAACCGGCCGGCCAGCTCGGTCTCCCCGAGCTGCGTGCCCGGCGCGAACGTGCCGTTCATGATCGCCTCGCGGAGCTGCCGCGCGATGATCGCCGCGGTCGACTCCCGGCTCACCGGTTCGATGTCGGCCAGGGCCATGGTTCACCTGCCTTCTGCGAACAGCCTGCCCAGCTGGTCGCACCGGGGCACCTGGCCGGTCAGCCGGAGCCCTTCCCAGATCGTCACCTGGTTCGCGGTCAGGACGGGCTTGCCCAGCCGCTCCTCGATCGCGCCAAGCACACCCAGCGTGCGCATCGCGGTGTCGGGCACCAGCACGGCGTCCGCCGCCGGGTGATCATGCGCCACCGCCAGCTCGACGACGGCCTCGGGGCTCAGCCTGCCCACCTCCGCGGCCGTGTCGATGTCCTCGCTCGACATGGCGACCACCTCGATACCGCCCGCGCCGAGGAAGTCCACGAACAACTTCGCCACGTCGTCCGGATAGCTCGCGGCCACCGAAACCCGCTTCAGGCCGAGCGCCTGCGCGGCCCGGACGAACGCGAACGATGTGCTCGACGCCGGCTTCCCCGCCGCGGCCGACAGCTTCTCCACCTGCTCGTGCGCGCCCTGCCAGCGGTAGACGAAGCTGCCGCTGGTGCACGCCCACACGACGGCGTCCGGCTCGTGCTTGGCGAGCAGCGCGGCGCCCTCGGCCAGCCGCTTCTCGCTGCCCAGGTCGAGCAGCTCGGGCACGGCGTGCAGGTCGGTGCCGTAGATGTGCTCGACGGGCAGCGAGATCGGGTAACCCAGCAGCTGCTCGGCGAACGGGTAGTCGTCCTCCGCGGCGTGGTCCGGGTAGATGAAGCCGACGGTCGCCATGCACAAACCTCCAAATTGTAGACAATCCTACGTGACGGTGTTCAGGACACTTCGCGCAACCACTTGCCGGGGCCGACGATCGGCAGCTCCATGCGTCTCAGGCAAGCCCACATCGTCAGCTGGTTCGCGGTCAGCACGGGCTTGCCCAGGGCCACCTCCAGCGGTTCGATCACGTCGTACGTCGGGAGGTTCGTGCAGCTCACGAAGATCGCCTCGGCGTCGGGGTGGTCGGCCCCGAGGATCCGCTCGGCGATCGTGCGGTAGCTGACCTTCCAGATCCCGCCGCCGAGGCCGAGGTGGTCGCTGGAGACGGTGTCCACGTTCAGCTCGGCGAGGAAGTCGTGCAGGCTCGCCGTCAGGTCCGCGTCGTACGGGGTGATCACCGCGACCTTGTGGACGTCCAGCAGGTGCAGCACCTCGGCCAGCGCGCCCGACGTGGTGACCGCGTCCGGCGCGCCGGCGTCGCAGATCGCCTTGCACAGCGAGCGTTCGTAGTCCAGGCCGTTGACGAAGCTGCCCGACGTGCACAGGTACGCGACCACCTCGGGCTCGACGTGCAGCACGTCGCGGGTGGCGGCGGCCAGGTGCTGGTGGTTGCTGACCAGCTGGGCCATCTCCATGCTGACCGGCACCGGTTCGTAGGGCGTGCGGGCGAGGTGCAGCGACACCTCCATCGGGATCCAGCGCCAGAGCTCACGCTCCAGCGCCAGGTCGAAGGGTGCGATGACTCCGATGCCTCGCTGTGCCAGTGGCCCGTCGAAGACAGGGAAGTCGAAATCCAAGGCTCAGCCTCCGGGACGTTCTGAAGGAAGCCTCCGGGGTGGCTCCTCGGATTGTTGACAATCATACGACCGGCTCTTACCGTGTCAACGGTGATCGGTACTGAGAATCCGGTGCTGGCGGTGTTGTGCGGTGAAGACCAGGCCCGGGACCTCACCGAATCGCCGGCCATGCAGCGCATCGCTTCGACGGCCGTCGTGCGTTACACCGGCGAGGCCGGCCTGGCCGACGCGCTCCGCGGCGCCGACGTCCTTTTTGTCCACGACTTCCTTTCCCGTGCGGTGCCGGACGCCTGGCACGCGGCGGACCGGCTGCGCTGGCTGCACATCGCGAGCGCCGGCGTGGACCCGGTGATGTTCCCCGGGATGCGGGACAGCGACGTCGTGCTCACCAACTCGCGCGGCGTGTTCGACGACTCGATAGCGGAGTACGTCCTGGGGGTGATCCTCACCTTCGCGAAGGACCTGCACGGATCGCTCGACCTGCAGCGCCAGAGCCGCTGGCAGCACCGCGAGACCGAGCGGATCGCCGGGCGCTCGGCGCTGGTGGTGGGCACCGGGCCGATCGGCAGGGCGATCGCGCGGATGCTGCGCGCCGTCGGGATGAGCGTTTCGGGCGCCGGCCGCCGGGCGCGTTCCGGTGACCCGGACTTCGGGGACGTGCACGCCTCCGACCGGCTGGTGGATCATCTCCCGGCGTTCGACTACGTCGTCGCCGTGGCGCCGCTGACCGAGGAGACCAAGGGCCTGTTCGACGCCGCCGCGTTCGCCGCGATGAAGCCGACGGCGCGGTTCGTCAACGTGGGCCGCGGTGAGCTGGTGGTCACCGGCGACCTGGTCGAGGCCCTGCGGACGGGGCGCATCGCGGGCGCCGCGCTGGACGTGTTCGACACCGAGCCGCTGCCCGTCGACAGTCCGTTGTGGACGATGCGGAACGTGCTGGTCTCGCCGCACATGTCCGGTGACTTCATCGGGTGGCGGGATACGCTGGTCGAGGTGTTCGCGGACAACTTCCACCGCTGGCAGACTGGCGCCCCGCTTCGTAATGTCGTGGACAAGCAGCTGGGGTACGTGCCGTCCGATCGGTGAGGAGTTCACCATGAGCACCCTGTTGACGGCGAGTGAGCTGGTCGCCGCCTACTCGACCGGGGAGATCAGCCCCGTCGAGGCGACAGAGGCCGCGCTGCGCTCGATCGAGGAGCGGGACCGGGAGTGCAACGCGTTCTGCCTGGTCGACCCGGAGGTGGCCCGCGAGGGCGCCAAGGCGTCGGAGACGCGGTGGCGCGAGGGCAACCCGATCGGCTCGTTGGACGGGGTGCCGACCTCGATCAAGGACATGTTCCTGACCCAGGGCTGGCCCACCCTGCGTGGTTCGACGTGCGTCGACCGGGACCAGCCGTGGGAGGTGGACAGCCCGGTCACCGCGCGGCTGCGGGAGAACGGGCTGGTCCTGCTCGGCAAGACGACCACGCCCGAGCTGGCGTGGAAGGGCGTGACGGACAACCCGCTGACCGGGGTGACGCGCAACCCGTGGAACCCGGCGAAGACGCCCGGCGGGTCCAGCGGTGGCAGTGGTGCGGCGGTCGCGGCCGGGATGGGTGAGCTGTCGGTCGGGACCGACGGTGGCGGGTCGGTGCGGATCCCGGCGTCGTTCTGCGGGATCGTCGGGCTGAAGCCGACATACGGTCGTATCCCGTTGTGGCCGGCGAGCCCGTTCGGGGCGTTGTCGCACGCGGGGCCGATGGCGCGGTCGGTGTCGGACGTGGCGTTGTTGCTGGACGTGCTGGCGCTGCCGGACCACCGGGACCCGAACGCGCTGGAGCCGCCGGCGGGCGCGTACCGCGAGGCCGTGCGGCGGGATGTGCGGGGTTTGTACGCGGCGTTCTCGCCGACGCTCGGCTGGGCCCGCGTGGACCCGGAGGTGCGGGAGATAGTCACGTCGGCGGTCACGGCGCTCGATGAGGCCGGGTTGCGGGTCGAGGAGGCCGACCCGGGTTTCGCCGACCCGCGGGAGGCGTTCGACGTGCTGTGGTCGACCGGCGCGGCCCAGTGGCTGGACACGTTCCCGGCCGGCTGCGAGGCGAAGGTCGACCCGGGCCTGCGGCAGGTGTGGGAGCAGGGCAAGACGTACTCGGCGGCTGACTATCTGGCGGCCAACGCGGAGCGCGCGGAGCTGGGCATCCGGATGGGCGAGTTCCACACGCGGTACGACGTGCTGATCACCCCGACGGTGGCCGTCCCGCCCTTCGAGGCTGGTTTCGACGTGCCGCCGGGCAGCGGAATGAGCGGCTGGCCGGACTGGACGCCCTTCACGTACCCGTTCAACATGACCCAGCAGCCGGCGATCAGCGTGCCGGCGGGGATGACGGCGGATGGCCTGCCGGTGGGGTTGCAGATCGTGGGGCCTCGGCACTCGGATGACCTGGTGCTGGCCGTGGCGAGGCTCTTCGAGGAGGTCCGCCCGTGGCCGACGGACCGGCCCGCTGGGCGGTGAGCTGGGCGGCCGGGTGCGCCGTGAGCTGGGTGGCGCCGGCTGGGCGGTGAATGGTCCTTTCGTCGCGCTGCGAGGTGCATCGGTCGTGGGGTCGCGAGTGGCGCGTGCATGAGTGGGCCTCTCGTCAAGCGGTGAATGGCCCGTTCATCGCGCCGCGAGGTGGGTCTGTCGTGGACTCGCGAGTGGTGGCTGGGTGGGTCCGTCGTCAAGCGGTGAATGGTCCTTTCGTCGCGCTGCGAGGTGGGTCTGTCGTCGGGTCGCGAGTGGCGCGTGCATGAGTGGGCCTCTCGTCAAGCGGTGAATGGCCCGTTCATCGCGGTGCGAGTTGCATCTGTCGTGGACTTGCGAGTGGCGCGCATGAGTGGGCCTGTCGCCGAGCGATGAACGGTCGGTTCATCTCTGTGCGAGGTGCATCTGTCGTCGAGTCGCCAGCCGCGCGTGCACGAGTGGGCCTCTCGTCAAGAGATGAGTGGCCCGTTCACGGGGTGTGAGGTGTCCTGGCGTGAGGCACGAGGGGTGCGTGCGTGCAGGCCGTTCGCTGAGCGATGAATGGTCCGTTCATCGCGGCGCGAGGTGAACCTGTCGTCCACTCGCCACTGGCGCCCGCGCGAGTGGGTCCTCTCGTCAAGCGGTGAATGGTCCGTTCATCGCCGCACGAGCCGCGCGAGCTGCACCTGCCGTCGACCCGCCAGCCGCAACCACATGAGTGGTCCACTCGCCAAGCCGTGAACGGTCCGTTCGCTCACCAGCAAAATCCACAAAGGACCCACAACCGCCCAGAGCAGCTCCACGATGCGCCCCACCGCGCCGTGTGCTGTCCTTGAACCATGCGGAGAACCACTTTGGGCAAGAGCGGACTCGACGTATCCCGGATCGCGTTCGGGACCTGGCAGCTCGGCGGCGACTGGGGCTCCTTCGACGAGGACGCGGCCGTCCAGGCCATCCAGCACGCACGTGAGCTCGGCGTGAACTTCTTCGACACCGCTCAGGCGTACGGCTTCGGCAAATCGGAAGCCCTTCTCGGCCGCGCCCTGCGCGACGAGCTGAAACGCGACCGCGACAGCCTGGTGATCGCCACCAAGGGCGGCATCAACCCGGGCAGCGACCGGCCCCGCGACGCTCGCCGCGACTGGTTGCGCAAGGGCGTCGACGAGAGCCTGCGCCACCTCGACCTCGACCACATCGACCTGTACCAGGTCCACTGGCCCGACCCGGACACCCCGGCCGAGGAAACCGCCCAGGCACTGCAGGAACTCGTCGACGCGGGCAAGATCCGCCACGTCGGCGTGTCCAACTACGACACCGAGCAACTGGCCGCGTTCGACCGCACCCGCCCGGTCGAGACCCTGCAGCCGCCCTACCACCTGTTCCGCCGCGCGATCGAAGACGACCCGCTCCCGTACTGCCGCGAGCACGACATCGGCGTCCTCGTCTACAGCCCGCTCGGCAGCGGCCTTCTGACCGGCGCCTTCAACCCGCGCACGACCTTCGAGCCCGGCGACTGGCGCGCGAACTCCAGCGCGTTCCACGGCGCGAACTTCCAGAAGAACCTGGAGGTCGTCGAGCAGTTGAAGAACCTTGCGGCCGAGAAGGGCGCCACCGTCAGCCAGCTCGCCATCGCGTGGACCCTGCACCAGCCGGGCGTCCACGTGGCGATCGTCGGCGCGCGGCGGGCCCGCAACATCGAGGACAGCGTCGCCGCGGCGGATCTTGAACTCACCGGTGAGGACCTGGCCCGCATCGAGAAGATCGCCTCGCGTGGCGTCCAGGTCGAGGGCGCCAGCCCGGAGGGCGTGGCCTGACCACCGCCGGCGGGGGCCGCGGGCCGGCCCCCGCCCACGTCAGCGCGCGGCGAACTCCAGTTCCTCCAGCGCCGTGTCCAGGTGCGTCAGGATCCGCTGCAGGTGCGGCACCGACCGGCGGCACCCCGTGATCCCGAAGTCCAGGTTGTCCCCGTTGTTGGTCAGCGTGATGTTGAGCGCCTGCCCGTCCAGCAGCACCGACGCCGGGTAGATGCCGTCCAGCTTCGCGCCGTTCCAGTACATCTGCTTGCGCGGCCCCGGCACGTTCGAGATCACCAGGTTGAACGGCGGGCGCGTGTTGTTCACGAACCCGGGCACCGGCGAGATGCCCAGCTGCGCCACGTTGATGCCGGACAGCAGCAGCGCCTGCAACGGCGTCAGCTCCTTGAAGATCCGCTTCGCCTCGCGCATCGACTGGTGGATCGTCATCAGCCGGGACGCCGGATCCGGCTTGTCGGTGCCCAGGTTGCACAGCACCGCGCCGATCTGGTTGCCCGCGGCCTCCCCGGTGTCGGTCGGCTTGCGCATCGACACCGGCACCATCGCGACCAGCGGCGCGTCCGGCAGCGCGCGCTGCTCGATGAGGTAGTCCCGCAACGCGCCCGAGCACATCGCGAGCACCACGTCGTTGCGGGAGGTCCCGGTGGCGGTCGCGATCGCACGCACCCGCCCGAGCGGCCAGGACTGCGCCGCGAACCGGCGCGCGCCGCCGATCGGCACGTTGAAGATCGTCTTCGGGGCCTGCATCGGCAGCAGCAGCGTGTGCTCGCGGAACGCTTCCCGCGCCACCTTCGCCGCCGCCGGCGCCATTCCGGCGATCTGCTTCAGCGAACTCGTGCCCACGCGCAGCAGTGACCGTGCGTTACGCGGCGGCTTGTCGCGGGACACCTGACGCGAGCCCCACGGCGGCGGGCAGCTGCGGTCGTCCGCGTCGTCGGACAGCGTGCCCTGCAGGTGCCGCAACGCCGAAACGCCGTCCATCAGCGCGTGGTGCACCTTGCTGTACATGGCGAACCGGCCGTCCTGCAGGCCTTCGACCAGGTGGATCTCCCAGAGCGGACGGTGCCGGTCGAGCAGCGTGCTGTGCCAGCGCGACGTCAGCTCCAGCAGTTCCCGCACCCGGCCCGGATACGGCAGCGCGGAATGCCGGAAGTGGTAGTCGAGATCGAGATCTTCGTCGCGGGCCCATGCGGCGTAACCGAGCGTGTTCACGGGGCGGGCGACGCGCTGCCGGAACAGCGGGCGCACGTCGGTGTTCTTGACCAGGTCCTCACGCAGGCTGCGCAGCCAGGTGTGGTCGGCGCCCTCGGGGGTCTGGAACAGCTGCAGGCCGCCGACGTGCATCGGGTGCTCGCGGCTTTCCACCAGCAGGAACATCGAGTCGGTGAAGGGCATCAACGGCATCGGTGACCACCTTCCGTCGAGGGCGCTGGTGTGCCCAGGGTCATTGAGTCTACGCGTACTGCTACGGCCCGGAACACAATCTACGCTGAGGGAATGACCATCCCGACGGACCCGGAAACCGGCGAGTTCAAGCGAGCGCCGAACCGCTTCACGGCGCGGATCACGGCCGACGGTGCGGACGGCTGGCCGGCGGAGGCGGGCCGGTACCGGCTCGTCGTCAGCCGCGCGTGCCCGTGGGCCAGCCGAGCGCTGATCGCGCGCAGGCTGATGGGGCTGGAGGAAGCGCTGTCTGTGGCGATCGCCGACCCGATCCAGGACGAGCGGAGCTGGCGGTTCACGCTCGACCCCGGCGGGCGGGATCCCGTGCTGGGCATCGAGTTCCTCGGCGAGGCCTACCGCGCGGCCGACCCGGACTACGACGGCGGCATCAGCGTGCCCGCGATCGTCGACATCCCCAGCGGCAAGCTGGTCACCAACGACTACCCGCAGATCACCCTCGACCTGGACACGCAGTGGGGCGCCCACTACCGCGACGGCGCGCCGGACCTGTACCCCGAGGCGTTGCGGGACGAGATCGACGAGATCAACCGCGCGGTGCACCGCGACGTCAACGCCGCGGTGTACGAGGCGGGGTTCGCGACGAAGCAGTCCGCCTACGACGACGCGTACCGGCGGTTGTTCTCGCGGCTCGACGAGCTGTCCGAGCGCCTGGCTGGTCAGCGGTACCTGGTCGGGGATACGATCACCGAGGCCGACATCCGGCTGTTCACCACGCTCGTCCGGTTCGACGCGGTCTACCACGGGCACTTCAAGTGCAACCGGAACAAGCTGACCGAGATGCCGGTCTTGTGGGCGTACGCGCGGGATCTGTTCCAGACGCCCGGTTTCGGCGACACCGTGGACTTCGACCACATCAAGCGGCACTACTACCAGGTGCACGAGCAGGTCAACCCGACGCGGATCGTGCCAGCTGGTCCGGACCTTTCCGGGTGGGCGACGCCGCACGGGCGCGCCGACCTGGGCGGACGGCCCTTCGGTGACGGCACACCGCCGGGGCCGCCGCCGCGGGACGAGGTCGTCCCCCCGCAGTGGTGACGGGGTGCCATACTCTGACGGCGTGACGAAGACCGGCGCCCAGCACCTCGTGGACGCGCTGCTCGAGCTCGGGGCCGAGGTCGCGTTCGGCCTCCCGGGCGTGCACAACCTGCCCATCTGGGAAGCCCTCGCGGACAGCCCGCTCCGGCTGATCGGCGTCCGGCACGAACAGACCGCCGGGTACGCGGCGGACGGGTACGCGCGGGCGACCGGCAAACTCGGCGTCGCGATCGTGACGACCGGACCGGGCGCGGCGAACACGATCGCCGCGGTCGGTGAGGCGATGGCCTCCGGCTCGCCGGTGCTGGTGATCGCCACGGACATCCCGGCGGGACTGCGGCGGCCCGGCACGGTGCGCGGCGTCCTGCACGAGACCAGCGACCAGGCCGCGCTGTTCGCGCCGGTGACCAAGGCGGCGTTCACCGTCGAGACGCCCGAGGACTTGGCGCCCACGGTACTGCGCGCCGCCCGGCTGGCGTTGCGGCCGCAGAGCGGCCCGGTGTACGTCGGTGTTCCCACGGATTTCCTGCGGCACAACGGTTTCCGCGGCCCGGACCCGGAACCGACCGAGGCGTTCCCGGCGCTGGCCATGGCGGATCTCGACGCGGCGCGGCGCATGCTGGCGATGGCGTCGCGGCCGCTGATCTGGGCGGGCGGCGGTGCGGCCAGGGCCGGTGCGGGAGAGGTGATCGGGCAGTTGGCCGAGAAACTGGCCGCGCCGGTGATCACCACGTTCGCCGCGCGCGGTCTGCTGCCGCCCGCGCACCCGTGTGCCGCGCCGAACCCGGTGCACGCGCCGGAGGTGGGCGCGCTGTGGGACGAGGCCGACGTGGTGCTCGGCATCGGCACCGACTTCGACGGGTTGATGACGCAGAACTGGCTCATGCCCAAGCCGCCGAAGCTCATCGTGATCAACGTCGATCCCAAGGACGCGGCCAAGAACTACCCGCCCGACATCACACTGGCCGGCGACGCGCGGGACGTGGTGCCCGAGCTGCTGCAGGGGTTGCCGGCGCGGCCCGGGCTGGCCGAGCTGACCGAGCGGCTGCAGCGGATCGCCGAGCAGGTGCGCCGCCGCATCCGCAGCGAGGAGCCGCAGGCCGCGGATTTCCTGCGCACACTGGAAGAGACGCTGCCCGAGCGCGCCATGCTGGTGGCGGACATGTGCATCGCCGGTTACTGGGCGGGTGGTTTCCACCGCGTGCGGGCGCCGCACCAGTTCGCGTACCCGATGGGTTGGGGCACGCTCGGGTTCGGCTTCCCGGCCGCGCTGGGCGCGGCGGCCACCGGGGCGGGCCGGGTGGTGTGCGTCAGCGGCGACGGCGGTTTCCTTTACGGGTGCGGCGATCTGGCGACGCTGGCGCAGGAGTCGCTGCCGGTGACGGTGATCATCGTCGACGACGGCGGCTACGGCATGCTCCGGTTCGATCAGGACCGGGAGGGTCTGCCGCACCGCGGGGTCAACCTGCACACGCCGGATTTCGTCGGCCTGGCCCGGTCCTTCGGCGTGGACGCTGGCCGGGTGGAGGGCTTCGGCCGCGCCTTCCGGCGGCTGCTCGGCGAGTTCGTGCGCAGCGACGAGCCGAACGTCCTGGTGGTGCGTGCGTCGTTGAAGCCTCCCGTGAACACCTCGCCCCGGTGGTACCGGGCCATGCGGTCGCGTTGACTCGAACCGAATCCGCGATCTCCACGATCCGCCCGTCGACGACGGTGAACGCGATGACCGAGAGCGGCGCACCGCCCTCGCTCCAGACGACGAAGCCGGGACGACCGTTGACGAGCACCGCCCCTCCCCGCGCGGCCGCGGCCAGCCGTGCGCCGGCGGCGACCTTGGTGGCGCCGAGGACGACGACCGTGCCGTCGGGTGTGTCGGCGGTGAGCTGCACGTCGGGATCGAGCACGCGCAGCAACCCCTCGAAGTCGCCGCGATGGGCGGCGGCCTGGAACGCCTCGACCACCTCCCGTTGCTCCCGGCCCGCGGCCGTTCGCTGACCGCCCGCACCTTCCAGCGCGCGCGGCCGGCGAGCATCTCGGCGGCGGCGGTGGACTTGGCGCGGATCCGGCCGATCTCGTCGAACGGCACCGCGAGCAGGTCGCGCAGCACGACCGCTCACCCGGCCGGAGCGACTCGAGCACGACGAGGAGCGCGAGCCTGACCGGGTCGGCGAGCGCCACGTCGTCCTCGGGCGCGGCATCGTCGGCGGCCGTCACCACGAGCTCCGGCAGCTCGCCGTGGTGCGTTTCGCTTCGACGCGCAGGAGATCCAGGCGGAGTCGGCCGACGACCGTGGTCAGCCGGCCCGCCAGGTTCGCGATGGTGTCGGCGTACTGGCGGGACAGCCGCAACCAGGCCTCCTGGACCACGTCCTCGGCGTCGGCGTGGGAGCCGAGCACGCGGTAGGCGATCGCGCGCTGCCGGTCACGCTGGGCCTCGAACGCCTCGGTCACCGGCTTCATCCGGGCGGCGCGCCGCCCGGCTCGGCCGGTTGTCCGGCGGCCGCGGGGTGCGACCACAGGATGACCTTGATCGGGCTGCCGGGCGCGCCCACGGTGAGGAAGCGCCCGTCGGGCCCGGGTGGTCGACACCCCGCGCCAGGCTCAGCTTCTCCGTGTAGAACTCCAGTGCGCGGGCCTGGTCGGTCACGTGGGCCGTCACGCGCCGCGGGCCGATGGCAGGAAAGGCGCCGGATTCTGGGCGTCAGTCGTTCCGGACCACCACCTTTCCGGTGGCCTGGTTGGCCTCCATGTAGGAGTGAGCCTCGACGATCTGCTCAAGCCGGAACACCCGGTCGAGGTTCGGCTGGTACACGCCGCTCGCCACGCCGTCGACGATCGCCTGCAGCGCCTCGCCGCCGGACGCGCCCCGGATGTCGTTGCTCTGGAACGCCGTCAGCTTCGTGCCGGACGGGATCGCCGCCACCGGCTGGAAGTCCGGGATCACCCACTCGCCGCTCAGCATGCCCGCCACGCACACCGTGCCGCCGCGCTTGACCAGCCGCAGCGAATCCGGCACCGTCGGCGCTCCGATCAGGTCCAGCACGAAGTCCGGGCCATCCCGGCACAGGGCGCGGACATCGGCGCCGATGTCCCCGCCGTCCACCACCACGTGCGACGCTCCCGCCTTCTCCAGCGCCGCGACCTTCTCCCGGTTGCGCGTCGTCGCGACGGTCACCAGCCCCCGCTCCCGCGCCAGCGACATTGTCGCCATCCCCACCGACGACGTCCCGCCGCGGATCAGCAGGCTCTGCCCCGGCGACACCGGCCCGAACGCCGCGAGCGACCCCCACGCGGTCAGGTACGTCTCCGGCAGCGCGGCGAAGACCTCCCACGGCAGGTCGGTCTGCACCGGGATCAGCAGGTCGTCCGGCAGCAGCGCGTACTCCGCGTACCCGCCGTCGAACTCCCGGCCCATCTCGCCCATCACCGCGGCCACCTTGGTGCCCGGCGCGAGCCGCGCGGACTCCACGACCACGCCGACGCACTCGATGCCCAGCACTCGGGGGAACCGCACGTTCGGCGAAAGACCCTGGCGGGTCATCAGCTCCGACCGGTTCAGCCCGAACCCCTCGACCCGCACCAGGGTCCAGCCGTGCCGCACCTCGGGCACCGGAACGTCCCGCACCCGCAACACTTCCGGCCCACCCGGGCCGTCCACCACAACCGCTCGCATCTCCGCCCCCTTCCGGACACCGCGAACACTAGCGACGGGGTCCGACAATTCCGGGGCGTGAGCGGCGGACTGTCACCCGGGTGGGTTCACCGGGCGGGTTCGCCGCGGGGAAGGGGATGAGCATGGGGTGGGTGGTTCCACTGTGGTCACGCGGCCGTGAAGCAGGTGCAGGTCGAGGCGACCGGGTCAGAGGCTGGGCGCGCAGCCGGCCGGCGGTGTCAGTCTTTGCGGCGGGAGATTTCTGCGGGGGTTTGGGGGTTGCTTAAGGGGGGTGGTGTGGCGCGCGATGTGGGCGGTGGCGGGAGATTTTGCTGGGGTTTGGGGCGTGTGAGGGTGGCGGCGTGGTTCCCGCGGTGTCACGGCGGTGCGACTGGGCCGTGGGGCTTGGGTGCGTTCGTCTGGCGGTGTCAGTCTTCGCGGCGGGAGTTTTCTGCGGGGGTTTGGGGGGTTGCGTAAGGGGGGTGGTGTGGCGCGCGATGTGGGCGGTGGCGGGAGATTTTGCTGGGGTTTGGGGCGTGTAAGGG
>NZ_JBHZEN010000033.1:0-25292 GCF_050958625.1 Amycolatopsis sp. 3B14
GAGGTCTGGTGCGTGGTCGGTCTTCTTTCGTTGCCGGGCGGCGGGTTGTTCGTGGCGGTTCAGCAGTTGTGTGTTGTCAGTTCCAGGCGGAGGCTGAAGATCTTTTGTGATGGGTCCGTGTTGAACACGTAGACCGCGTTCGGGTTTCCCGGCACTGGTGCGGTGATGACGTAATTGGCGGTCGTCGCGTTGGGGTAGGCCGCCATCACTTCCGCGTCCGTCGAGCCGACGCCGATTCCCTCCGGCGTGGTGACGCCGGGCTTCGCGTTGATGCGGGCCACCCCGTAGGTGGGTGATATGTCGACCGGGGTTCCGCCTCCGCGTAGCCAGTACCTGTGGCACGGGCTGCCCGAGTAGCCCTCGCTCATGTCGAACTCGTCCGTCGCCACCGCGTCCGCCTCGCTCATGCCCAGTGCGAGCCTGCCCCAGCCGGTGGGGCCGATCGTCGGGTCGGTGGACGCCGGGCGTTGTGCGGATCCGGTCGGTGTGCTGGAACTCCGCGACGGGCTGTGGGACGGGCTCTGCGAACCTGTCACGCTCGGCACGCTCGTCACCCCCGTCGACGACTGCGGCGGCGGGACGCTGGAGCTGGTCGCGACCGGCGGCAAACCCGTTTCCGAGCCTGCCGTCGTCGCGATCGTCGTCACCGGGAGGTTCGTCGCGGGCAGCGTGTCCGTGCGGCCCCCACCCACGCCGGACAGGGCGATGCCCACCGCGGTGACCGCGACCAGCGTCAACGCCCCGCCGGTCGCCACCACCGTGTTGCGCCGGTACCTGCGTCGCCGGGCGCCGGCCACCACCAGCAGCTCCGCGCCGGGCCGGACGGGCACGTCGAGGCGCTCATCCTCGAACAGCCGGCTCAGTTCGTCCTCGAGGTTCACCACTCGTCACCCACCCCCACCAGGCTCCCCAGCTTCCCGCGCAGGCTGGCCAGCGCCTTGCTGGCCTGGCTCTTCACCGTCCCGGGGCTGATCCGCATCGCATCGGCGATCTCGGCTTCGGACAGCCCCTCGTAGTACCGGAGCACGACGACGGTCCGCTGCCGCGGCGGCAAAGCCGCGAGCGCCTGCCACAACGGCTCGTTTTCCAGCCGGTCGGGCGGGGTGTAGGGGGGCGGTTCCGGGATGTCGGCGACCAGGCTTTCCCGCCGCCTGCTGCGCCACCTGCTGACGTGCGTGTTCGCCATGGCGCGCTTCACGTACGGCAGCGGGCTCTCCGCACCGCGCAACGTCCCCCAGCGGACGCCGATCTTCTCCAGGACGATCTGCACCAGGTCGGCCGCGTCATGGGGGTTGCCGGTCAGCAAGTGACCGTAACGGAGCAGCCCGGGCAACGCCGCCCGCACGAACTCCGCGAAATCCTCGTCCACCGCGCCCCCTGCTCAGCCGTCCCGGCTCGTCCGGGCGGTACACGCGCAGGGGGCGCCCCAGGTTGCCTCAGTTCACCGGATTCAACGAAGACCCAGCTCACGGGCGATCAGCATCCGCTGCACCTCGCTCGTGCCCTCACCCACCTCGAGGATCTTCGCGTCCCGGTAGAACCGTCCGACCGGGAACTCGTTCATGAACCCGTAGCCGCCGAAGATCTGCGTCGCGTCGCGGGCGTTGTCCATCGCCGCGTTCGAGGCGACCAGCTTCGCGATCGAAGCCTCCTTCTTGAACGGCTCACCACGCAGCATCTTCGACGCGGCGGCGTAGTAGGCCAGCCGGGCGGTGTGCGCGCGCACCTCCATGTCGGCGATCTTGAACTGGATCGCCTGGTACTCGCCGATGCGGTGCCCGAACGCCTCCCGCTCCCCCGCGTACCGCAGACACTCGTCGACACAGCCCTGCGCGAGCCCGACGCTCAGCGCGGCGATCGCGACCCGGCCCTCGTCCAGGATGGACAGGAACTGCGCGTACCCGCGGCCACGCTCGCCGAGCAGGTTCTCCGCGGGCACCCGGCAATCGTCGAACGACAGCTCGTGCGTGTCCGAGGCGTTCCAGCCGACCTTCGAGTACTTCGGCGCCACCGTGAACCCGGGCGTGCCGGACGGCACGATGATCGCCGAGATCTCCTTGCCACCGCCGGGCTTCTCCCCGGTCACCGCGGTCACGGTGACCAGCCGGGTGATGTCGGTGCCGGAGTTGGTGATGAACGACTTGCTGCCGTTGATCACCCACTCGTCGCCGTCGAGCCGGGCCGTGGTGCGGGTCGCACCCGCATCCGAACCGCCGCCGGGCTCGGTGAGCCCGAACGCGCCCAGCGCCTCCCCGGAACACAGCGACGGCAGCCACTTCTCCTTCTGCTCCGCCGAACCGAAGCGGAACAACGGCATCGCGCCCAGCGACACACCCGCTTCGAGCGTGATCGCCACGGACGAGTCGACCCGCGCGAGCTCCTCCAGCGCCAGGCACAGCGCGAAGTAGTCGCCGCCCATGCCGCCGTACTCCTCCGGGAACGGCAGCCCGAACAGGCCCATCCGCGCCATGCCCCGCACGATCTCGTACGGGAATTCCTCGCGCTCGTAGAAGCCGCCGATGACGGGCGCGACCTCCTTCTGCGCGAAGTCGTGCACGCTCTTGCGCAGCGCCTCGTACTCTTCACCGAGCCGGAAGTCGATCATTTCTGCTCCTTGACCACCGCGAGCGTCTCGTCGAGGGCCACCTGCTGGCCCACCTGGACGCGGAGTTCCTCGACCACGCCGTCGACCGGAGCGACCAGCGTGTGTTCCATCTTCATCGCCTCGACGACCAGCAGCGGCGCGCCCGCGCTCACCACGTCGCCCTGCGCGACCTTGACCACCAGCACCGTGCCGGGCATCGGGCTGACCACCGGACCGGCCTCGCTCGCGTCGCCGTGCGTGGCGAGCAGGTTGGGCCGCTCGCCGACCACCACGCCGTGCCCGTCGCGGCCGAGCCACACCCGGTCCTGCGGCGCGTCGGCTCGCAGGTACCGGCGGAACTCGCCGTCGTAGTGCACTTCGAGCCGGTTCCCGTTGCGCCGCGCGGAAACCGGGATCGGCTCGCCACCGTCCACAGTGACCTGCGCGGCGTCCGGCGGACCCTCGATCGTGACGAGCGCTTCGGCGTCCCCGGCCCGCAGCCGGAACGTGACGCCGCCCGGCCCGCCGAGCCGCCACCCGCTGGGCACCGCCCACGGATCGGAGGTGTCCTCCGGCACCAGGCCGAGCAGCCGGTCCATCGCGGCGGCGACGAAGAACTCCGCCGGCACCGCCGATTCGACCAGCTCGTCCAGGCGACGCTCGACGAGACCGGTGTCCAGCTTCCCGGCCTGCACGTCGGGATCGGCGAGCAGGGCGCGCAGGAACGTCACGTTGGTGGGCACGCCCAGCACGGACGTCCCGGCCAGCGCCCGGTCCAGCCGGTGCAGCGCCGACGCCCGGTCCGGGCCCCACGCGATGACCTTCGCCAGCATCGGGTCGTAGTTCGAGCCGACCACCGAGCCCTCGGTGAGCGAGGAGTCGACCCGGACACCCTGCCCGCGCGGCTCGTCGAGCGCCAGCACGGTGCCGCCGGTCGGCACGAACCCGCGCGCCGGGTCCTCGGCGTAGACGCGGGCCTCGACGGCGTGCCCGTTGAGCCGGATGTCGTCCTGGGTAAGGGAAAGCGGCTCGCCCGCGGCGACCCGCACCTGCCATTCGACGAGGTCGAGGCCGGTCACCATCTCCGTCACCGGGTGCTCGACCTGCAGCCGGGTGTTCATCTCCATGAAGAAGAACTCGTCCGGCTTGCGCGCGGAGACGATGAACTCGACCGTGCCCGCGCCGACGTACCCGACCGAGCGGGCCGCTTCGACGGCGGCCGCGCCCATCCGGGCCCGGGTCTCCTCGTCGAGCAGCACCGACGGCGCCTCCTCGACGATCTTCTGGTGCCGCCGCTGCAGGCTGCACTCGCGTTCGCCCAGGTGCAGGACCGTGCCGTGGGTGTCGGCGAGGACCTGGATCTCGATGTGCCGCGGCGTGGTGACGAACCGCTCCAGCAGCAGCCGGTCATCCCCGAACGCCGAGCGGGCCTCGCGCTGCGCGGACTCGACCGCGGCCGCGAGCTCACCGGGCTCGGTGACCAGCCGCATGCCCTTGCCGCCCCCGCCGGCGGAGGGCTTGAGCAGCAACGGGTACCCGACCTCGTCGGCCGCCTTCGCGAAGTCGTCCACATCGGACAGACCGGGCACCACGGGCACGCCTGCGGCGGACACCGTGGCCTTGGCCCGGATCTTGTCGCCCATGGCGTCGATCGCGCTCACCGGCGGGCCGATGAAGACCAGCCCGGCCTTTTCGCACTCGGCGGCGAACTCGGCGTTCTCCGCGAGGAACCCGTAGCCCGGGTGGACGGCCTGCGCTCCGGAATCCACGGCGGCGCGCACGATGTCCGGGATGGACAGGTAACTGCGGGTCGCCTCGGCAGGCCCGATGCGGATCGCGGTGTCGGCCTCGTGCACGTGCCGTGCATCGGCGTCGGCGTCGCTGTAGACCGCGACCGAGCGGATGCCGAGGCGCCGCAGGGTGCTGATGACGCGAACCGCGATCTCGCCACGGTTGGCGATGAGGACTGTGTCGAACATGCCCCTCACATCCGGAAGACGCCGTAGCTGACGGGTTCCAGCGGCGCGTTCGCCGCGACCGACAACGCGAGCCCGAGCACCGTGCGGGTGTCCGCCGGGTCGATCACGCCGTCGTCCCACAGCCGCGCGGTCGAGTAGTAGGGGCTGCCCTGCTCCTCGTACTGGCGGCGGATGGGCTCCTTGAACGCCTCTTCCTCCTCGGCGGGCCACTCGCCGCCGCGGCTCTCGATCGAGTCGCGGCGCACGGTCGCCAGCACCGACGCGGCCTGCTCACCGCCCATGACGGAGATCCGGGCGTTGGGCCACATCCACAGGAAGCGGGGCGAGTACGCCCGGCCGCACATGGAGTAGTTGCCCGCGCCGAACGAGCCGCCGATGATCACGGTCAGCTTCGGCACCCGGGCGCACGCCACGGCGGTGACCATCTTGGCGCCGTGCTTGGCGATGCCGCCGGCCTCGTAGTCCCGCCCGACCATGAACCCGCTGATGTTCTGCAGGAAGACCAGCGGGATCGAGCGCTTGTCGCACAGCTCGATGAAGTGCGCGCCCTTCATGGCCGACTCGGCGAACAGGACGCCGTTGTTCGCGACGATGCCGACCGGGTGGCCGTGGATGTGCGCGAAACCGGTGACCAGGGTGGCGCCGTACTCCTTCTTGAACTCGTTGAAGCGGCTGCCGTCGACGATGCGCGCGATGACCTCACGCACGTCGTACGGGGTGCGCGAGTCGGTGGGCACGACGCCGTAGAGCTGCTCCGGGTCGACCGCGGGCGCCTCGACCTGGCGGACCTCCCACGGGCGTGGGCTGCGCGGGCCGAGGGTGGCGACGATGTTGCGGACGATCGACAGGGCGTGCGCGTCGTCGTTGGCGAGGTGGTCGGTGACGCCGGACTGGCGGGCGTGCACGTCCCCGCCGCCCAGCTCCTCGGCGGTGACGACCTCGCCGGTCGCGGCCTTCACCAGCGGCGGGCCGCCGAGGAAGATCGTGCCCTGGTTGCGGACGATGACGGCCTCGTCGCTCATCGCCGGGACGTACGCGCCACCGGCGGTGCACGAGCCGAGGACGGCCGCGATCTGCGGGATACCGCGCGCGGACATGGTCGCCTGGTTGTAGAAGATGCGGCCGAAGTGCTCGCGGTCCGGGAACACGTCGTCCTGCTTCGGCAGGAACGCGCCGCCCGAGTCGACCAGGTAGATGCACGGCAGGTTGTTGTGCAGGGCGACTTCCTGCGCGCGCAGGTGCTTCTTGACCGTCATCGGGTAGTAGGTGCCGCCCTTGACGGTCGCGTCGTTGGCGACGATGACGCACTCGCGACCGGAGACCCGCCCGATGCCGGTGATGATGCCGGCGGCGGGGGCCTCGTCGTCGTACAGCCCGTTCGCGGCCAGGGGCGACAGCTCCAGGAACGGTGAGCCCGGGTCGAGCAGCGCGTCCACGCGGTCCCGCGGCAGGAGCTTGCCGCGTTCCACATGCCGGGCACGCGCCTTCTCGGGGCCACCCGTTCGGGCGGCCGCCAAGCGCTTGCGCAGATCCTCGACCAGCTCCGCGTGCGCGGTCGCGTTCCGGGCGTACTGCTCGCTTCGCGGGTCCGCGGAGGTGCCGAGCACCGGGAAGTCCATGACCCTCCTCATCCGACGCCGGACGTGGTTAGTAGTCGTTAACACCGGTACCGATGTTAACCACTACTAACGTGCGGTGTCCAGATCCGGGGTGCGGGAGGTGTCGAACAGCGGCGGGTTCGCGCGACGTAGAGGTGAGAGACCGGCAACCCGAGGAGGGCGACCATGACAGCCACCTACACCTTCGACGTCTTCACCAGCCTCGACGGCTTCGGCGCGGCCGGCGGCGACTGGACCGGCTACTGGGGCAAACAGGGCCCCGAGCTGCTCGAACGCCGCCTCGCCCTGTACGACGAGGAGCCGCGGATCGTCTTCGGCGCCAACACGTACCGGGCGTTCGCTCAGATGCTGGCCGAGAGCACCGAGGACTCCGACGTCCGCGACCCGTGGGTGACCCGGATGCGGAACCTGCCGGCGACCATCGTGTCGTCCACGCTGCGGGAACCCCTCGACTGGCCGGACGCGACCGTGGTCAGCGGCGACGCCGTCGACGTCATCAGGCGACTCAAGGAGGAGTCGGCGGCGCCCCTGCGCTCACACGGCAGCCTGTCGATGAACCGGGCGCTGATGGCCGCCGGCCTGGTCGACCGCCTGCACGTGACGCTCTTCCCGGTGATCACCGCCAAGACCGGGCTGGACCCGATCTTCGCCGGCGGGGGCGACTTCGACCTGGAGCTCCTCGAGCACCGGACACTCGACGGGCACATCCAGGAGCTGATCTACCGGCCCACGCTGCACGGCTGAACACACACCGAGGGGGCGGCCGCAGCACGCGGCCGCCGCCTCGGAGACAGTCATCCGAGCGCCGCCACCAGCGACGGGTAGTAGCCCTGGGCCTGCCCGGTCGCCGTCGGGTGGTAGGACTCGTCGATCGGATAGGTCACGCTGTGCAGCCACGCCGAGCCGGAGCAGATCTCGTGCCCGGTGAAGGCCGGGCGCACGTCCGCGAAGGCGAATCCCGCCTCCGAGGCCTCCTTCTGGATGACCGAGTCGAGCGCGTCGGCCCCGCTGTTGATATACCCGCGCGAGGTGTCGGACAGCCCGACCGAGCAGGACCCGCCGATCTTGTAGAAGTGCGGGTAGCCCAGCACGATCACCGTCGCCTCCGGCGCGCGGGACCGGATCTCGCCGTAGGTCTTCTCCAGCAGCCCCGGCAGCGTGCCGTTGACGAACGCCTTCGCGTTGTCGATCGCGGTCTTGCAGCCCGAGTCCCCGCCGAGGATGCAGTCCTGCATGACACCCGCGAAGCCGGCGTCGTTGCCGCCGACGCTGATCGTCACCAGATCGGTCTCGTCGGACAACGCGCTCACCTGGTTGTTCAGCACGTCCGAGGTCTTCGCGCCGGAACACGCCTGGAAGTCCAGCGAAGCCGACGTCTGCCCGGCGTAGAGCACCGGGTAGGCGTTCGAGCTGCGCTTGCAGCTGGACGAGTCCAGGTAGCTCCCGGCACCGACGCCCGAGGAGTAGGAATCGCCGAGCGCGACGTAGTCGAGGGTGGCGGCATCGGCCACCCCGGAGGTCAGGCCGATCGTGGCCAGGGCCGCGACGACGGTGGTTGCAAGCGTTCTCAGCACAGCGGGGACCACCTTCCGTGAGTAATCAACTCAATGAACGATTACCAGGTGCAATGCTCACAAGGGAGCCCCTTTTAGTAGGCTTTTCGGCTACCAACAGGTGACGGGAGGCGGACGTTAGCGCTCGCTAACCTGACTCGATAAGATGTTCACGTGTCGACGAGTCCCACACCGCTGGTCACCGGCGAGAAGGCCACCCGCCGCGAGGAGATCCTGAGCGCGGCCGCGGAGCTGTTCGCCCGGCACGGCTTCCACGGCGTCGGCATCGACGACATCGGCGCGGCGGTCGGCATCTCCGGCCCCGCGCTGTACCGGCACTTCCGCAGCAAGGACGCGATGCTCGGGGAGATGCTGAACTCGATCAGCCACTACCTCCTCGACGGCGGCACGGCGCGCGTCGACGCGACCGCCGATCCGCAGCAGGCGCTGGCGCAGCTGGTCGAGTTCCACGTCGACTTCGCGCTCACCCACCCGTCGCTGATCACGGTGCAGGAACGCAACCTCGCGAACCTCACCGACGCCGACCGCAAGCAGGTGCGGGCCCTGCAACGTCGTTACGTAGAGATATGGGTGAAGGTCATTCGCGATGCCGTCCCCGGAGTGGGGGAACGCCAGGCACGCTCGGCGGCACACGCCGTGTTCGGATTGATCAACTCGACGCCGTACAACCGCCATCTGGACGACGACGAACTGGCCGTCCTGCTGCGGCGCCTCGCGCTCGGCGCCCTGCAGTCCGCCGCGTGATCATCACGTCACTCGTTTTTCCCACTACCGTTGAACGCCTTTCCCCGGCTTTGATAGATCCCGTGACCCAGGACCGGCAGCAGCTGATCTCGCGGGCGCAGCGCGCCCTCGTCGCGATGCAGCTCGGCCGAGACGACGACGCGCTCGACGAGGTGGCCCCGTCGAGCCGGGACGAGACGCGCGAGCTGATGCTGCTCCTGTTCGAGGAGTGCAGCACGATGGTGACCACGCTCGGTGACGGCGGCAGCGCCCCGGTCAAGGTCCAGGTGTTCGACGAGACCGGTGAAGAGGTGTCGATCGACCAGGCCGACCCGCCGGTGCGCACCGCCGTCCGCACGCTGCTCGCGGAGGTGCACGGCAACACCGAGGCCGCCGCGGAACAGGTGGAGATCGCCCTGGCGAGCGCCAACCGCGAAGAGGTGGACAGCCTGACGCTGCAGGCACTGCGGTGGACGGTGCGCCTGTCGGCCGAGTGCTTGGAGCGGGACCTGCCGGTCACCGAGTGGATCTCCGAGGCGCTGACCTGATCCGGAACGTAGGCGTGTCCCGGCCGCGGCCCGACGGCGTCAGTAGTGGTAGCGGCGCACGGTCTCCGGGTGGATGACGATGCGGACCTGTTCCTCGGCCCCGATCCCGGCGAGGTCCGCGGCACGGGCCGGGTCGTCGAGGTCCCAGTAGCGGGCGGCCAGGCGGGCGCTCAGTTCCTGTGCGCCATCCGGTTCCAGCGTGACCCGGCCGGCGACCGACACCCAGCGTTCGCGTTCACCGACCGGCGCGGCGACGACGATCGAGGCGCGCGGATCGCGGCGCAGTTGCCGCACCTTGGGCGAGTCCGGGGTGGTGAACAGCTGGATCGTGCCGTCGTCGGTGGCCTCGAACCACACCGGCCGCGGCTGCGGCGGGACCGGACCCGCGGCCACGGTCAGGAACCCGTGCAGGGGGCGGCGGAGGAACTCGAGGTCGTCGGGGGTCAGCGCACTGTCGCTCATGATCCCGATTGAACACCGCCGGCTCGGACGAGCACATGGTCGAAAGACCGGATCACCTGTGTGATCGTCTAATCTCGTCGCCGTGGACGTGTTCAGTGATCTGATCCGCGGGGTGCGCGCCCACGGCTCGCTGTTCGGCAGCACGACCCTGTCCCCACCCTGGAACCTGCACTTCGTGGACGGCGCGCCGCTGACCCTGTGCACCGTGCTCACCGGGGAAGGCTGGATCGTGCCGGAACACCACGCGCCCGAGCGACTGCGCGCCCGCGAGACGATCATCGTGCGCGGCCCCGGGACGTTCACGTTCGTCGACGAGCCGGACACCCGCGCCGAGCCGGTCGCGTGCGGCGAGTTCTGCGCGACGCCCGAGCAGGGCGGGACGCGGTACCGGCGCGGCTGGCACGACCACGGCGACGGCGCGACGACGCTGATCGTCGGCGCCTACCCGGTCCGCGGCGAGATCAGCCGCCGGTTGCTGGACGCGCTGCCCGTCGTGGTGCGCGTTGCCGATGCCGGGGACACCTCCGACCCCGTGCTGGACCACCTCGCCGCCGAGGTCGCCGTCGACGCGCCGGGTCAGCAGGTCGTGCTCGACCGGCTGCTGGACTGGCTGCTGGTCTGCACACTGCGCGAGTGGTTCGACCGGCCCGGCGGCGAGCCCCCGGCGTGGTGGGCCGCGCAGCGCGACCCGGTGGTCGGCCGCGCGCTGCGCCTGCTGCACGCCGAGCCGGCGGCGCCGTGGACGGTCGCCGCGCTGGCGGAGCGCACCGGCGTGTCGCGGTCGACCCTGGCCAAGCGATTCGCCGACCTGGTGGGCGAACCGCCGCTGACCTACCTGACCCGCTGGCGGATGACGCTCGCGGCGGACCGGCTGGTGACGCGGGAGGCCGCGACCATCGGCGAGATCGCCCGCTCCGTCGGCTACGCCGACCCGTTCGGGTTCAGCGCGGCGTTCAAACGGGTCCGCGGCGTCAACCCGAGCGAGTTCCGGCGGGACCGGACCGGAGTCAGTGCAGCAGCGCCTTCACCAGCGCCGACACCTGCGCGACCTCGATCAGGAACGAGTCGTGCCCGTACGGCGAGGTGATCTCCGCGGCCTCGCCCGCGCCCGGGATCCCCGCCGCCAGCTCGTGCGCCTGCCGCATCGGGTAGAGGCGGTCGGAATCGACGCCCGCGATCACACTGCGCGCGGTCACCCCGGCCAGCGCGGCGCTGACGCCACCGCGGTCGCGGCCCACGTCGTGCGTGTTCATCGACCGCGTCAGCCACACGTAGGACGCCGCGTCGAAGCGGCGCACCAGCTTGGCCGCGTGGTGGTCCAGGTAGGACTCCACGGCGTACCGGCCGTCGTCGAACGGGTCCTCGTCACCCTGCGGCGACCGGCCGAACCGCTGGTCGAGTTCGAGTGAGCTGCGGTAGGTCACGTGCGCGATCCGCCGCGCGACGCCCAGCCCGCGGTGCGGGCCCTCGCCCGGCGGCGCGTCGTGGTAGTCGCCGCCACGCCAGCCCGGGTCCGACGTGATCGCGTGCAGCTGCGGCGCGGCCCACGCGATCTGGTCGGCGGAGGACGCGGCGGGCGCGGCGAGCACCAGCAACGCCGCGACCCGGGACGGGAACGTCGCCGCCCACTCCAGCGCGCGCATGCCGCCCATCGACCCGCCGAGCACCGCGGCCCACCGCTCGACACCCAGCTCGTCGGCCACCACGGCCTCGGCCCGGACCTGGTCGCGGATCGTGATCCGCGGGAACCGGCTCCCCCACGTCCGGCCGTCCGGGTCCGGCGACGACGGCCCGGTCGAACCCTGGCAGCCGCCGAGCACGTTGGGCACCACGACGAACAGCTCGTCGGTGTCCAGCGCGCGGCCGGGCCCGATCAGGCCGTCCCACCAGCCCGGGGTGGGGTGCCCCGGGCCGGCCTCACCGGCGGCGTGGCTGTCGCCGGTGAGGGCGTGCTCGATCAGGACCGCGTTGGAGCCGTCGGAGTTCAGCGTGCCCCACGTCTCGTACGCGATCCGGTACTCCGGCAGCGAGCCGCCGGCGTCCAGCCGCAGCTGCCCGCCGGCGGCCCACTGCCGCCGTCCCGGTGGATCTCCCTCCCGCCACGCACCCGTCGCGGGCAGCAGATCCACAGTGGACGGTTGCGTCACAGGGCCGCCTTCGCCGCCCGGAACCCGGCCTCGAGGTCGGCCTTGAGGTCCTCCAGGCCCTCCAGCCCCACGGCGAGCCGCACCAGGCCCGGCGTGACGCCGCTGGCGAGCTGCTCCTCCGGGGTGAGCTGGCTGTGGGTGGTGCTGGCGGGGTGGACGATGAGGCTGCGCACGTCACCGATGTTAACCAGCTGGCTGTGCAGCTCGGTGCCGTCGACGAACTTCCGCCCGGCCTCGACGCCGCCACGCAGCTCGAACGACAGCACCGCACCGGCGCCCTGCGGCAGGTACTTCTGCGCCAGGTCGTAGTGCGGGCTCGACGGCAGGCTCGCGTAGTAGACGCGCTCGACCTCGTCGCGCTGCTCCAGCCACTCGGCCAGCGCCTTCGCGTTGCTGACGTGCCGCTCGACGCGCAGCGACAGCGTCTCGATGCCCTGCAGGATCAGGAAGCTGTTCAGCGGCGCGATCGCCGCGCCGGTGTCGCGCAGCAGCTGGACGCGGGCCTTCGCCGCGTACGCGCCGGGGCCGAGGGCCTCCCAGTACTTGAGGCCGTGGTAGCTGGGGTCCGGCTCGGTGAAGCCGGGGAAGCGGTCGCCGTGCGCGCCGAAGTCGAAGGTGCCGCCGTCGACCAGCACGCCCGCGACGGTGGTGCCGTGGCCGCCGAGGTACTTCGTGGCCGAGTGGACGACGACGTCCGCACCGTGCTCGATCGGGCGCAGCAGGTACGGCGTCGGGATGGTGTTGTCCACGATCAGCGGCACGCCCACCTCGTGCGCCAGGTCGGCGATCGTCCGGATGTCCAGGACGTCACTGCCCGGGTTGGCGAGCGTCTCGCCGAAGAACGCCTTGGTGTTCGGGCGGACGGCGGCCCGCCACTGCTCCGGGTCGTCCTGCTGCTCGACGAACGACACCTCGACACCCAGCTTCGGCAGCGTGTAGCGGAAGAGGTTGTAGGTGCCGCCGTACAGCTTCGCGCCGGACACGATGTGGTCGCCGGCGTTGGCGACGTTCAGGATCGCCGCCGTGGTGGCCGCGGAACCGGACGCGAAGGCCAGTGCGGCCACACCGCCTTCGAGCGCGGCGAGGCGCTGCTCGAGCACGTCCTGGGTCGGGTTCATGATGCGGGTGTAGATGTTGCCCGGCTCGGCGAGGCTGAACAGGTCGGCGCCGTGCTGGCTGTCGCGGAAGACGTATGACGTCGTCTGGTAGATCGGGGTCGCGCGGGCGCCCGTGGCGGGGTCGGGGCTCGCGCCGGCGTGGATCTGCTTGGTCTCGAAGGACCAGGCCTGCGACTCGGTCATCGTCGTTCTCCTTGATGCGTGGGCTGTTCAGCGGAAGCCGCCGTGTCCGAAGCTAGTCAGATCGGATCAATCCGCCCAACCGGTTCCCACGCTGTGGATTTTTCTCGCTTGCTTAATCTCTTAGATTCTAAGATACTTGGCGAACGGGATTTTCACAGTGAGGAGGAATCATGGAACGAGTCGACGTCCTGGTCGTGGGGGCCGGACTGGGTGGCCTGTCCGCGAGCGTGTTCCTGGCGCTCGGTGGCGTGGACGTGCTGACGGTGGAACGGCATCCGGGCACGTCGCTGCACCCGCGGGCGTCCGGGCAGACGCCGCGGACGATGGAGCTGTACCGGTTCGCCGGGATCGACCGGAAGGTGCTCGGCGTCAGCGAGCGCGCCTCGCGGGGGCTGCGGATCACCGTCGCCGCGAGCCTGAGCGGGCCGGTGTTCCACCGGATCGTCGAAGACCTCGGGGAGATCGACCTGAGCGCGGCGACCGCGGCGCCGTGGGGCATGGCCGGGCAGGACGTGGTCGAGCCGATCCTGCTGGAGCGGGCGCGCGAGGCGGGCGCGGACGTGCGGTTCTCGACGGAACTGGTGTCGTTCACGCAGGACGACGACGGGGTGACCGCGGTGCTGCGCTCGCGGGCCGGCTCGGAGACCACCGTGCGGGCGTCGTACCTGGTGGCCGCGGACGGCGGGCGGAGCCGGATCCGGGAGGCGCTCGGGATCGGGACCTCCGGGCTCGGCGCCATCGCGCAGTCGATCGGGGTGGTGTTCGACGCCGATCTCGGTGACCGGCTGCTGCCCGGCGTGACCGACCTGTTCTACCTGCAGCACCCGGAGTTCACCGGCGCGCTGGTCAACACCGACGTGCCCGGCCGGTACGTGTGCGCGGTGGACATCGGGCCGGGTGAGACGGCCGACGACTTCCCGGAGGAGCGGCTGGTCCACCTGATCCGGGTCGCGACCGATCTGCCGGACCTGGAGCCGAAGATCCAGTGGACGGGCGCGTGGGAGATGGCGGCGCGGGTCGCCGACCGGTTCGCGGCGGGCCGGGTGTTCCTGGTCGGCGACGCCGCGAAGGTCACGCCGCCGACCGGCGGCATGGGCGGGAACACCGCGGTCGGGGACGGGCACGACATCGCGTGGAAGCTGGCGGCGGTGCTCCGCGGCGACGCCGGGCCAGGGCTGCTGGACAGCTACGAAGCCGAGCGCAAGCCGATCGCGGAGATGGTGGTCAGCACTTCGCTGCACAACGCGAAGGAGCGGATGGTGCCGGACCTCGACCTGACCGGGGTGGCCCCGCCGGTCGACCAGATCGCGCTCACGCTGGGGTTCCGCTACCGGTCGGGCGCGGTGCTGGCCGAGGACGACGACCTGCTGGAGAACCCGGTGGAGCCGTCCGGCCGTCCCGGGTTCCGTGCGCCGCACGTGCCCACCACGACCGGGTCCACCTGGGACTTCCTCGGCCACGGCTGGGTCGTCTTCGGCACCGGCGGCTGGCGCGACGCGGTCGCGGAGGTGCGCGCGGAGACGGGCATCGCGTTGGAGTACCGGGAGTGCGGCGCCGATTTCGACGACCCCGATGGCGTGTTCCGCGCGCGGTTCGGGTTGGGCGACGGCGGCGCCAGCCTGGTGCGGCCGGACGGGATCGTGGCGTGGCGGTGCCCCGGCGGCGCCGCCGACCCGGCCGCCACGTTGTGGGAAGTGCTGGCCAGGGTGCTGAGCAGGTAGCCGCGACTGGCGGCGCGGGGGCACCTCGCGCCGCCACTCGCGCGCCGCCGAGCCGTATCCTGCGGAAATGGTGTCCGTCCGCAGTGTGGTCGACCGTGTGGGGCCGACGTTGCTGCACGCGGTCCAGCTGCCCGACCCCTGCCCCGCGGTGGCGGACGTGGTGATCGCCGAGCCGGGCGCGCCCGCCCAGCTCGCGGCGGGCGACCTGGTCCTCGGCGTCGCCACCGGCGACACCGACGCGGCGGTCGAGCTCGTCCGGCACAGCGCCGCGGCCGGCGCCGCCGCGGTGCTGCTCAAACCCCCGGTCGCGCGGAAGCCGCCGGTCCGTCGGGCGGCGAAGGCGGCCGGCATCGCGCTCATCGAGGTCCGCGCGGCTACCGCATGGGCCCAGCTGGTGTGGTTGCTGCGCACCGTGCTGGACGCCGCCGCGGAGGAACCCGAGTCGCTGGAGGGGGATCCGGCCTCGGCGGACCTGTTCCGGCTCGCGGACGCGGTGGCGGCGGTCGTCGACGCTCCGGTGACGATCGAGGACACCAACTCCCGCGTGCTGGCCTACTCGGCGCGGCAGGACATCACCGACCCGGCGCGCGTGTCGACAATCATGGGCCGCCGCATCCCCGACGACGTCCTCGCGAAGTTCCGCTCGCGTGGTGTGTTCCGCGAACTGTCCCGCGGCAGGCAGACGATTTTCGTGCCCGCGCAACGGGACGGCACGCTGCCGCGGCTCATCGTGCCGATCCGGATGGGCGGCGAACTGCTCGGTTCGATGTGGGCGGTCGTGCGCGGGCCGGTGTCCGACGAGCGCGCCGCCGCGTTCGCCGACACCGCGCCGGTCGTCGCGCTGCACCTCCTCCGCCGCCGGGCCCACGCCGACGCCCAGCGGCGTGCGTCGGCGGAACTGCTGCGTGCCGTGCTGGAGGGAAAAGCCGGTCCGCGCGCGGCGATCGCCGAACTGGAGCTGACCGACGAACCGCACCGCGTGGTCGTCGTCGACACCCCCGGCGACGACGAAGGCCTGCGGCTCGCCTTGATGGAACGGATGTCGATGGGCATCGGGCGCCGTCCGATCGCGACGGAACTCGGCGGGCTGCTCTACACGGTCGTGCCGGACGGCGCGGACTGGCCGTCGCTGGCCGACCCGTCCCGCGGTGCGCCACGGGTGGCGGCGGGCAGCGCGGTGAAGATCGGCGAGCTGCCGCGGTCACGCGCGGAGGCGGAGGAGACGCTGAGCCTGCTGCGCGCCGGGGTGATCGAGGGGCCGTCCGGCAGTTTCGACGGCCTGTGGACGGCGCTCGCGCTGCACCGCACGGCGACCGCGGCGGCCGCGGCGGGCGTCGCCGGACTCGGGCCGCTCGAACAGCTCCGCGAGTACGACCGGATCAACGGCACGGGTTACGTCGACACGCTGTACGAGTGGTTGCGCCACCCCGGGGACCCGCGCTCGGCGGCGCAGGCGCTGCGGATCCACCCCAACACGTTCCGGTACCGCATGCGGCGCGTGCTCGAACTCGTCCCGCTCGACCTGGACGACCCGGACGTCCGGTTAGCATTGCTGGTCCAGCTCGTCGCCGTGCGCTGGTCGTAGGAGGGTTTCAGTGTTCGAGGGGACGGTTGCCGGGCTGCACCGCTGGCCGGTGAAGTCGCTGCGGGGCGAGGAGGTCCGCGCCGCGCGCTTCGACGGGCGGGGCATGGCGGGCGACCGGGCGCACGCGCTGGTCGACGGGCGGGAGAAGCGCCGCGGGAAGGTGCTGACGGTGCGCCAGAACCCGCCGATGCTCACCTGGGGCGCGGAGTACGGCGCCGAAGTCATCGACCCGCCGAAGCCGCCGATGCTGCACGCGCCGGACGGCCGGTCCTGGTCGTGGGACGAGCCCGACCTGGTGGACGCGCTCGCCGGGTCGTTCGGCATGCCCTTGGAGCTGCGCGCGGCGGACGGGCAGCAGGACCGCGGCCCCACCGTGCTGGTCACGTTCGAGGCGTCGCTGGTGGCGCTCGCGGCGGAGCTCGGCAGGCCCGTCGAACTCCACCGCTTCCGCCCGAACATCCACCTGGCCACCGACGCCCCCGCCTTCGCCGAGGAGGACTGGACCACCGGGACGACGCTCGACATCGGCGAGGTGTCGCTGGAGGTGACCGGCGAGCACGCCGGACCGTGCATCCGCTGCGCGGTGCCCAGCTGGGAGCCGTCCGGCCGGGAGCGGTGGCCGGAGTTGCAGACCCACCTGATCGACCGGCACGCCAACAAGTTCGGCGTGATCATGCGCGTGACGCGCGCCGGGGTGATGGCGGTCGGGGACACCGCCGTCGCCCGTCCCGCCTGAGGGTCACACCTCCAGCAGCGTCTTGCCGATCGTCGCGCGGTTTTCGATCGCCCGGTGCGCGTCGGCGGCCCGGTCCAGTGGGAAGCGTTGTCCCACAAGCGGTTTCACCCGGCCGGCCGCGGCCTCGGCCAGGATCCACTCCGTCGCGGCGCGCAAATCAGCCGGGCTGCCCAGCGGGCCCCGGTGCAACACCACGCCCCGCGCGGCGGCCTCCTCTTCGGACACCTCCGTCCACGCGCCGCTCGCCAGGCCGTAGCTGAAGTGCCGCCCGCCGCGCTGCACCAGCCCGAACGCGGCCGCCCCGATCGCGCCGCCCACGCCGTCGAACACCACGTCCACCGGGCCGACCTGCGCCGCCCAGTCCGGCTGCGTGTAGTCGACCACCACGTCCGCCCCGAGGTCGCGGGCCACCGCCGTCTTCCGCGAGCCGCCCGCTGCCGCGATCACCGTCGCGCCCGCGTTGCGCGCCAGCTGCACGAGCAGGCTCCCCACGCCACCCGCGGCGGCCTCCACCAGCACCCGCTCCCCCGCCGACACACCGGCCGCGCGGATCAGCGCCGTCGCGGTCCGGCCGTCGGCCAGCAACGCCACCGCGTCGTCCAGCGCCAGGCCGTCCGGCACGCGGAACGGCGCCGCCGCGTCCACCACGACCCGCTCGGCGTACCCGCCCGACCCGTTCAGGCTCGTCACCACCGGCGCGCCCACCAGCTCCGAGGGCCCGGCCAGCACCACCCCGCCGACCCCGTTGCCCGGGATCACCGGCGGCTCCGCGCGGAACGGCCCCGGCAGCCCAGCCCGGAACTGCGTCTCCACGAACGTCGTGTTGGCGAACGTCACGCCGACCAGCACCTGCCCGGGACCGGGCACCGGATCCGGCGCCTCACCGGCGACGAGCACGTCGGGCCCGCCGAACTCCCTCAACCACACCGCTCTCATGGAGATCATCCTGGGATCTCCACCAAGGTGGAGGTCAAGACCTTGTCCTGCGGGCACCACCCGAGCGACAGAGAATTGTCGGCGAGGCACGATGACACCGCCATCCGGGTGGTTCACCGTGGTCAGCACCACGTCCACGGATGCAGGAGGAAGCAGTGCGCATCGCCGTCCCCCGCGAGGTCAAGAAGCACGAGTACCGCGTCGCCGTGACCCCGGCCGGGGTGCACGAACTGACGGCGCGGGGCCACGAGGTCTTCATCGAGGCCGGCGCCGGCATCGGGTCCGCCATCAGCGACGACGAGTACGTCTCCGCGGGCGCGAAGATCCTGGCCACCGCCGACGACGTCTGGGCCGAGGGCGAGATGGTCCTCAAGGTCAAGGAGCCCGTCGCCGAGGAGTACCCCCGGCTGCGCCGCGACCAGGTGCTGTTCACCTACCTGCACCTCGCCGCGGACCGCCCGCTCACGCAGGCCCTGCTGGACGCGGGCACGACCGCCATCGCGTACGAGACCGTGCAGCAGCCCAGCGGAGCGCTGCCGCTGCTGGCGCCGATGTCCGAGGTCGCCGGGCGGCTCGCCCCGCAGGTCGGCGCCCACTCCCTGATGAAACCCAGCGGCGGCCGTGGTGTGCTGCCCGGCGGCGTGCCCGGCGTGCACCCGGCGCGGGTGGTCGTCATCGGCGGCGGCGTCGCCGGCCTCAACGCGGCGCGCATCGCGCTCGGCCTCGGCTCGGACGTCGAGATCCTGGACACCAACGTGGACCGCCTGCGCCAGATCGACCACGACTTCGCCGGCCGCATCCGCACGGTCGCCTCGAACGCGTTCGCCGTCGAGCAGGCCGTGCTGGAAGCCGACCTGGTGATCGGCGCGGTGCTGGTGCCGGGCGCGCGGGCGCCGAAACTCGTCTCCACCGATCTGGTCGCGCGCATGAAGCCGGGCAGCGTGCTCGTGGACATCGCGATCGACCAGGGCGGGTGCTTCGCCGACTCGCACCCGACGACGCACGACGACCCGACCTACACCGTGCACGAGTCCGTCTTCTACTGCGTGGCGAACATGCCCGGCGCGGTCCCGCGCACCAGCACCTACGCGCTGACCAACGTCACACTCCCCTACGCCGTCCAGCTGGCCGACCACGGCTGGCAGGCCGCGCTGCGCGCCAACGGACCGCTGTCGCTCGGCCTCAACGCGCACGACGGCGCGCTGGTCAACGCGCCCGTCGCGCAGGCACACGACCTGCCGCACACGCCGCTGGCCGACGTCCTCGCCTGACCGGTGGGCGGTCCCGCGTCAGGGACCGCCCACCCCACCAGCGAACGTGTGAAGAACTTTTCAGACCAACATGGGCCCCCGCGTAAGCGAAGTCCGGGGAGACCACCTAAGCTTGTACGTGGCGGCCCGCTCCCAGTGACCCCCAGGCTGGTTGAGCGGGCCGCCCCTTTGTGCGCACCCTCCCCGACACACGGCACCCGGACGGGTTGAACCGGACACGAGTAGGGCACTATGTGCCCGCGATCAAGTTCACCGGGCCGGGAGGGGCGCGCATGCAACACGACGGCAGCGGCCGGATATTCGTGCAGAACCTGAGCAAACACTTCGGGCCGGTCGCCGCGGTGCAGAACCTGAGCTTCGAGGTCCGCCCCGGCTCGGTCACCGGCTTCCTCGGCCCGAACGGCGCCGGGAAGACCACCACGCTGCGCATGTTGCTCGGCCTGGTCACGCCGTCGGCGGGTGTCGCCACCATCAACGGCCGCCCGTACCAGCAGCTGGGCAACCCGGCGCAGGTCGTGGGCGCAGTGCTGGAGAACGAGGGCTTCCACCCGAAGCGCACCGCGCGGAACCACCTGAAGGTGTACGCCGCGGCGATCGGCGCGCCGGACAACCGCGTCGAGGAGGTGCTGGGCCTGGTCGGGCTTTCCGGCGCCGCGGACCGCCGCGCGGGCGGGTTCTCGCTCGGCATGCGGCAGCGGCTCGCGCTGGCGACCGCGCTGCTCGGCAACCCGCAGGTGCTGGTGCTGGACGAGCCGGCGAACGGCCTCGACCCGGAGGGCATCGTGTGGCTGCGCAACTTCCTGCGCGCCTACGCCCGCGAAGGCCGCACCGTGCTGGTGTCGAGCCACCTGCTGTCCGAGGTGGAGCAGACGATCGACCAGGTCGTCATCATCAGCCACGGCGTCACGCGCTACTACGGCCCGCTGGACCAGCTGCGCAGCAGCCAGCAGTCGCGGGTGCTGGTGCAGGCGGCGGACGCGAACGCTCTGGTGAAAGCGCTTCAGGAAGCCGGTTTCACGCAGGTGGAGCCGACACCGGACGGGCGCGTCGCGGTGGTCGGCGCGACCCGTCAGCAGATCGGTGACCTGGTCGCGAAGTCCGGGATCGCGGTGTACGGGATCGAGGAGGAGCGGGCGGACCTGGAGAAGCTTTTCTTCCAGCTGACCAGCCCCCAGTACCCGGGAGCGCAGTACGCGGGAGCGCCGCAGCAGCCGTACGGCCAGCCCCCGCAGCAGGGCGGCTGGGGCGGCCCGCCGCCGCCGGGATACCCACCGCAGCAGCATTACCAGCAAGCACCGCCGCAGCAGGGGCACGGCGGCTGGGGAGGACAGGGCTGATGGGCCGGTTGATCAAGGCGGAGTTCCGCAAGACGCTCAGCCTCAACACCTGGTGGATCCTGATCATCCCGCTGGTGCTGGTCGCGTTCTGGATGTCGTTCGCGTGGGGCAAGATCACCAACGACTTCGCCGACTGGATCGGCTCCGGCACCGCGCGGATCATCGCCGAGCAGGCCGGGGTGTCCGCCGACGCGCTGCCGGTCGGGCTGCTGAGCATCGCGCACGGCGTGAACATCGCGCAGCTGGTCCCGGCGATCTTCGGCGTGTTCGCGCTGGCCGGCGAGTACAACAGCAAGACGATCACCACGACGTTCCTCACGGCGCCGAACCGGGTGTCCGCGCTGACCGCGAAGATGATCACCTACGTCCTGTGGGGCGCGCTCTACGGTCTGCTCAGCTTCGCGGTGTCGGCGCTGGCGACGGCCATCACCGTGGACAGCGACCGGTTGCCCACCGGCGGTCAGTGGCTCGCGGCGTTCGGCGCGACCGTGCTCGCCTACATCCTGGTGACGCTGTTCGGCATCGGGTTCGGCGCGGTGCTGAACAAGGTGGTGCTGGCCGTGATCCTGCTGATCGGGTACTTCCTGATCGTGGAGAACGTGCTGGTCATCGCGATGTGGAACACCACCGACGTGCTGGGCGCGATCCTGCCGAACAGCACCGCGAACGGCATCGTCGGCGGTGTCGCGGCGGAGGCGTTCGGCATCGACTCGATCAACCTGCCGGGTGGTGTCGAGCACTGGGACAAGCTGGGCCTGCAGCTCTCGGCCGGTGCGCCGGGCCTGATCTCGTGGTGGGCCGCCGCGCTGGTGTTCCTGGCCTGGACGCTGGTGTTCTTCGTCGGTGGCTGGGCCTCCAACCAGCGCCGCGACATCACGTAGGCGCCCACACGCATAACCTGGCGTGGTGACTGTCGCACCACCACGCACTGTCGAAAACCCCGGGACCGGATGGATCCGCCGGCTGGCCGCGGCCTGCTGGCGCCATCCGGTCCTGGTCGTCTCGTCGCTCGCCGCGGCGGTGTTGAGCGTCGGCCTGCAGGCCGCGAGCCCGCTGCTGGTGAAGGTCGCCGTGGACGACGCGGTGGCCTCGCAGACCGGGCGACTCGGCCTGCTGGTCGCGGGGCTGATCGGCGTGCAGCTGCTCATGTTCGGCACCGCGTTCGTCCGCCGCTACCTGGGCGGGCGGCTCGCGCTGGACGTGCAGCACGACCTGCGCCAGCGGGTGTTCGACTCGGTGTCCCGGCTGGACGGTGGCAAGCAGGACTCGCTACGCACCGGCCAGGTGGTGTCGCGGGCGATCACCGATCTGCAGCTCGTCGTGTCGCTGTTGTTCGTGGTGCCGTTGTCGGCGGGCTCGGTCGTCTTCGCGGTGTTCTCGGTCGCCGCGATGCTGTGGATGTCGCCCGGCCTGACGGTGATCGCGTTGATCGTGGTGCCCGCGGTGGCGATCGTCGCGGGGATGGCCCGCAAGCGCCTGTTCCCGGCGACCTGGTCGGCGCAGCAGCGGGCGGCGGACCTGGCGCAGCACGTCGAGGAGACCGTCACCGGCGTGCGCGTCGTGAAGGGCTTCGGGCAGGAGACCAGAGAGGTCGCGCGGCTGGAGAAGACCGCGCGACGGCTGTTCGCGGAGCGGCTGCGCGCGGCGCGGCTGGCCGCGGTGCCCACGGCGACGACGTCCGCGCTGCCCGCGGCGGGGCAGGTGGCGGTGCTGGCCTTCGGCGGCATCCTGGCGCTCAACGGGCAGGTCACGCTCGGGACGTTCCTCGCGTTCGCCAGTTACGTCTCCGGCCTGATCGGACCGGCCCGCATGATGTCGGCGCTGGTGGTGCAGGCCCAGCTGACCCGTGCCGGCGCGGAACGCGTGTACGAGCTGGTGGACGCCCAGCCGGAGGTCACCGACCCGGTCGAGCCGAAGCCGCTGCCGGACGGCCCGCTCGGCATCGAGCTGGACGACGTGCGCTTCGGCTACACGCGCTCGGAACCGGTCCTGGACGGGCTGAGCCTGCGTGCGGAACCCGGCGAGACGCTGGCCCTGGTCGGCACCGCGGGTTCCGGCAAGTCGACGATCTCGTTGCTGCTTCCCCGGTTCTACGACGCGCACTCGGGCAGCGTGCGGCTGGGCGGCTGCGACGTGCGGGACGTGAAGCTGACGGACCTGCGGCAGGCGATCGGCGTGGTGTTCGAGGAGGCGTTCCTGTTCTCCACGTCCATCCGTGACAACATCGCCTACGGCCGCCCGGACGCGAGCGACGAGGAGGTGATCGCCGCGGCGAAGGCGGCCGAGGCGCACGAGTTCATCTCCGAGCTGCCGGACGGCTACGCCACCCAGGTCGGTGAACGCGGCCTGACGCTGTCGGGCGGTCAGCGGCAGCGGCTGGGCCTGGCGCGGGCGCTGCTGACCGATCCGCGGGTGCTGATCCTGGACGACGCGACCTCCGCGGTGGACACGGTCACCGAGGCGGCGATCTACGAGACGCTGCGCTCGGTCACCGCGACGCGCACGACGTTGCTGATCGCGCACCGCAAGTCGACGTTGTCACTGGCCGACCGGATCGCGGTGCTCGACGCCGGCCGGGTGGTGGACGTCGGCACCTACGACGAGCTGGCGGAGCGCTGCGAGCTGTTCCGCGAGCTGATCGCCGGGCCCGGCGAGGGCGTGGAGAACGTGCACAAGCGCGACTGCGTGGCGAGCCCGGAAACCGGGACCACGCCCGCGCTGTGGCCGGAGACCGGCGAGCGGGACGCGGTCGACGAGCTGGCCGAGGCGGCGCAGCAGCGGAACGCGCCGGCGCCGATGCCGGGCGGCGGGGGCATGGGCGCGAGCAGCGCACTCAACGCGCCGCCGACGGCCGAACTACTGGAGGGCGTGCGCAAGCTGCCGCCGGCCAAGGACCGGCCCGCGCTGGATCCGGATTCGGTCACCGCGCCCGATCCGGGGTTCCGCCTGGGTTCCGCGCTGCGGCCGGTGCGTGCGCTGCTGATCACCGCGGTGCTGCTGGTCGGGCTGGACGCGGCGGCGTCGATCGCGTTGCCCGCGCTGTACCAGCAGGGCGTCGACCACGGTGTACGTCCCGGCCTGGCGTGGGTGGTGTGGCTGTGCGCCGGGATCGGCGCGGTGATCATCGCGGTGGACTGGTTCGTGATCGCGGCGCAGACGCGGATCACCGCGCGGGCCGGTGAGACGGTGCTGTACTCGCTGCGGGTGCGCAGCTATGCGCACCTGCAGCGGCTCGGGCTCGACTACTACGAGCGCGAGCTCTCCGGCAAGATCATGACGCGGATGACGACGGACGTGGACGCGTTGTCGACGTTCCTGCAGACCGGTGTCGCGCAGGCGGTGATCAGCGCGCTGACGCTGATCGGGATCACCGGGGCGCTCCTGATCACCGACGTGTCGCTGGCGCTGTACGCGTTGTCCGTGGTGCCGGTGCTGGTGATCGCGACGGTCATCTTCCGGCGCCTGTCCAGTGCGGCGTACACCGAGGCGCGGGAGAAGGTCAGCGCCGTGAACGCCGACATGCAGGAGAACGTGAGCGGTCTGCGGGTCGCGCAGGCGTACAGCCGGGAGGAGCGGTCGGCCGAGGACTTCGCGTCGAGGAGCGACGCGTACCGCCGCTCGCGGCTGCGGGCCCAGCGGTATGTTGCGACGTACTTCCCGTTCGTGACACTGCTTTCCGGGGTCGCCGAGGCGATCGTCTTGATAGCGGGCGCGAACCGGGTCGCGGACGGCACCCTGGCGGTCGGTGTGCTGCTGGCGTTCCTGCTGTACCTGAACCTGTTCTTCTCGCCGATCCAGCAGTTGTCGTCGGTGTTCGACGGGTACCAGCAGGCGAAGGTCGGCCTGCACCGGATCGGTGACCTGCTGCGGACGCCGACGTCGGTGCCGCCGCCCACGGACCCGGTGCCGGTGCCCGAACGCCTCCGCGGCGAGGTCGCCTTCGACGCGGTCGATTTTTCGTATACCGGCACAGAGTCCCTTGCCCTGACGGATGTTTCGCTGAAGGTGTCGCCGGGCGAGACGGTCGCACTGGTCGGCGCGACCGGCGCCGGTAAGTCCACAGTGGTCAAACTGGCGGCGCGGTTCTACGACGCGACGAGCGGCAAGGTGAGCATCGACGGGGTCGACGTGCGAGACTACGACCCGGCCGGGCTGCACCGGCGGATGGGCGTCGTGCCGCAGGAGGCGCACCTGTTCTCCGGCACCGTGGCCGACAACGTCCGGTACGGCAACCCGTCCGCGTCGGACGCCGAGGTCGAAGCCGCGGTGCGGGCGGTCGGCGCGGTGGACGCGATCGCCGCCCTGCCGCAGGGCTTCCACCAGCCGGTGGGCGAACGGGGCCGATCGTTGTCCGCCGGGCAGCGGCAACTGGTCGCACTGGCCCGCGCGGAACTGGTGGACCCCGACGTGCTGCTACTCGACGAGGCAACGGCCGCACTGGACCCGTCCGCGGAAGCCACGGTCCTCGCCGCAACGGAAACGGTGGCGAAACGCCGCACGACTTTCGTGGTGGCACATCGCCTGGCGACAGCCTCTCGCGCGGACCGGATCGTGGTGCTCGACCACGGACGAATCGTGGAACAGGGCACCCACGAAGAACTACTGGCAGCGAACGGCCACTACGCACACCTGTGGAAAACAGGCGCATAGCGCCAGCGCCCTGAACCCAAGGTAGCTGGGTGGTCATCCCGTCGCCTGACACGCAACGATCACCTTGAGCCAGGGCCGCAACCCGCGCTGGGTCCGGCGGCCGAAAACACAAAGCTTGC
>NZ_JBHZEN010000034.1:0-67938 GCF_050958625.1 Amycolatopsis sp. 3B14
AAGATCGGGTTCGGGAGGGCTCAATCGCGGCGTAGCGAAGCGAAGCCCGGCGCCCTAACAACCCGCGTAGCGGCTACGAACCCGGCTCAACCTGCAAAGACCAGAAAGCCCGCGCCACCAACTGCGGATTCCCGTTCTCGTCCAGAATCGGATTCCCGGCCTGATCAGCCGCATAGGCAGCTCCGAGCTGCTGCACCTCCACAACGACCAGCTGGTCGTCCGGCGCGGCTCCGGTAGCGGTGTAGGCCAGCTTGTCCCCGGGCGAGAAGAACTGCTGCTTCACCGGCTGCAGTTCGCCCTTGGCGTTGGCGTACTGGACGTTCACCAGCCAGGGCGTGTCGCCGATCTCGGACGGCACGGAGATCTGCACCGGCTTGCCGGGCCGCACCTTGAGCGTCACGGCGGCGTCCGGGTTCTCCGAGCACGACTTCAACAGCGCGTCGCAGTTCACGATCGGCTCGGCGTTGACCGTGTGACCGTCGCCGAAGAACGTGACCTCGGGCGGGCCGACCGTGGCGGAGCACCCGGTCAGCGCCAGCACACCGGCCGACAGCAACAGCAAAGTTCGCCGCATGCCGGAAACCCTACGGGTCGGCTCACTGCACGCGGGGAGCGGCCCCGCTGCCGGTCCGCGCCGGCCTGCGGTCCCGCCTGCTGCCCAGCCCTGGCAGGAGCGACGAGCCGCGCTCCAGCAGGAACGTCTGCACCAGCCCCACCGCCAGCAGGATCGACACCACCAGGAACCCGATCCAGTACGTCGGCGGCAGCAGCAGCCCGATCGCGCCGCCGAACACCCACGCCAGCTGCAGCACCGTCTCCGACCGGCCGAACGCCGACGCCCGCGACTCCTCCGGCAGGTCGCGCTGGATCACCGCGTCGAGGCTGATCTTCGCCAGCGCGCTGGCCGTGGCGCCGACGAGACCGACGATCGCGGCCGTGACGATCCCGGCCATGACCGTCGCGAGGATCGTCGAGGCCAGCGCCGCGCCCACGCAGCCGAGCACGACCTGGCTGGGGTGCCCGAAGCTCAGCCGCGAGCCGAGCGCGTTGCCGACGAACCCGCCGACCCCGGCCGCGCCGCCGATCAGGCCGAGCAGCAGCAGTTGCATGAACGGGCTCTGCCCGGTCTGCTCCGCCTGCGCCTTCACGGCGAACGCCGCGAACATCATCAGGAACCCGGTGAGGATGCGGATGGTCCCGTTGCCCCACAGGGCGAGGACCACGTCGCTGCCGAGCGGCTGTCGTTTCTTCTTCTTCGCCGGGTGCGCCTTGAGGGTGGCCGGGACCTCGCCCTCGGTCACCTCGACCCACGCCGGGATCCGCATCGCCTGCACGGCGCCCGCCGCGCAGATCAACGCGGTGAACCACAACGCGCCCGCCGACCCGAACAGCGAGTTCACGCCGGAGGCGATGGCGCCGAACACACCGCCCGCCGCGAGCCCGAACACCGTCAGCCGCGCGTTGGTCTTCGACAGCGTGATGTCCGGCGGCACCACCCGCGGGGTGACCGCCGACTTCAGGACCGTGAACGACTTGGACAGCACCATCTTCCCGAGCGCGGCCGGGTAGAGGCCCCAGTCGTTGAAGTGCAGCGCCATCAGCACGGCCATCAGCACCTGGCCGACCGAGGTGAGGCACATCGCGAGCCTGCGGCCGCGCTGGATCCGGTCCAGCAGCGGGCCGATGACCGGTGCGACGAGCGCGAACGGCGCGATGGTGATCAGCAGGTACAGCGCGACCTTGCCGCGGCCCTCACCGCTGGTGGCCGCGAAGAACAGGGTGTTGGCCAGCGCGATGGCCATCGCCGCGTCGCTGGCGTAGTTCAGCATCACCGCGTACGTCAGCGAGGTGAGGCCGGACTTGTCCGCGCCGTCGGCCTTCGTCGCGCGCTGGAACATGCCGACCGCGCGGCCGCCCAGCTCACGGCTGCGCAGCGCGGCGACGCGGGTGACGGTCAGCTTCTTCGGCATCCGGGGCAGCGGCCCTGCGGTCGCCTCCGTGCGGTGCTCCGCGGCCGGCTCCGGCTCGGGACGCGCGTTGTGGTCGGCGTACCCGTCGGTGTTGTAGTGCTCGTAAAGCGGCTCCGTGCGGCGGGGCGGCGGCTCGCTGTGCCACGGCCGCTGCTGCGGCGGCGGGCTCTGCCGCGGCGGGTACGGCCGCGCGCCACGCGGCGGTGGCGGCGGTGATGTGCGCCCGCCTGCCGGGAACGCGCTCGTCGGCGCCTCGTCCGCGTTCGGCACCGCGGCCGACTCGGGGTAGAAGCGCCCCTGGGCGCGCCACGGCTGCCCGGCACCCGGTGCCGGTGTCCACTTCCGTTTGCGCCCCACACGTCAATCTTGCCGTATTCCTGCGCCGACGCGCTCGGTGATCAGGAAGCGGGCACGAATTTCACCCGGAACATCACCGGCCAGAGCTTCCCGGTGATCAGGAACTCGTCCGTGCCGGGAACCGCGGCGATGCCGTTGAGCACGTCCGCGGCCGACGCCTGGGCCGGGGTGAGCAGCCCGGCCGCGGTGATCTGCCCGGTGACCTCGCCGGTCGCCGGGTCGATCCGCAGGATCCGGTCGGTCTGCCACACGTTCGCGTACACCGCGCCGCCGGCGCACTCCAGTTCGTTGAGCTGCGAAAAGGTCTGCTCGCCGTGGTGGACGGTGACCTCGCCGGTCTCCGCGAACGTGGCCGGGTCGCGGAAGGTGAGCCGGTCGGAGCCGTCGCTCATCACCAGACGGCCGCCGTCGTGGCACAGCCCCCAGCCCTCGCCGTCGTAGGACACGCGCCGCAGCTCGGCGAGCGTCCGCGCGTCCCGTTCGATCGCGACACCGTTCTGCCAGGTCAGCTGCCACAGGGTCGGCCCGGTGACGGTGATGCCCTCGCCGAACAGCGGCGCGGGCAGGTCCACGCGCGTGGTGGGCGGCTGCCCGGGCGCGCCGGCCCGCACGGACGACTGCCCGACCAGCCCGGTGCCCTCGTACAGGGTGGCGCCGGAGAACTCGAGGCCCTGCGTGAACGCCGCCGGATCGTGCGGCAGCGTCTCCAGCACCTGCACCGTGAGCTGCGGAACCGTGGCAGGCGCGGGCGGCGCCGCCGCCGCGCAGCCCGCGAGCGCGACGACCGTGGCGAGGGTCAAGGTGATCAGGGTGCGCACGCCTCCACCCTGACACGGCCGCCGGAGGCGCGCGGGGCACAATTGGGGTATGACGCTGCTGCTCACCCTGGACGACGGCTCCGTGGAGCGCGCTCTCGCCGAGGCAGTCGACCTCGCGCGCGAGGCCGCGGTCGAAGAGGCGGGGGCCGAGCAGGTCGGGGCGCACGTCGGCGTGTCGCGTGAGGACGCGGTGTCGGCGAGCCACCTCTTCGAGGCCAACGTGCCGGGCTACCGCGGCTGGCGCTGGTCGGTGACGGTCGCGAGCGCGGGCGCGGACGCCCCGGTGACGGTCAGCGAGGTCGTGCTCGTGCCGGGCCCGGACGCCCTGATCGCCCCGCAGTGGGTGCCGTGGGAACGTCGGGTGCGGGCGGGCGACCTGGGCGTCGGCGACATCCTCCCCCCGGACAAGGACGACCCGCGGCTGGTCCCGGCGTACCTGCAGTCCGACGACCCGGCGGTCGAGGAGGTCGCGCACGAGGCCGGGCTCGGCCGGGTGCACGTCCTGTCCCGCTTCGGCCGCGAGGAGGCCGCCACGCGGTGGCACCGCGGCGAGTTCGGGCCGCGGTCGGACATGGCCCGCAGCGCGCCCGCCCACTGCGGCACGTGTGGCTTCTACCTCCCGCTGGCCGGATCGCTGCGCGCCGCCTTCGGCGTGTGTGGCAACGAGATCGCCCCGGCGGACGGCAACGTCGTGCACGCCGAGTACGGCTGCGGCGCGCACTCCGAGGTCGAGGTCGAGGTGACCTCGTCGGTGCCGGTCGCCGAGCTGGTCTACGACGACTCGCTGCTGGACATGGAGCCGGTCGAGGAGCCGAAGACCGAGACGGGCGCGACCGCGGACGTCGAGACGGCGAGTGAGTCAGCTGAGTGATCCGTTCGGCACCGAGGCGCTGCGGGCCTCGGTGCTGCGGGCCTGGCGGGACTCGCCGACCCGGTTCACCGAAGACACCAACGCCGAGACCGACCTGCGGGTCGGCGGCTACCGCGACCGGCTGTTCGTCGAGTTGGCGCAGAACGCGGCCGACGCCGCCGCGCTGGCCGGCGCCCCCGGCACGCTGCGGGTGTCCGTGGCCGCCCGCGAGCTCCGCGTCGCCAACACCGGCGCGCCGCTCGACGCCGCCGGCGTGGCGTCGCTGGCTTCGCTGCGGGCGTCGGCCAAGCAGGGCGACACGGTGGGGCAGTTCGGCGTCGGCTTCGCGGCGGTGCTCGCGGTCAGCAGCGAACCGCGGGTGATCTCGCGGACCGGCGGCGTCGCGTTCTCCGAGACCCGCACCCGGGAGGCCGCCGGGCGCGACGGCGCGGTGCCGGTGCTGCGCCTGCCGTGGCCGGCAGACGAGGACCTGCCCGCCGGCTTCGACACCGAGGTCCGGTTGCCCCTGCGCGAGGGCGTGGACGCGGACGAGCTGCTGGCCCGCCTGCACGACGAAGCCGAGGACCTGCTGCTGTCGCTGCCCTGGCTGGCGCGGATCGAGGCGCCCGGCGCGGAGTGGACGAGATCCGAAGTGGACGGTGTGGTGGAGCTGTCCACCCCGTCCGGGACGGTCCGCTGGCTGACCAGGGTCGGCGAGAACGTGGTGTGGGCGAAGCCGGTCGACGGGCGCCTGACCGAGGACGTCCTGCACGCCCCGACGCCCACCGACGAGCGGCTGTCGTTGCCTGCCCGGCTGATCGCGACGGTGCCGCTGGAGCCGTCCCGCCGCCGGGTGCTGCCCGGCGCCGACGACGCGCTCGCCGCGGCCGCCCGCGAGTACCCGGCGCTGGTACGCGAGCTCGCGCCGGAGGACCGGCTGGAGCTGGTGCCCGAAGCGGGTTTCCCGCTGTCCGAAGTGGACGGTAAGCTGCGTGAGCTGGTCGGCAGGCAGCTCGCGACGCAGGCATGGCTGCCCGCGGCCGAGGGTGACGACCTCGTGCCGTCGAGCGCCCGGGTGCTGTCGGTCGAGTCGCCGCGGCTGCTGGAACTGCTCGCCGGTGTCGTGCCCGGGCTCGCCGGGATCAGCGGCTACGAGCCGGCGCAGCTCCTCGCGACCGTCGACGCCGACCGGCTCGACGTCGCCGACCTGGTCGACCTGCTGATCGGCGTGGACCGGGACCCGGAGTGGTGGCGTTCGCTGTACGACGCCTTCCTGCCGCTGCTGGACAACCACGAGGTGACCGCGGACGAGCTGGGCGCTCTGCCGGTGCCGCTGGCGGACGGGCGGACGCTGCCCGGCCCGCGCGGCGCGTTGCTGCTCGGCGCGTCGGAGCTGCTCGACCTGCTGGCCGACGCCGACGTGGGCGGGCTGCGGCTGGTCCACCCGGAGGCGGCGCACCCGTTGCTGGAGCGCCTCGGCGCGAAGCAGGCGGAGGCGGCGGACCTGCTCGACGCGCCCGCGCTGCGTGAGGCGATCGAGCGCAGCGTGGCCGACGCCGAGTCCGGTTTGGACACCCGCCCGCTCGCGGAAGCCGTGCTGCGCCTGGTTTCCGACACCTCCGCGGAGGGGCTGGGCGCGCTCGCGTTGCCGTCGGCGGACGGCTGGCGGCGCGCGGACGAGCTGGTGCTGCCGAACTCGCCGCTGCGCGAGGTCTTCGACCCCGAGGTGTTCGAAGAGGACGGTCCGTTCTCCGTGCTGGACGCGGAGTTCGCCGAGCAGTGGCCGTCCCGGGTGCTCACCGAACTCGGGGTGCTCGACGAGTTCCTCGTGGTGGACAACTCCGACGAGCAGCCGGAGATCCGCGACCTCGACCTCGTCGCCGACGACGCCTGGCCGCAGGCGCTGCGGCTGATCGCCGGGCAGCGCGAGACCTGGCAGGCGCTGACGATGCCGGACAGCCCGTCCGCGGCCTGGCTGGAACGCAACGCGCTGCTGGCCGGCCGCGCGCCGGCCGAGTGGCGGCTGCCGGACGCGGCGAGCCTGACCGGCCTGTACGACCCGGTGCCCGACGTCGGGGTGCGCCCGGACGTGCTGGCCGCCGCCGGGGTCCGGGCGGAGCTGGCCGTGCGCAACCTCGACGACGCCGCCGACCTGCTCGACCGGCTCGGCGACCCGGACCGCGAGGTCCCGCCGGGCCTGATCCTGCGCGCGCACGCCCTGCTGGCCGCCGCGGACCTGGAGTGGGCCGAGCTGGACGCGCCCGAGCGGGTGCGCACGGTCGACGGGTCCGTGGTCGACGCCGAGCGGACCGCGGTGCTGGACCTGCCGTGGCTGGGCGCGGTGTGGGCACCGGAACGCCTGGTCGCCGCCGCGCCGGGCGCGGACGTGGCCGCGCTCGCCGAGCTGCTGGACATCCCGCTGCTGTCCGAACACGCCGACGCCCGGGTCAGTAGCGACGGCGAGTTCGTGCCGTGGGCGGAGATGACCGCGCTGGTCCTGGCCGCGGAGCTGCTGGACATCCCACTGCCCGAGGGCGGGCTCGTGGTGCACGACGAGTTGACCGTCGAGGTCGACGGAGTCAAGCGCGCCACGCCGTGGTGGGTCGAAAGTGGGACGTTTCACGGGGAACATCACGCGGAGGACTCGCCCGAAGGGCTGGCCCGCGCGTTCGCCTGGGCTGCCGGTCGCTGGTCCGAGCGCCACCTGGTGGAGGCCGTGCTGAACGACCCCGCGACGACGACCTACCTGCTGTAGAACGCCTTGAACGCGACGGCCGCTCCGTACGTGGCCACGCGGCGGCTCCGGGAGCGGCACGGGTTCGTCCACATCGACTCGATCGACCCCCTGCCGGGCCGGCCGCCGGGCAACCCCGCCGCGCTCTACGTCGCCCGTCAGAGACCGGTCTGCGCGCTGCGGCTGCCGTGGCGGCGCGCCCAGCGCTGCCAGCTCATGATGCCCATACCCATCAGCCCGAGCACGCCGCCGGACAGGCAGGTCCACATCCACACGCTCGCCGGCCCGCCCGTTCCGAACAGGCGAATCCCGCCGAGCACGAGGAAACCCGCGAACCACACGAGTGTGCCGACCGCGACGACCGGGTAGAGCACCACCAGCCGCTCGGGTAACTCGGGCACCGGAAGCAACGGACGTTTAACATCCCCGGCGTTGATCGGATCGGCCACGTCAGGAAGGCTACCCGCGGGTCATCCCAGTGGCACCAGGTAAGGCAGGTTGCATGGCTGTGCAGGGCGGCAGGACCGGACTCGACCGGTTCTTCAAGATCACCGAGCGTGGGTCGACCGTCGGCCGCGAGGTGCGCGGCGGGCTGGTCACCTTCGTCACGATGGCCTACATCGTGGTGCTCAACCCGCTGATCATCGGCAGCTTCTCGGCCCAGGACGCGGGCGCGCACAAGGACCTGTTCGGCAACATCCTGCCGGTCCCGCAGGTGGCGGCCGTGACCGCGCTGATCGCGGGCGTCATGACGATCCTGATGGGCGTCGTGGCGAACTACCCGTTCGCGATGGCCACCGGGCTCGGCATCAACTCGCTGATCGCGGTCAGCGTCGCGCCGCAGATGAGCTGGCCCGCCGCGATGGGCCTGGTCCTGCTCAACGGCCTGATCATCCTGGTGCTGGTGCTCACCGGCATCCGCACGATGGTGTTCCGCGCCGTGCCGCCCGCGCTGAAGGCCGCGATCGCGGTCGGCATCGGCCTGTTCATCACGCTGATCGGCCTGGTGGACGCCGGTTTCGTGCGGCGCATCCCGGACGCGGCGAACACCACCGTGCCGGTCGGGCTCGGCATCGGCGGGTCGATCGCGAGCTGGCCGACGCTGGTGTTCGTGATCGGGCTGCTGATCACCGGTGTCCTGGTGGCGCGGCGGGTCCGCGGCGCGATCCTCATCGGCGTCCTGGTGACGACGGTGATCGCGATCATCCTGGAGGCGCTCGTCAACGCGGGCCCGGCCGGCGGCACCAACCCGAAGGGCTGGAACCTCGGGTACCCGGCGCTGCCGGACCGGATCGCCGGCTGGCCGGACCTGTCGCTGCTGGGCCAGGTGAACTTCGACGCGTGGGTGCAGGTCCCGGCCATCACCGCCGCGCTGATCGTGTTCACCCTGATCCTCACCGACTTCTTCGACACCATCGGCACGATGACCGGCCTCGGCAAGGAGGCCGGGCTGCTGGACCGTGACGGCGAGCTGCCCAACACCGGCAAGGCCCTGTTCGTGGACAGCCTCGGCGCGGTGGCCGGCGGTGCCGGCTCGTCCAGCTCCAACACCGTGTTCGTGGAGTCGGCGTCCGGCATCGCCGAGGGCGCGCGCACCGGGCTGGCCAACGTGGTCACCGGGCTGCTGTTCCTCGGCGCCATGTTCTTCACGCCGCTGTACGAGGTGATCCCGGTCGAGGCCGCGGCGCCCGCGCTGGTGGTCGTCGGCGCGCTGATGATCAGCCAGGTGCGGGAGATCGACTTCACCGACTTCAAGATCGCGCTGCCCGCGTTCCTGACGATCGTCGTCATGCCGTTCACCTACTCGATCACCAACGGCATCGGCGTCGGGTTCATCTCCTACGTCGTGATCCAGGCCGTGACGGGCGGGGCGCGCAAGGTGCACCCGCTGCTGTGGGTCATCGCCGTGGCATTCGTGGCCTACTTCGCGGTCGGGCCGATCCAGGACGCGATCGGCTGAGTCACTCCACCACGAGCCGCTCGACCGCGGCCGCGATCAGCTCGTCCCGCTCGGCTTCGCCGTACACGTCGGGCAGGGTGAGCTGCTCGACGATCATCCAGCTGAGGGTGAGGATCAGCAGCCGCACCGCGGTCGCGTCGCCGGGCAGCCCGGACTGCTCGTGGTAGGTAACGTTCGCGTCGACGTCGGCGCGCACGCGCTCGGTCAGCAGCTTGCGCAGCTCCGGGCGGCGGGTGGCCTCCAGGCGTAGTTCGAGCAGCGCGAGGTAGCCGCTGGAGAACGCGGTGATCCGCGCCACGAGTTCACGCATGAGCTGGGTGTAGGTCGCCCGGTCCCGCGGCGCGGTCCGCTGCCGCTCGATCGTCGCCGCGTCCGGCTCCATGCGCTCGTAGAACCGCTGGGCGATCTGGTGCAGCAGGTCGTCACGGTTGGCGAAGTAGTTGGATGCCGTGCCGGCCGGCACGGCGGCCTCCTTGTCGACGGCCCGGAACGTCAGCCCGCGCGCGCCCTCGGCGGCCAGCACCTCGATCGCGGCGTCCAGCAGAGCCGCCCGTCGCTCCTCGTTCCTGCGCACCATTTGACACCACTCCAGTTGTAGTACTACGGTCGAACCACTACAGACAGAGTACTACGAACGGAGCGATATGCGAGAGTTGGTCTACTACGTCGGGGTCAGCATCGACGGCCGGATCGCGGGCCCGGGCGGCGAGTTCGACTTCTACCCCGAGGGCGAGGGTGCCCAGTTCGAGGCCTACCGGGGGTGGATGCTGAAGACCTTCCCGGAAACCGTGCCGACCATGATCCGGGAGGCGGCCGGGATCGCCGACGCCCCCAACGAGAACATCGACACGCTGGTCATGGGGCTCGGCACCTACCGGCCGGCGCTGGGCATCGGTGTCACCAGCCCGTACGCCCACCTGCGGCAGTACGTCGTGTCGAGCACCCTGCGCGAAAGCCCCGACCCCGCCGTCACGGTGGTCGGGGGCGACCCGCTCGGCCTGGTCCGCTCGCTCAAGCAGGAGGAGGGCAAGGACATCTGGCTCTCCGGCGGGGGCAAGCTGGCCGGGGCGGTCTGGCCGGAGGTCGACCGGCTGGTGATCAAGAGCTACCCCGTGGTCGCCGGGGACGGGATCCCCATGGTGGACGGGAAGTTCGACCCGACGCGGTTCGAGGTGACCGACCGCAGGGTGTTCGACAACGGCGTGGTCGTGAGCTGGTTCAGCCGAAAGTAAAGGTGCGATCGATTTCACCCGCGAGGTCGATTGATCGTAAGGTATGCTAACTATGTGTCCGATATGCGGGAGCGCGCCCTGGCGAGCCGGTTGCGGCTCGCGGTGGTGCGGCTGAACCGCAAGCTCCGGGCGCAGCGCACCGACGAGAACGTCTCGCTCACGCAGCTGGCGGCGTTGTCCACGCTGCACAAGTGCGGACCGCTCACGCCGGGCAAGCTCGCGGCGAAGGAGGGTGTCCAGCCCCCGTCGATGACCCGGGTCATCGCGGCGCTGGAGGACTTCGGGTTCGTCGAGCGGAGCCCGCACCCGACGGACGGGCGGCAGTCGATCGTCGCCCTCACCGAGCGGGGCCTGGCGTTCGTCGGGGAGACGATTTCGGTGCGCGAGGCCTGGCTGGACCGGAAGCTGGCAGAACTGAGCGGCGACGAGCGGGAAGTGCTCGCCCGTGCCGCCGAGATCATCGACAGGATGGCGGGGAACGAATAACGGTGGGGCTCAACACGGGTACTGACGGACAGTCCGAACTGACGAACACAGGTACCCGGGGCCAGGCGCCACCCGCCGACCGCGCCGCCTGCACCGCGCCCTCCGGCCGGATGCGTCCCAAGCCCGCCGCCCCGGCCGCGGAGCCCGGGGAGAAGGCGCAGCCGAAGGCGAGCATGTTCGCCTCGCTGCGGGTGCCCAACTACCGGTTGTTCTTCTCCGGCCAGATCATCTCCAACATCGGCACCTGGATGCAGCGCATCGCGCAGGACTGGCTGGTGTTCGAGCTGTCCGGGAACAACCCGGTGGCGCTGGGGATCGCGGTGGCGCTGCAGTTCCTGCCGACGCTGATGCTGTCCCTGTGGGCTGGTGTCCTGGCGGACCGGGTGGACAAGCGCAAGCTCTGCATCGCCATCCAGAGCGGCATCGGCGTGCAGGCGCTGGTGCTCGGGCTGCTCGACGTGTCCGGTGTGGTGACGCTGTGGCAGGTCTACGTCCTGTGTTTCGTGCTGGGCGTCTTCAGCTCGCTGGACGTGCCCGCGCGGCAGTCGTTCGTCGCGGAGATGGTGGGGCGCAAGCAGATCACGAACGCGGTCGCGTTGAACTCGTCGGTGTTCAACATGGCGCGGATCGTCGGGCCCGCCATCGCCGGGTTCGCGATCACGTGGGTCGGCACCGGGTGGATGTTCCTGGCGAACGCGGTCAGCACGCTGGCCGTGATCACCGGGTTGCTGCTGATGGACCCGGACAAGCTGTTCCGCGGCCCGGCCGTCGCGCGGGCCAAGGGGCAGCTGCGCGAGGGGCTGGCCCACGTGCGCGGGCGGTCGGACCTGGTTTCGCTGATGGTGCTGGTGTTCTTCGTCAGCACTTTCGGTATCACGTTCTTCACGTCGCTGGCCATCGTGGCGGGCAACGTGTTCGGCACGCAGGCCGACGGGTACGGGCTGTTGTCGACGCTGCTCGCGGTCGGGACGTTCACGGGTTCGCTGATGGCGGCCCGGCGCGGGGCGCGGGGCCGTCCGCGGGTGCGGCTGCTGTTGATCGCGGCGTTCAGCCTGGGCGCGGTCGAGTTCGTCGCCGGGTTCATGCCGACCTACCTGGCGTTCGGCATCGCGCTGATCCCGCTCGGGTTCGCCACGATCACGTTCCTGAACACGGCGAACTCGCTGGTGCAGACGTCGGTGAGCCCGGAGATGCGCGGCCGCGTCATGGGGCTCTACGTGCTCGTGCTGATCGGCGGGAACCCCATCGGCGGCCCGATGGTCGGCTGGATGGCCGACACCTTCGGCGGCCGGTCCCCGTTCCTCATCGGCGGCGTGATCTCCGCGGTGGCCGCCGTGGCGTGCGCGGCGGTGCTGGCCCGCCGCGGCGGCATGACGCGGCCGGTGCGCCTGGCCGGCCTGCGGGTGCTCAACGCGCGCCGCCGCTCGGACCGGTCGCAGGCCGCCTGACGCGCTGGTGCCCGGGCGCCGCTCGGTGTCGTGACTCGTTGGGTGCGGAGGACCTCCGTGCGGAGTGCAACGCCCGGGATCACGCGAGTGACCTGACTGTCCGCACCCCGTCGGGCACGGGTGCTCGGGCGCTGGGGCTCAGCGTCCGAGGAGGGCGGGTAGCACCGTTTCCGCGAGTGACTTCAGGTCGCGGCCTGTGCCGGTGAACGCCAGTTCCTGGCTCGAGCCCTGATCGAGCTTCACCGCCACCACCTCGTCGGTGATGAGGGCGGGGCGGCCGGCCAGCGTGTCCGGGTACGCGCGCGGTGTCACGTCGTCCGTCAGGGCGGCTTGCACGGTGCGCACCGTGCAGCGGCCGTCGAACCTCGGCTTCGCCGCCGACGGGCTCGTGCCCATCGCCCTCGCGAGCTGCGTGCACAGCTGCCACGACACCACCGGCCACGGCGCGTCCTGGATGCCGTAACCCGGGATCGGCTCGGTCACCCGCATGGCGATCACCGCGTCGCGGCCCTGTGCGGGCAGGTCCGGGCCGGGCGCCATCGTCGCGTCGATGACGTCCCGCGCGATCGACGTGGCGAGGTCGTCCAGCGTGAGGCCCGGGCGGGTGACGGCGTAGCGGGTGATGTCGAGGCGCAGGTACGGGTGGACCTCGCCACTGGGCGCGTCGTCGACCAGGTGGACGTTGAGCCGCGCGTTGACGGTGCCGCTCGACTCGACCTCCGCAGCCCGCCCGGACACCGTCACCGACTGCGGCGACCGGAGGGTGGCGGGCACGTTGTCGAGGCGCAGGCTGACGTCGAGGCTCCCAGTGACGAGGTGGCAGACGCTGCCCCGCACCTCGCGCAACGTGGCGCCGCCGAGCACCGCCTCCCAGCGCTGCTCGGACAACGCCTGGCACAGCACGTGACCGGAACTGCCCGCGGGCAGCGCGGCCAGCATCTCGCCGGAGGGCATCGGCACGCGGCGCGGCAGTTCGCCGTCCTTGCCCGGCCACACGGCGGGCAGGCCGGGGGCGGGCGGCGGCGCGTCGCTGCCCTGCGACCACAGGTAGCCGGCCGCGCCGGCGACGGAGGCGAAGGACAGCAGCACGCCGAGCACGATCGCGATCACTGTCGACGTCTTCACACGGCAAACGCTATCCGGTGACCGAGCGAGTTCGATCAGTGATCCCCGGTTGGCGGAAGGGGCTGCCACGCCGGTGCGCCGCCGCCCCGCCGGACCCGCCCGAACACCACGTCAGCGAAGTGGATGCCGAACCCGATCGTGTCCGGTTCGGACAGTTCGGCGACGAGGCGGGCGCGGTGCGCGGCGGCGCGGGCCGGATCGTGGTCGACCGCCGCCGAGAACTCCGGGTGGTCCACCTGGACCGGTGAGTGCAGCGCGTCGCCGAACGCGATGAGCCGCTGCCCGCCGCCGGTGATCACGTACTCGGCGTGCCCCGCGGTGTGGCCCGCGCTGGTCCGGATCCGCACGCCGGGGAAGATTTCCTGCCCGTCGCGCACCGTGCGGACCCGCGGCGCCAGCGCGGCGATGTCGCGTGCCGTCGCGTCGCGCGCGGCCCATTCCGGTTCGGCGACCAGGTAGTCGGCGTGCGCGAAGAGGGGCCGGTCGGGAGCGAGGTGCCAGGCCCAGCCGGTGTGGTCGGGGTGCAGGTGCGTGAACGCCACCGCCTCGATGCCGGCGGGGGACCGGCCGAGCGCGGCAAGGTTCGCCGGCAGCGCACCGCCGCGGATCGCGCCGCGCGGCGTGCCCGGATCGGGTGGCAGGGACTCCGGCCCGAAGCCGGCGTCGATGAGCAGCGCGCGGTCGCCGTGCTCGACGAGCAGCCCGCCGAGGCTCGCCACCAGGTGACCGGAGTCGTCCAGGTACTCCGGGTGCGCGAGCCAGAAGTCGTCGGTGGTGTCCGGCAGCCAGCCGCGCGGCGGCAGGTGCACCACGCCGTCCGGCACGAACGTCACCCTCGTGTCGCCCAGCCGCAGTGAGTGGATGCCGGCCTGCCGTCGCAGGCGCTCGTCGGAAGAGGTGATCATGCATCCGACCGTAAAGCATCAAGCTTGAAACATTCAAGCTGAAAATGTACTGACTTGACGGATCACTACGATGGGAGCATGGAACCGCAGGTCATCGCCGAACGGGAGCTGTGCGGGCTGGTGAACGGGCTGGCCCAGCAGATCGCCGACCACGTCCGGGAGCGCGCCGCCGCTCTCGGGCTCACCGCGCCACAGGCGACCGCGTTGCGGGAGATGACGGGGCCGATGACCATGCGCGAACTGGCCGAGCGCATGAGCTGCGAGCCGTCCAACGCCACGTTCGTCGTGGACAAGCTCGAGAAGCTGGAGCTGGTCGAACGCCGGCCGCACCCCACCGACCGCCGCGCCCGTCAGCTCGTCCTCACCGCCAAGGGTGAGGAGCTGCGCGGCAAGCTCCTCGACCTCCTCGTGCGCGACTCGCCGCTCGCCGCTCTCGACGTCGGCGAGCAGCGCGCGCTCCACGGGCTGCTGGAGCGGGCGATCGTCCGCCGCGATCACACCGACGGGTGAACGGACGATCTCCCGGAACCGGCCCCTTGCGAGGCTTGGTGAAGTTAGGCTAACCTAATGCTTGTCCGCTTCGTGGTGGGAGCGGCAGTCAGTTCGGGAACGGGCGGAGCCCCGGTGCCGGGAAGGATCCCAGCACCGGGGCTTCGTTCATGTCGATCCCGAAGTGCACGCGGTAGGCCTCGACCTTCTCGGCGTCGCTCAGCTCGCGCTCGGCCCGCTTGCCGTCGACCGTCTCGATCAGCTTGTCGCCCGCCAGGGTGACCCGTCCGGACGGCGTCGAGATCGTGCTCAGCACGTTCTGCGTGAAGTGCGACTCCGGCGAAGTGGCCTGCCACCAGCAGGTCGGGCCGAAGTCGGACAACTGCCGCGGGCGCTTCTCCAGCCGGTAGGCCGGCTCGCCGTTCAGCCGCACCTCGATGTCCCCGTCCGGCGCGTCCACCACCAGGAACTCGCCCTCGGGGTCGGTCTGCGGCTCGCACGCCGTCAGCCGCAGCGGGTGGCGGGCGAAGCGGCCGAAGCCCACGTCGGCCAGCCACGGCTCCTCCAGGTCGACCTGGAGGGCGAGGTGGTCGAACGGCGGGCCCCACCGGCCGCCGCCGAACACGCGGGCGCCCAGCAGGGTCACGCTGAAGCCCAGCTCGCGCAGGAGGGCCCCGAACAGGCCGTTGAGCTCGTAGCAGAACCCGCCGCGGCGGCGCCGGACGACCTTGTCGAACAACGCGTCCTCGTCCAGCACGATCCGCTCAGGCAGGTGCACGCTGAGGTTCTCGAACGGAACCGTCAGCAGGTGGGCTTCGTGCAGCTCCCGCAGCGCCGCCGGGGTGGGGGCGGTGGGACGGCCGGCTCCGATGCGGGCCAGGTACGCGTCGACATCCATGGCAGCCAGCCTGCACCCTCCACTGTGGTCGAGGTCAAGCGCAAAAAAGAAGGGCCCTGTCCGCGCGGGTGCGCGGAAGGACCCCTCGATCAGGCTCGCTCAGAGGAGCAGGCCGTTGCCGCCGGAAACGGCGTTGTCGAAGCGCTTGCTGATCTCGCCCCAGTTGTAGACGTTCCACAGCGCCTTGACGTAGTCCGCCTTGACGTTCTTGTAGTCGAGGTAGAAGGCGTGCTCCCACACGTCGACCAGCAGGATCGGCACGGTCGGCAGGATCAGGTTGTTGTGGTGGTCGCGCAGCTGCTGCGTGATCAGCGTCTTGCCGATCGGGTCCCACGACAGGGCGGCCCAGCCGTTGCCCTGGATCGTCGTGGCGACCGCGTTGAACTGCGCCTGGAACTTGTCGAACGAGCCGAACGCCTCGTCGATCGCCGAGGCCAGCTCACCGGTCGGCTTGTCGCCGCCTTCGGGGGACAGGATCTTCCACCACACCACGTGGTTGGCGTGCCCGGCCAGGTTGAACGCCAGCGTGGTCTCCAGGCCGACGATCGAGCCGAAGTCGCCCTTGTCCCGAGCCTCCGCGAGCTTGTCCAGGGTGTCGTTGGCCCCCTTGACGTAGGTCGCGTGGTGCTTGCTGTGGTGCAGCTCGTTGATCTGACCCGAGATGTGCGGGGCGAGCGCGCCGTAGTCGTAGTCGAGGTCAGGAAGCTCGTAGCGGGCCATCAGCCCTCCTTCTTGTCTGACGCAGAGTCCCTTGCGGTATCAAAACCTAGTCCTCGCGCGCGCAGGAAGCTAACTGGGGAGCCGCTGTCCGCACTGCGGGAACCGGTCATGCGGCAAGCCTGCAATCTCCAGCTAGATGGAGGTCAACGGGGTGTGCGGATGATCACTGCACCAGGTCGTCGAGCACCGCGATGTTGAACTCGAAGGCCACCAGCGTCTCGGTGACGATCCGGTCGCGCTCGGCCCCGGTCCACGGGGTGTCGTCGAGCAGCGCCTTGTACCGCTTCCGGAACGCGGGGACGTTGTCGATGTCGTCGAAGTGGTAGAACAGCGCGCCCGGCCCCTCGACGCCGTGGGCCTTGGCCAGCAGCTTGCGCACCGCCTGGCCGCCGGCGAGGTCGCCGAGGTAGCGCGTGTAGTGGTGGGCCACGTAGCCGCCGGCCCAGTCGAACGCGACCGCCCGGATGCGGCGCACGTAGTCCTCGGTCGCGGGCACCGGCGTGACGCGGTCCCGCCACTGCTCGCCGTAGAGGAACTCCAGGTCGGCCGCCAGCGCGGGCACCCGGCGCAGCTCGTCGAACACGAACCGGCCGCCGACCGGGTCGCGGCGCATCGCGTCCGCGGCCTCCTCGATGGCCTGGTAGATGAACCAGTACTGGGCCGCCAGCCGGGCGTACTCGGTCAGGTCCAGGTCGCCGTTGAACAGGTCCCGCATGTACCGGGAGTGGTGCGCCCGGTCGTGCGCCCGCCGTGTCGACTCCCTCAGGGTGGTCGAGAACGGGGTCTGGGTCAGGTCCGAGTCAACCGCGAGGGGAGCCGCCATGAGTGGCACTGTAAGCGACATCGGTCACTTAGGCTACCCTAACAAGGCCGGATTGACCCGAACAGAGCCCGGTTGATCACGGAGTGTCCACGGGCCAGGTGTGCACGGCCTCGCCACTCCGGCTCAGCTCCAGGTAGCGGCCGAGCATCGTGCTCAGCGCGGTGTCGCGATCGGCGCCGCGGTCCTCCGCTCCGGTGACGACCGCCCGCTGCCACCACGCGCCGTTGCGGCGGGTCAGGCAGCGCTGCTCGATGACGCCGAGGTAGCGGTCGATGGCCGCTTCGGACACGTCCGCGCTGCGCAGGCCCTCCACCGCGAGCGGCAACAGCACGCGCAGCACCAGTTCGTCCGGCGGCACCCAGCCCTGGCCGGGCCAGTAGAGCTGCGCGTCGAACCCGTTGCGCGCACCGGCGTACAGGTTCTCCTCCGCCGCCTGGAACGACATCTGTGTCCACACCGGACGCTCGGCCTCGGCGAGCGCCCGCTGCGTGCCGTAGAAGAACGCCGCGTTGGCCATCATGTCGAGCACCGTCGGGCCGGCGGGCAGCACGCGGTTCTCCACGCGCAGGTGCGGCTTGCCGTCCACCACGTCGTAGACCGGGCGGTTCCAGCGCCACACGGTTCCGTTGTGCAGCATCAGTTCCGTGAGCTTCGGCGCCTGCCCGGACTCGAGGGTCTCCAGCGGGTCCTCGCTGTCGGTCTCCGGCAGCAGACCGGGGAAGTAGCGGACGTTCTCCTCGAACAGGTCGAAGATCGAGGTGATCCACCGCTCGCCGAACCACACCCGCGGCCGCACGCCCTGGTTGCGCAGCTCCTCCGGGCGTGTGTCGGTGGCCTGCAGGAACAGCGGGATGCGGGTCTCGTGCCACAGCGCCTTGCCGAGCAGGAACGGCGAGTTCGCGCCGACGGCCACCTGCACGCCGGCCAGGCACTGCGCGGCGTTCCAGTGGGTGGCGAACTCCTCCGGCGCCACCTGCACGTGCAACTGCACCGACGTGCACGCGGCCTCGGGCAGGATGGACTCCGAGTAGGCGCGCAACCGCTCCGGGTTGTGCCCGCCGAGCGGGGCGCCGTCCATGGACAGCGTCATGTTCTCCCCGCGGGCGGCGAAAATCTGGTCGTTGAGCAGCGTGTACCGGGTGTTGTTGGTGATCCACTTCTGGTCGAAGTGGTCCTCCGCCAGTGTCGGCAGGATGCCGATGACGGCCAGCCGAGCGCCCGCGGCGGTCGCGTTCCGGTCGGCCTCGCCCAGGTAGCCGACCAGATCGTGCTCCAACTCGATCGCGGACTTCCCGGCGAGCGGGCGCGGCGGCACGTTCAGCTCGATGTTGTGCTGGGACAGTTCGGTGGTGAAGGACTCGTCGTCCAGCGCCTCCAGCACGGCGCTGTTCGACATGGACGGCCGCAGCCGGTCGTCCACCAGGTTCAGTTCGACCTCGAGCCCGATGTGTCTTCGCGGGAACGAGAAGCTGTCGTCGGCGAGCATCCTGGCCAGGGTGTCCAGGCACCGCTGGAGCTTGTGCCGGTACCGCGCCCGGTCCCGGGGGCTGAAGGCTTCCGCCGACACGTCCTTGCCCATGCCATCCCTGCTCTTGTCCTCGGCCGCTGCTGTGGTGATCGCCGCGGCACCCCGGCCGACAACGGTCGCACAACGATCGTCACGAGGTCATCGGCCAAAACGGTGGCTCCGCCACGACGCGCCCCACCGCGGCCCCCGCTGGTCCGTTCGGCCCAGTGGTACGCATGACGTTCGGAGCACCCACCCCGACGACGGAGGATCTACCCCGAAGCCGCAGACTTCATGCCGTGGCGCAGATCGTGCGAACCGAAGACGAGGGTGATCCCAGGCTCGACGACTTCCGGGACCTCTCCACGGCCGACCGGCGACCGGACCGGCCCGGCGGGCGCGGCCTGGTGATCGCCGAGGGCACCGTGGTGGTCCGGCGCCTGCTCGCGTCAGCGTACCCGCCGCGGGCCCTGCTGGGCGTCGAGCGGCGGATCGCCGAACTCGCGCCCGACCTGGCGGACGTGCCGGTGCCGGCGTACGTCACGTCGGCCGAGGTGATGGCGAAGGTCGTCGGGTTCCACCTCAACCGGGGCGTGCTCGCGGTGGCCGACCGCGCGCCCCAGCCGGACGCCGACGAGATCCTCGCGCGGTCGCGGGTGGTCGCCGTGCTGGAGGGCGTCGGCGACCACGAGAACATCGGCGCCCTGTTCCGCAACGCGGCCGCGCTCGGGGTCGACGGCGTGCTCCTCGGCGCCGGCTGCGCGGACCCGCTGTACCGGCGGAGCGTGCGGGTGTCGATGGGCAACGTGCTGCGGGTGCCGTTCGCCCCGCTGACGCCGTGGCCGTCCGGGCTGGAGCGGGTGCGGGCGGCGGGGTTCCGGGTGGCGGCGCTGACCCCGCGCGCGGACTCGCGGACGCTGCGCGAGGTGGCCGCCGCCGGTGGCCGGACGGCCCTGCTGCTCGGCTCGGAGGGGCCGGGCCTGACCGCGGAAGCGCTGGACAGCGCCGACGTCGCGGTGCGGATCCCGATGAGCGAAGGCGTCGACTCGCTCAACGTGGCCACTGCCGCGGCGGTGGCCTTCTACGAGCTCGCCGCAGCGGTAAATTGACGACGTCCTGGCGTGACGGCCGGAAAGGTGCATGCGTGGAATTGCGGGTCCGCGGCGACCGCGCCGTGCTCAAGGGGCACGGCGACGTGTACACGCGCGAGATCGACCCCCACAGCCTCGCGCTGGGTGTCGAACTGGCCGACGCGCTGCACGAGTGGGCACAGGTCGCCGCGGCGCTGCGGCGGTCGGCGAACGACCCGAGCGAGGCCGCGACCGTGGTGTCCCGGCGCGGGCAGCAGCTGGCTTCCCGCGTCGCCGGGGTGATGGGCACGCCGGTGCACTACGTGGATCCGGTGACCGGTGAGCAGGTGGTCGTGCCGCCGCCACCGCGCGCCGATGAGCCGCCGCGGCTGTTCGCCGGGGTCGGGGACGAGCCGACGCCGTGGGCGACCGGGCTGGTGGTGGCCGGGTTCGTGGCGGCGGTGGTGATCGTCGCGATGATGGCGCTCGCGATCGCGCTGGCCGCGGAGACCGCGGGCTGGCTGGTCCTGTTGGCGGCGGTCGTGGTCACCGCCGGGATCGCGCCGTCGCTGTGGCTGGCGCGGAAGCTGCCGATCATCCGGTGGGTCGCGCTGGGTGCGGCGGCCGGGGTCGTGCTGTCCTGGTTCGGCGTGCTGGCCGTCGTGTTCTGATGGACCCGCTCTCGCTGCTTCGTGAGACCTGCCTGGCGCTGCCGGAGGTGGAGGAGCGGCTCAGCCACGGCGAGCCGACGTGGTTCGTCCGCGGCCGCAAGGCGTTCGTGATGTACGCCGACCACCACCACGACGACCGGGTGGCGTGCTGGTGCGCCGCGCCGCCCGGAGCGCAGGAGGAGATGGTCGCGGCCGAGCCGGACCGGTTCTTCCGGCCGCCTTATGTCGGGCACCGCGGGTGGCTCGGGGTGTACCTCGACGTGCCGGTGGACTGGGCCGAGGTGCGGGCTGTCGTGCGGGAGGCGTACCGGGTGGTGGCGCCGAAGTCACTGGCCGCCCGGCTGGAGGGATGACCAGCGGCCGACGCCCGGCGCCCTGCGCGTAGGGCAGGTGGCCGTCGAGCGCGCCACCGGCGCCGATGGCGAGGAGACCGGCCGCGGCCCAGAAGCGGGCGTTGTCGGGGCCGGAGCGGTTCGAAGCGAGGAAGCACCCCGCGGCGACGGTGTTGGCGACCGCGTGGATCGCCCCGACGCGGCGCTGTTCGGTGGTCAGTCCGGCGAACTCGGCGAGGCCGGTGAGGACCGTCGGCGGGTCGCGGCCAGGCCGATCGTGACCAGGCTTCGGGCTGGCCGGTCAGGTCGAGCGCCGCCAAGGACAGCCACGCCCCGATCGGCAACGTGACCAGCAGCGGGCGCACGGGATGGCCGAGCCAGGCGCCCCGGAGCAGGCGGTCCGCGGCGCCGGGACCGATCACTTTGCGGAGGCGGCGGGGTCCACGGCGCGGAGGGACTCGGCGGCGGTGAGCTGGCTTCCAGTACCCCGCGGCGGCGGTTCGATTCGGCTGGCGCGGGTAGACGTGCCCGCATGTGGGGACGAGCGGTGGCGCACGGCGCGGTCGCCGGGCTGGCGGGCGTGCTCGTGATGACGGCGGCGGAGAAGGTCGAGCAGCGGTTCACCGGACGGCCGGACTCGCACGTGCCGGGGCGGACCCTCGCGCGGCTGCTCGGCCTTCCGGACGGCAGGCGGCGGTCGGTGAACCTGGCGATGCACTTCGGGCAGGGCGCGCTCCTGGGGGCGCTGCGCGGCGTGATGGCGACGGCCGGGCTGCGCGGCCCGTGGGCATCGGCGATGTTGTGGGCGGTGCGGCTGACGAACGACCAGACGCTGGAGAACGCGACCGGAGTGGGGGCGCCGCCGTGGACCTGGCCGCGGCGGGAGCTCGTCGTGGATCTGGCGCACAAGGGCGTTTACGCGGCGGGGACCGGCGTGGTGGCGGATTGGCTGGCTTCGCGTTATGGGGAGGGGCCGGGGCAGCGGCATGCGTCGCTGCTGCCGGGGCGGCGGTCTGATGTGGGGCCGGTGCCGCGCAGTCGATCAGGGCAGTAATGGGAGACGACGCACGCGGAGCCAACCGTCGGCGAGCACGACGACTGCGCCGCTCGCCAGATCGTCCTCGACCGTCGGAACCCGAGTTGCGGAACTCGCACCACAGTTGCACAGCACCGAAGCGCTCAGCCGCGTTGGCTGCGGACTCCCAGTAGGACGTCTTCCCAGGCCGGGACCGCTGGGTGGGCCTTCTTCTTCGGCTTCGGCTTGGCGGCCGACGGGTCCGGTTGCGCGTCGATGTCGAGCGTGGGGTGCTCGTCCACCGGCTCGGGCTCGGGCTCCGGCAGGGGCTCGGCCTCGGCGCCCACCGCCCGCAGCGTCCGCGGCGTGCGGTGCGGGTCCAGCAGGTCCTCGGCGTGCTCGTCCAGCGCCGTGACCGTGCCGCCGTGCGCGCCGGCCGAGAACTGCCAGTGCGCGGCGTTGTCGGAGCGCCCCGCGGTCCACCGGAGCGCCACGATCCACCGGCCGTCGTCGCCGCGCCAGGCGTCCCACGACGCCTGCGAGTAGTCCTGGCCCCGCACGCCGAACGCGTAGGCCACGATCTCGCCGAGCGTCCGCAGGTCCGGGCCGTCCTCGCGGACCGGGTGCGCCGACTGCGCCAGCTCGGCGGTGCGGGACCGCTCCAGCAGCACCGGGTACGCGAACCGCTCCACCCGTTCCACCGAAACCCCGGCGGCGTCCGCGACCTGCTGCACCGACTCGCCGGCCCGGATCCGGGCCTGGATCTCGCGTGGTCGCATCTGGCTCTCCGTCTCGATTTCGATCTGCCCGAGCCTCGGCACGTCGCCCCGGACGGCCGCGCGCAGCTTCTCATCGGCGGGCAGGAGGAAACGCTCGCGCCGCGCCGGGTCTTCGCACACGATGGACTTACCGTCCTCGTGCAGCCCGACCACTCTCAGCGTCCGCATCCGCTTCCTCCTGACTTCACCTTCGGATGTTCACGGTAGGTCGGCGCGTCCGCTTGACGGGGCAGGCGCGCCGACACTTTTTGGTTGATCTTGCAGCAATTCCACCCGTTCGGCCACCCGGACGCGACCCCGGTGATCAGGATCCGCGAGTATTGCGCGGTGGGGCGGAGGGTGCTGGCCACGGGAGTGGCGATCGAAGTCGTGCTGGTCGGGATCCTGCTGGCGTGGAAACGGTTGGACGGCCTGGATCTGGACGTCTACCGGCTCGGCGCGCAGGCGTTCTTCGACCGCGGTGACCCGTACGGCCCATTGCCGCCTACGCGGAACGGAACACTCCTGCCGTTCACCTATCCGCCGTTCGCCGCGTTCGTTTTCGCGCCGTTGCTGGTGATTCCGCCCGATGTCGCGCTCGTCGGGATCACCGTCGTGTCCGTCGTCGCGCTCGGCGCGGTGCTCGCGTTGTGCTTTTCGCCGTACGACCGGCGGCTGCACGTGTTCGGCGGCGCCGCGCTGATCGTCCAGGCGGTGGCGTTGTTCAGCGAGCCGGTGCGCGCCACGCTCGGGTTCGGGCAGATCAACCTGCTGCTCGTGCTGCTCGTCACGGTCGACGCGCTCGCCCCGGTCCGCCGCCGCGGATTCCTGGTCGGGCTCGCCGCCGCGGTCAAGCTGACCCCGGCCGCGTTCGTGCTGTTCTTCTTGCTGCGCAAGGACTTCCGCGCCGCCGGACGAGCGGTCGCGACGTTCGCCTGCTGCGCGGCCCTGGCGTGGGCGATCGCGCCGCAGGCCTCGGTCACGTACTGGACGAAGCTGGTCTTCCAGGGCGAGCGGGTCGGCGACCCGGGCTACATCGGGAACCAGTCGCTGCACGGCCTGCTCGCCCGGCTCGGCGCGCCGACCTGGGCGTGGCTGGTCGCGGTGGCCGTCACCCTCGTCGTCACCGCGCTGGTGATGCGGCGCGCCGACGCCGTGGTCGCGCTGTTGGCGTGCGCGGTGGGCGCGCTGCTGGTCTCACCGGTGTCCTGGACCCACCACTGGGTGTGGGCGGCGCCGGTGATCGGGGTCCTGACGTGGCGAGGGCGGCGGTTCCGGCCGCTCGTGCTCGGAACCGCCGCCCTCGCGACAGTGGTGTTCGTGGTCAGCCCGCTGTGGGACCACCGGAGCGTCTGGCCGCTCGCCGAGAGCTACGTCCTCACCGGCGTGCTGCTGCTCCTCGTGCTGGGACTAGTCGCCAAGCCGCTCGACGACCCACTCGATGCAGCTCGTCAGCGCCGTGACGTCGCCCGGCTCGATCGCGGGGAACATGCCGACGCGTAGCTGGTTGCGGCCCAGTTTGCGGTACGGCTCGACGTCGACGATGCCGTTGGCGCGCAGCACCTTGGCGACCTGCGCCGCGTCGACCTCGTCCACGAAGTCGATGGTGCCGACGACCTGCGAGCGCAGCGACGGGTCCTTCACGAACGGCACGGTGTAGCTGGTCTCCTCGGCCCACTCGTACAGCCGCGTCGAGGAGTCCTGCGTGCGCGAGACCGCCCAGTCGAGACCGCCGTTGGACAGCATCCACTCGATCTGGTCGGCCAGCAGGAACAGCGTCGCCACCGCCGGGGTGTTGTACGTCTGGTCCTTGCGCGAGTTGTCCAGCGCCGTGGTCAGCGACAGGAACTCGGGGATCCACCGGCCGCTGGAGCCGATCTTCTCGACCCGCTCGATCGCCGCGGGCGACATCAGCGCCAGCCACAGGCCGCCGTCGGAGGCGAAGCACTTCTGCGGCGCGAAGTAGTAGACGTCGAAGTCCTCGGCCTTGACCGGCAGGCCGCCTGCGCCCGAGGTGGCGTCGATCGCGACGAGCGCGCCCTCGCTGCCCGCGGGGCGGCGCACCGGCACCGCGACACCGGTCGAGGTCTCGTTGTGCGCCCAGCCGACCAGGTCCGCGCCCTGCTCGTAGGCGATCTCCGGGGCGCTGCCCGGCTCGGCCTTGACCACGATCGAGTCGCCAAGGAACGGCGCGTCCGAGGTCACCTTGGCGAACTTCGACGAGAACTCGCCGTAGGTGAAGTGCTGCGCCCGCTCGTTCACCAGTCCGAACGCGGCGGCGTCCCAGAACGCCGTGGTGCCGCCGTTGCCGAGCACCACCTCGTAGCCGTCGGGCAGGGAGAAGAGCTGGGACAGACCGGAGCGCACCCGTCCGACGAGGGACTTCACCGGCTTCTGCCGGTGGGAGGTGCCCATGTAGGCGGCGCCCTCGGAAGCGAGGTTCGCCAGCTGCTCCGCCCGGACCTTGGACGGTCCGCAGCCGAAGCGCCCGTCGGAGGGCTTCAGTTCAGCCGGAATGGTCAGCTCATCGGTCATGGCCCCAGTCTCGCAGGTCGTGTTTCCGCCGCGTGACGGCGGTGGCGGGTCCCACTATGCGGTACGCCAGCCCTCCGGGTCGACGCCGCCGGGGACGGGCGCCGCCGGGTCGTACGGGGTGCGCGTGAAGACGAACGTCGCCAGGTCCAGGTGCCGCGGCGTGCCGTCCGTGTCGCGGCCGACGCGCAGCGTCTCGCCCGCGTAGTAGCCGTCCAGCCCGAGCCACTCGTCCTGCGCAACCGGGCGGAACCGGGACGCCCGGCCCATTCCGTTGACCGGGGCGAGGCTCAACATGCCGCCCGGGATCAGCCGCAGGTGGTACGGCGTCGGGCCCCAGTGCCACAGGCCGGTGAGGGTGAGCAGCGACCGGTCCACCTCGGACGGGCGCCACTCCTCGGGCAGGTTCGGCTCCTGCTCGTCGGCGATCGAGATCAGGTCGACCGCCAGGCCGAGGATCGCCGGGCCGGAGGTGGTGTTGGCGAAGGTCAGCGCGCCGGTGCCGGTGACCTCGTCGACCAGCGTGCAGGCGAGGAACCCGGGCATCGACCCGGTGTGCCCGGCCAGCCGCCTGCCCTGGTGGCGCAGGACCTGCAGGCCCAGGCCGTAGCCGGAGGTCCAGGCGTCGGCGTCGTCGACCGTGGCGACCGCGCGCATCTCGGCCACGGTGTCCGGGCTGAGCACGTCCGCGCTGTCGCCGCCGACGAACGCGGTCCAGCGGGCCAGGTCGCGGACGGTCGACCACAGCTGCCCGGCCGGGGCCATCGCGCCGGCGTCCGGGCTGGGCTCGGGCAGCAGCAGGTCGGCGAACGGGTGCACCGCCCAGCCACGCGCGTGCTTGCCGGTGGGGTGCGGCGTCGTGCGCGACATGCCCAGCGGTTCGAGGACCTCACGGTTGAGCGCGGTCAGCCAGTCGGTGCCGCGGTGGCGGGCGACCAGTTCGCCGAGCACGCCGTAGCCGACGTTGGAGTAGTGGAACCGGCTGCCCGGGCGGTTCTTCAGCGCGTCCTTGGCGAGGCTCGCTTCGAGCGTGGCCCAGTCGCCGCCTTCGCTGCGCTCCCACCACGAGCCGGGGGACTCCGAGGTCAGGCCGCCGGTGTGCGAGAGCAGCTGCCCGACGGTGGAGGCGCCGAAGCTCGTGCCGGGGACGTGCTTGTCCAGCGGGTCGTTGAGGTCGAGGCGGCCCTCGTCGCGCAGGCGCATCACGAGCGCGGCCACGATCGACTTGGTGATCGAGCCGAGGCGGTACTGGGTGTCGTCGTCGGGCGCGGCGCCCTCGACTGAGCCCCGCGCGCCCCACCAGGCGACCTCGCCGTCGCGGACGACAGCGGCGACCATCGACGGCGCGCGGCCGTTCACCTGTTCCAGGGACAGGCGGCGGAGCAGGGCGAACTCGGTGCTGGGCAGCATGCCGTCATTCTGCCGCGCGGGGCGCGAGGAGCTCCGTGAGGGCGAACTCGAGGGAGCCGAGCAGGCGGCGGTGCAGCTCCGATCCGGGTGCGGCCTGCAGCAGGTGCTGGGCGAAGCCGTCGGTGAGGGCGACGACGACGTCGGCGAGCTTGCCTGCGTCCAGGTCGTCGCGGACGTGCCCGTGGCGCTGGGCCTGGCCGAGGAAGTCGGCGGTCTGCGCGCGCATGAACTCGTAGCCCTCGCGCAGGTGGTCGGCCCACTCCGGGAGGACGGCGGCGCGCGCGGCGAACGCGAGGACGACGATGACCTCGGCGCGGCGCTGGTCGTCCAGCGGCAGGGCCTCGGCGACCAGCGCGCGCAGCATGGTGAGCAGGTGGCCCTGCGGGACCCGCATCCAGCGCTGCTCGATGTACTCGCCGGTGAGGTCGAACGCGAAGCGGAACAGCTCGTCGCGGGTGGCGAAGTACTTCTGCACGGCGCCCGCGGAGAGCCCGGCCTCGGTGGCGACGGTGCGGACGCTGACCGCTTCGATGCCCTCCCTGGCGATCAGCCGGAGCACGGCTTCCGCGATCTCCCGGCGGCGCTGCTCGCGGTCCACGATCTTGGGCACGGTTGCCATCCTAGGTTCGGCCGCTTTAGGATACGATCGTATCTCGAAACCTGAGGGGTGGCGATGGCGCAGGGGAAACGCCGCGCGAGTCAGAACGAGTTGGCCGCGGCGTTGACGCGTGGGCCGGTCGAGGTCCTGGACTTCTTCCTGCCGCTGTGGGCGGGCAGCGCGCTGGGCGCGAGCGCGGCCGGGGTGGGGGCCTTGACGGCCCTGGAGACCCTGGTGTCGTTCGCGGTGCGGCCGCTCGCGGGGGCGCTGGCCGACCGCTTCGACCGCGGGCGGCTGGCCGCCATCGGCGCTGTCCTCTATGGACTGTCGTTCGCCGGGTACGCGGTCACCCCGGGGCTGGGGCCGGCTTTCGCGGCGGCCGTGCTCGGCGGGGCCGGCGGGGCGATTTTCTGGGTGGCGCTGCGTGCCCGCGTCGGCGAAGGGCTCGACGGCGACAAAGCCGCGTTCAGCAAACTGTTCTCGGCCGAGGGCGGCGGCACGTGGATCGCCTTCGTGGCCGCCATGACACTGGTGCCACGCATCGACTACCGCGGCGTGTTCTGGCTCGGCGCGGCCGCCTGCGCCGTCGCGGCGGTGGTGATGCTCGCGCCGACCGGGCCGGCCGCACCTCGGACGACGGCCGGGCAGGGGACGACGGCCGGGCAGGGGACGACGGCCGGGCAGGGGTTCGGCCAGCTGGGCCGGCGGTTGCGGCCGATGCTGCTGCTCGTGGTGATCACCGCGCTCGCCGAGGCGGGCGTGGCGCTGTTGCTGCTGATGCACCTGCAGCGCGGGCACCACCTGCAGCTGGGCGAGATCGCCGGGGTGTTCCTGCCCGGCTTCATCGTCTACACGACACTGCCGGAGTACCTGCACAAGGTGACCGGGCGGCTGGGCCGCACGACGGTGCTGTCGCTGGCGATGGGGTGCAGCGCGGTCTTCGCGGTGGGGCTGTCGTTCGCGCCGAACCCGCTGGTGCTGACCGGGATGTGGGTGCTGTCGGCGGCCGCGTTCGCCGCGGCGATCCCCGTCGAGCAGGAGATCGTGGCCGAGGCCGCGGGGGTGAGCCTCGGCCGGGCGATGGGCATCTACGAGAGCGCGACGCTGCTCGGCGCCACCATCGGCGCCTTCACCGCCGGCCTGCTCTACGGCACCGGCTCCGGCTGGCGGGCGGCCTGCCTCGGCGCCGCGGTGATCCTCCTGGCCGGCGCGGCCCTGGTGCGCCCGGTGCTGCGCGCGGTGACAGCACGCGAAAAGGCCCCGGAACCGCAGTGATCCCGGGGCCTTCCGCGACGGACTACAGCGGCTTGACCGCCGACCAGCCCTCGACCTCCTCCGGCGAACGCGGGCCGGGGCCGACGTAGCTCGCCGACGGGCGAACCAGGCGGCCGGTCTGCTTCTGCTCCAGGATGTGCGCCGCCCAGCCCGCGGTGCGCGCCGAGGTGAACATGGCCGGCATCATGTGCGTCGGGACCTGCGCGAAGTCCAGGATCACCGCCGCCCAGAACTCCACGTTCGTCTCGATCGCGCGGTCCGGGCGCCGCTCGCGCAGTTCGGCCAGCGCGGCCTGCTCCAGCGCCTCGGCCACCTCGTACCGCGCGGCGCCCAGCTCGCGGCACGTCCGCCGCAGCACGCGGGCCCGCGGGTCCTCGGCCCGGTACACCCGGTGCCCGAAGCCCATCAGGCGCTCCTTGCGGTCGAGGATCCCCTTGACCACCTTGCGCGCGTCGCCTTCCTTCTCCACCGCTTCGATCATCGGCAGCACTCGCGCGGGCGCGCCGCCGTGCAGCGGCCCGGACATCGCGCCGATCGCGCCGGACAACGCGGCCGCGACGTCCGCGCCCGTCGACGCGATCACGCGCGCGGTGAACGTCGAGGCGTTCAGGCCGTGCTCCGCCGCCGACACCCAGTACGCGTCGACGGCCTTGACGTGCGCCGGGTCCGGCTCGCCGCGCCAGCGGATCATGAACCGCTCGGCGATCGTCTGCCCCGCGTCGACCGCGGACTGCGGCACGGCGGGCACCCCGACCCCGCGCGCGGACTGCGCCACGTACGACAACGCCATCACCGAGGCGCGCGCGAGGTTTTCCCGCGCCTCCTCGTCGCTGATGTCCAGCAGCGGCCGGAAACCCCAGATCGGCGCGACCATCGCGAGCGCGGCCTGCGCGTCGACCCGGACATCGCCGGTGTGCACGGGGATCGGGAACGGCTCGGCGGGCGGCAGTCCGTTGCCGAACCTGCCGTCGACCAGCAGGCCCCAGACGTCGCCGAAGCTGACCTTGCCTGCCAGGTCTTCGATGTCCACGCCCCGGTAGCGCAGCGCGCCGCCGTTGCGGTCCGGCTCGGCGATCTGAGTGCGGAAGGCGACCACGCCTTCCAGACCGGGCTTGAACCCGTCGTCCGGTTCAGTGTTGTTCGCAACGGGCGCTGAGGTAGTCACTGGTGAAACCTTTCGCTGCGCATTTTTCCCCGACATGGAGTTGTTACGCGCGCGTGACGCGCTCGGGGGCGCCTCGTCGCACGGTGACCACACCATGCCCCTCGAACGGCCTAGGGGCAATCGAAGAAAGCGGTGGTTTCGGTCACGATTACGAGAACGATTCAGCCGGATGAGCCGTTCGCACGTAAATCCTGTGTTTCGCGCCTGCGTGTCGCCGTCCGCGCGGTGATAGACCTGAGCGCATGCACTTGAGCCCCCAGGAGCGCGACAAGTTGCTGGTCCACGTCGCCGCCGACGTGGCACGGCGGCGGCTGGAGCGCGGCGTCCGGCTGAACTACCCGGAGGCCGTCGCCCTCATCACCGACCACGTCCTGGAGGGCGCCCGCGACGGCCGCACCGTCGCCGAGCTGATGTCCAGCGGCCGGTCGGTGCTGTCCAGGGAACAGGTGCTCGACGGCGTGCCCGAGATGGTCGACTCGGTCCAGGTCGAAGCCACCTTCCCGGACGGCACGAAGCTCGTCACCGTGCACGACCCGATCGTCTGAGGAGCACCGAGTGCGTCCAGGAGAGATCATCCCGGCGGAGTCACCCGTGCAGATGAACCCCGGTCGCCCACGCGTGCGGTTGCGAGTGAGCAACACCGGTGACCGGCCGGTGCAGGTCGGCTCGCACTACCACTTCGCGGTGACGAACCCGGCGCTCGAATTCGACCGGGCGGCCGCCCGCGGTCACCGCCTGGACATCCCCGCCGGCACCTCCGTCCGCTTCGAGCCGGGCGTCGAGCGCGAGGTCGACCTGGTGCCGCTGGCCGGCCGCCGGGTGGTGCCGGGCCTGCGAAAGGACAGCGAGTGACCAGCATCGACCGCGAGCGCTACGCCGAGCTGTTCGGGCCCACGACCGGCGACCGGATCCGGCTGGCCGACACCGACCTGCTCATCGAGGTCACCGAGGACCGCAGCATGGGCGCCGGCTCCGGCGACGAGGTGATCTTCGGCGGCGGCAAGGTGATCCGCGAGTCGATGGGCCAGGGCATGGCGACCCGCGCCGAGGGCGCGCCGGACCTGGTCATCACCGGCGCCGTCGTGCTCGACCACTGGGGCGTGGTCAAGGCCGACGTCGGCGTGCGCGACGGCCGGATCGTCGGCATCGGCAAGGCGGGCAACCCGGACACCATGGACGGTGTCGACCCGGCCCTGGTGATCGGGCCGGCCACGGAGGTCCTCTCCGGCAACGGGAAGATCCTCACCGCGGGCGGCGTCGACTGCCACGTCCACTTCATCTGCCCGCAGCTCGTCGACACCGCACTGGCCTCCGGCCTGACCACGCTCGTCGGCGGCGGCACCGGCCCGTCGGAGGGCACGAAGGCCACCACGGTCACGCCGGGGCCGTGGAACCTGGCCCGGATGCTGCAGGCGATGGACGGCCAGCCGGTCAACGTCCTGTTGCTGGGCAAGGGAAACACGGTCCGGCCGGAAGCGCTGCGCGAGCAGCTCGCCGCCGGCGCCGGCGGGTTCAAGCTGCACGAGGACTGGGGCACCACGCCGGCCGCGATCGACGCGTGCCTGTCGGTGGCCGACGAATCCGGCGTGCAGGTGGCGATCCACACCGACACGCTCAACGAGGCCGGGTTCCTGGAGTCCACTGTGGACGCGGTGGCCGGCCGGTCGATCAACGCCTACCACACCGAGGGCGCGGGCGGCGGGCACGCGCCGGACATCATCAAGGTCGCCGGGCTGCCGAACTTCCTGCCGTCGTCGACCAACCCGACGCGCCCGCACACCGTCAATACCCTCGACGAGCACCTCGACATGCTCATGGTGTGCCACCACCTCAACCCGTCGGTGCCGGAGGACCTGGCCTTCGCCGAGAGCCGCATCCGCCCGAGCACGATCGCGGCCGAGGACGTGCTGCACGACCTCGGCGCCATCTCGATGATGAGCTCGGATTCGCAGGCGATGGGCCGGATCGGCGAGGTGATCATCCGCACCTGGCAGACCGCGCACGTGATGAAACGCCGCCGCGGTGCGCTGCCCGGCGACGGCGCGGCGGACAACCTGCGGGCCCGTCGTTATGTCGCCAAGTACACGATCAACCCGGCCATCGCGCACGGGATGGACGGCGAGATCGGCTCGGTCGAGGTCGGCAAGCTCGCCGACCTGGTGCTGTGGGAGCCCAAATTCTTCGGCGTCAAACCGCACGTGGTGCTGAAGGGCGGGTTCGTCGCGTGGGCCGCGATGGGCGACGCGAACGCGTCCATCCCGACCCCGCAGCCGGTGCTCGCGCGGCCGATGTTCGGCGCCGCGCCGTCCGTGGCCGCGGCGAGCAGTCTGTACTTCGTCGCGCCGGAAGCGCTCGACACCGGCCTTCCGGTCACCCGGCCGCTGGTGCCGGTGCGCAATGTGCGCCGCGTGACGAAGGCCGACATGGTGCTCAACGACGCGCTGCCGGACATCCAGGTCGACGCGGACAGCTTCGCGGTGCACGTGGACGGCGAGCTGATCGAGCCGCAGCCGGTCGCCGAACTGCCCATGGCCCAGCGGTACTTCCTGTTCTGATGGGCACCTCCGCGATCCTGCTGGCCGATTCCCGGTTCCCGGGCGGCGGCCACGTGCACTCCGGCGGCCTGGAGGAAGCCGTGGCCCGCGGGCTGATCCGCGAGGTGCGCGACCTGCCGGGGTTCCTGCACGGTCGCTTGTGGACGGCCGGGTACCTCGCCGCCGCCTTCGCCGCCGCGTCCGTGGTGTGCAGGCAGTGGACGCGGCTGGACGAGGAACTCGATGCGCGCACGCCGTCCCCGGCGCAGCGCGCGGCCTCGCGCGCCCAGGGCCGCGGCACCGCGCGCGCCGGCCGGATCGCCTGGCCGTCACCGGTGATCGACGAGCTGCTGACGGCCACCCCGCGCCCGCACCATCCGATCATCACCGGCGCGCTCACCGCTGTTTCCGGCGGCACACCGCGGGACGCGGCGCTGGCCGTCGCCTACCTCGCGGTGAGCGGGCCGGCGAGCGCGGCGGTGCGGCTGCTGGGGTTCGACCCGTTCGCGGTCAACGCGGTGGTCGCGGCGCTCGCGCCCGACCTGGACGCCGTGGCGGACAAGGCGGCCGACTGCGCCGGAACCGATCCGGCGCGGCTGCCGTCCCCGGGATCACCGGCGCTGGACCTGCTCGCCGAAGCACACCTGCGCCACCACCAGGAAGAGGTGCGTCTCTTTGCCAGCTGAACACGGACACGGGCACGGCCACGTGCACCCGGTCAACTTCGACCCGACGGCCACCGAACCCGACCGCTACGAGGCGCCGCCGTCCCGCGGCCGGGCCTTCCGCATCGGCATCGGCGGGCCGGTCGGCAGCGGCAAGACCGCGCTGACCGCCGCGCTGTGCCGCGCGCTCGGGAACGAGATCGACCTCGCGGTCGTGACCAACGACATCTACACCACTGAGGACGCCGACTTCCTGCGCAAGGCCGGCGTGCTCGACCCCGCGCGCATCGAGGCCGTGCAGACCGGCGCCTGCCCGCACACCGCGATCCGCGACGACATCACCGCCAACCTGGACGCGGTGGAACGGCTGGAGGAGCGGTTCCCCGGCCTGGAGCTGGTGATCATCGAAAGCGGCGGGGACAACCTGACGGCGGTGTTCAGCCGTGGGCTGGCGGACAGCCAGATCTTCGTGGTCGACGTCGCGGGCGGGGACAAGGTGCCGCGCAAGGGCGGGCCGGGCGTCACGACGGCGGACCTGCTGGTGATCAACAAGATCGACATCGCCCATCTGGTGAACGCCGACATGGACGTGATGACCTCCGACGCCCACCGCATGCGCGGGGAGCTGCCGGTGATCACCCAGTCGCTGGTGCGCACGCCGGACGCCCCCGACGTGGCGGCCTGGGTGCGCAAGCAGCTGGCCGGGTGAAGGCGCACGCCCGGCTCGTCGCCGAGGTCGCCGGCGGGCGGACGGTGCTGCGGGAGCTGAAGTCGATGGCGCCGCTGACCCTGGTGCCACGGCGGAGGTCCGGTCCGGCGGCCCAGGTCCACCTGGTCAACTCGGCGACCTCCCCGCTCGGCGGGGACGAGCTGGTGCTGGAGGTCTTCGTCGGGCCGGGCGCGGACCTGCGGCTGTCCGGTGTCGCCGCGACGCTCGCGCTGCCCGGGCCTGCCGCGGCGGCCAGCCGGTCGTCCGTGCGCGTCGAGGTCGGCGCCGGTGGGTCGCTCGCGTACCTGCCGGAGCCGACCGTGGTCACTGCGCGGGCGCGGCACACCGCGGAGCTGGTCGCGACGCTCGACGAGACCGCACGTTTCCGCACGCGCGAGGTGCTGGTTCTCGGCCGCGCGGGTGAAGCACCCGGACGGCTCACCACGTCGCAGCGCGTCACCTCGGGCGCCAGGCCGGTGCTGGACCAGACCCTCACCGTCGGCGACCCGGCCCTCGACGCCAGCGTCGCCGTCCTGGCCGGGCACCGGGTGCTGGCGACCGAACTGCTGGTCGGCGACGAGGTGGTGGAGCCGTCGAGCGGCGACTGGTGGGCGGTGACGCCGTTGCCGGTCGCGGGCTGCCTGATCACCGCGCTCGCCCCGGACGCGGTCACCGCCGAGGAGCTGCTGGGCCGTGGCAGGTGTCACCGTTCGCTGGCTTTCGGAGTGGCCCCCCAGGCCCTAACGTGAGCTGTTACGGGTGAGTAAGCGGGTCGGAGGTTGGCACATGCCAGAGGTCGAAAACATCGACGACGTTGCGGTACGCCTTCCCGGCATGCGGGTGGCCTACGACGGCGAGGCGCTGGACGAGGCCGACCTGGCCGGCAGCTGGACCGAGCAGCTGCAGGACTGGCTCAACGAGGCCATCGCCGCCGGGGTCGCCGAAGCCAACGCCATGGTGCTGGCGACCGCCGACGCCGAAGGACGACCTTCCTCCCGCACCGTGCTCTGCAAGGGCCTCGACGAGCGCGGTGTCGTGTTCTACACGAACTACACCTCGAAGAAGAGCCACGACCTGACCGTGACCCGGTACGCCTCGGCGACCTTCCCCTGGTACGCGCTGCAGCGGCAGGTGACCGTGCGCGGCGAGGTGGAGAAGGTCAACGTCAAGGAGACCGCCGAGTACTGGAAGCAGCGCCCGCGCGGCTCGCAGCTCGGGGCGTGGGCGTCGCCGCAGTCGAAGGTCGTCACGAGCCGCCGGGACCTGGACGTCGCGCTGTCCTCGATCGAGCGCCGCTTCGGCGACGTCGAGGAGGTGCCGCTGCCGCCGCACTGGGGTGGCTGGCGCATCCGGCCCGAGATCGTCGAGTTCTGGCAGGGACAGCAGAACCGGCTGCACGACCGGCTCCGCTACGTGCGCACCCCGGACGGATGGCACATCGAGCGTGTCGCCCCCTGACCCCCGCGCGCGAGTCCCACGTTCCCGTCCTGCGGCCGGCGAGCTAAATCACCGGCGGCAGTTAGTTAGCGCGGCTAAACTGGTCGGTTGTGAGTGTCGAGGCGGGGTCGCAACGGGGTAAGAAGCGCAAACTGCTGAAATCGGTCGTCGTGGACGTGCGGCCGCTGCGCACGCCCGCCTTCCGGCGCCTGTTCACCGGCACCGCGATCACCGCGATCGGCAGTCAGCTCACCACCGTCGCCGTGCCGAAGCAGGTCTTCGACCTCACCGGCTCGTCCGGGTACGTCGGCCTGACCGGCATCGTCGCGCTGGTGCCGCTGCTCGTCTTCGGGCTGTGGGGCGGCGCGATCGCCGACACCGTCGACCGCCGGAAGCTGCTCATCTTCGGCAACGCGGGCATCGCCGTCGTGTCCGCCCTGCTCTGGGCGCAGGCGTTCTTCGACGTCGGCTCGGTGTGGCTCGTTTTCGTGCTCCTGGCCTTCAACCAGGCGTTCTTCGCGATCAACATGCCGACCCGCAGCGCGATCGTGGCCCGGCTGATCGAACCGGAACTGCTGCCCGCGGCGGCCGCGCTGTCCGGCACCGTCAACACGTTCGGCATGGTGTTCGGGCCGATGGCCGCCGGCGCCCTGATGCCGGTGATCGGCCTGCCCACGCTCTACCTCATCGACACGATCGCCCTGGTCATCGCGCTGTACGCGGTCTGGCGGCTGCCCCCGCTGCCACCGCTGTCCGGCACCGTCCGGGCCGCCGGCCTGAAGGACGTCCTCGACGGCTTCCGCTACATGGGCACCCAGAAGGTCCTGCTCGCGTCGTTCGTCGTCGACATCATCGCGATGGTCGCCGGCATGCCGCGCGCGTTGTTCCCGGAGATGGCCGAGCGGACGTTCGGCGACCCGCCCGGCGGTGGCCTCGCCCTGGGCTGGCTGTACGCGGCGATCCCGATCGGCTCCGTGGTCATCGGGCTGTTCTCCGGCTGGCTCGGCCGCGTCCGCCGGCAGGGCGTCGCCGTCACGATCGCGATCTGCGCGTGGGGCCTGGCCGTGGTCGGCTTCGGGCTGTCGAGCTCGTTGTGGCTCGCCGTGGTGTTCCTGTGCCTGGCCGGCGCCGCGGACATGGTCAGCGCGATCTACCGGCAGGCGATCCTGGTGATGGCCGCGACCGACGAGATGCGTGGCCGGATGCAGGGCGCGTTCACGGTCGTCGTCGCCGGCGGGCCCCGGATCGCCGACCTCACGCACGGCTGGACCGCGGCCGCGGTCGGTACGGCCGCCGCCGCGACCGGTGGCGGCGTGCTGGTCATCGTGTTCATCGCGATCGCCGTCGCGCTGCTGCCCGCGTTCTGGCGTTACCGGGCCGCGGCGGTCACCAAGTAGGACGGGAACTGACCTGCTCGGCTCCTACCGTTCGCGGTATGAGCTCCGTCGACACCAACCAGCCCGAGGGCACCCCGACCTGGATGGCCCTCACCGCCCCCGACCTGCCGCGCGCCGCCGCGTTCTACCGCGCCGTGTTCGGGTGGACCACGCGCGACGACCTGTTCCTGCTGGGCGACCGCGTGGCCGCCGGGTTCGCCGAAGGCGCCCCGGCCTGGACGACGTACCTCGCGACCGCCGACTGCGACGCCACCGCCAAGCGGGTGCGCGCCGCGGGCGGGCAGGTCGTCGAGGGTCCCACCGAATTCGGCGGCCGCGCCCGCATCGCGCTGGCGGTGGACCCGGTCGGCGCCCGGTTCGGGCTGTGGCAGGGCCGTGAGCTGCCCGGCTGCCAGGTGGTCAACGAGCCCGGCTCGCTCGTCCGCAACGACCTGACCACGGCCCGGCCCGAGCACGCGCGCGCCTTCTACCCGCAGGTGTTCGGCTTCACGCTGGACCGCAACGCCGACCTGCCCGAGCTGGACTTCACGTTCCTCCGCCGGCCCGACGGGCACGAAGTCGGCGGGATCATGGGCGTGCCGGGCCCCGCGGACTCCAGGTGGGCGACGACGTTCGAGGTGGCCGACACGGACGAGACGATCGCGCGGGCGCTCGCGGCCGGCGGGAAGTCCACCGAACCGGAGGACTTCGTGTACGGCCGCATGGCGACGATCACCGATCCGTCCGGAGTGGAGTTCGGGGTCATCGCGCGGGCCTGACCGTCCGGTGTGGTCACCCCGGGGCCGGCGGATCTCGGGACACCGCCGGCCCCGCGGCAGGCGCGGCGCGGACGCGCTCGGCCATTCGGCAGGGGCTGCTCTTCGTCGAGCAGCCGGCACGGGGCCGGAGGCGTTCGGGGTGCCATCCTCCGGCCCGTGGTTCAACAGATCTCCGGCAGGCGTGTCATCCCGGTCTCCCGTCGAAAGCCGTCGACGCACCGGTGTTACCTCCCAGCGTTGATCCAAACGGCGGGCATTCCCCCGAAAGCGTGGCCCGGCAAATCGGATTGCGGCACACTTCTCGGGCATGGCTGAGGTGAGCGCTACTCAGGAACCGGCCCTCAAACGGGTCATCGGCCCGAAGCTCCTGCTGTTCTTCGTGGTCGGAGACATCATCGGCACCGGCGTCTACGCACTGACCGGGCAGGTGGCCGGCCGCGTCGGCGGCGCGCTGTGGCTACCCTTCCTCCTGGCGTTCGTGGTCGCGTTCATGACCGCGTTCAGCTACCTGGAACTCGTCGGGAAGTACCCGAAAGCGGCAGGCGCCGCGCTCTACACCAACCGCGCCTTCCGGATCCCGTTCCTGACGTTCATGGTCGCGTTCGCGGTGATGTGCTCGGGCATCACGTCCGCGTCCTCGGCCGCGATCGCGTTCGCCGACACCTACCTGAAGGAGTTCGTCGACCTCCCGGGCTGGCTGATCGCGCCGCTGTTCATCGTCGGCCTGGCTGCCATCAACTTCCGCGGCGTGAGCGAGTCGGTGAAGACCAACGTGGTGCTCACCTGCATCGAGCTGTCCGGTCTGCTGATCATCATCGGCGTCGGGGTGTGGGCGGTGCTCAACGGCTCCGGTGACGCCGGCCGCCTGGTCGAGATCGACACCGCCGACCAGACCGCGCTCGTCGCCATCACCTCGGCGACCTCGCTGGCGTTCTTCGCGATGGTCGGGTTCGAGGACTCGGTCAACATGGCCGAGGAGTGCCGCGACCCGGTGCGCATCTTCCCGAAGGCGATGCTGTGGGGCATGGTCGTCGCGGCCACCATCTACGTGCTGGTGTCGCTGACCTCCTCCCTGCTGGTACCGGCCGACGAGCTGGCCGCCGCGAAGAGCAACGCCCTGCTGAAGGTGCTCGACGTCGGCGCGCCCGGCTTCCCGCGCGAGGTGTTCTCCGCGATCGGCCTGTTCGCGGTCATCAACTCGGCCCTGATCAACATGCTGATGGCCAGCCGCCTGCTCTACGGCATGTCGAACGAGCGGATCATCCCGAAGGTGCTCGGCAGGGTGCACCCGCTGCGCCGCACGCCGTGGGTGTCGATCGTGTTCACCAGCCTCATCGCGATCGTGCTGGTGTCCACGGTGGACATCAGCGTGCTCGGCGGGACGACGGCGCTGTTGCTGCTGGTGGTGTTCGCCATCGTCAACGTCGCGGTGCTGGTGCTGCGCCGGGAGAAGGTGGACCACCCGCACTTCCGCGCGCCGACGATCATCCCGGCGCTGGCCGCGGTGTTCTGCCTGTACCTGGTGAGCCCGCTGTCCGGCCGCCCGGCTCGGGACTACACGATCGCGGCGATCCTGCTCGGCGTCGGCATCCTGTTGTGGCTGGTCAACTGGTTCGCGATGCGTGCTTCAGGAACCAGGGATCGTGCGCCGACAGCACCGTGACCTCGTCGCCGTGGTCGCGCACCAGCTCGCGCAACCGCCGGTGGTTCTCCCGCCGCGCGCCCGGCACGGTCTCCACCCGGGCCTCGAACCACGCGAGGCCCGGGGTGGCGTGCGCGCGAAACGGATCGATCTGACCGTGGTGGAAGAACGCGTCACCGGCGTGCAGCAGCCAGCCGTCGCCGGTGTCCACCGCGACCCCGGCGTGCCCGCGCGTGTGCCCGCCGAGCGGGACCAGCAGGATCTCCGGTGGCAGCCCCTTCAGCTCGCGCACCGCACCGAAGCCGAACCACTCCTCGCCGGTGTCCGGATAGCTGCTCCACTGTGGACCGTGCGCGAAGTGGACCTGCTTGTACCGCAGGCGTTCCTTCGCGTCACGCGGTGATTGCAGCGCACGCAGCTCCTCGGCGTAGACGTGCACGGTGGCGTGCGGAAAGTCGACCAAGCCGCCGGCGTGGTCGAGGTCGAGGTGGGTCAGGACGACGTGCCGGACGTCCTCGACGTCGTAGCCGAGCCGCCGGACCTGCTCGGCGGCGGTCTCCGCCACCGACGTCCGCACGCCGACCATGCGCACGAACTTCGCACCCAGCCACTCGTCGGCGCGGTCGACGGCAGGCGACCCCATGCCGGTCTCGATCAGGACCAGTTCGGCGCCGGTGTCGACGAGCAGGCAGTGGCAGACCAGCTCGGCGCGGTGCAGGAACCCGCCGCGGCCGTCGATCAGACGCCCGCCGAGCGGGCGCATGGTGCCGCAGTTGAGGTGGTGGACCTTCATGACAGCTCCCGTTCGAAGGTGGCGCGCAGGTGCTCGCCGACGGCGTGCAGCGGCGCGAGGTCGTGCTGGGTCTTGGCCAGGAGCAGGGCGCCCTCGATGGCGCTGAGCGCGATGGTCGCCAGCGTCGCCGCCTTCTCCGCCGCGATGCCCTGTCCGGTGAGGTACTCGGTGATGACGGCGTGCCAGGACGTGTACCCGTCCGTGCACGCCTGCCGGATCGGTTCGCTGTCGCCTGCGTCGAGTGCGACTGTCGCGATCGGACAGCCGGACCGGTAGCCGGTGTCGACCAGGTTGCGGCCCAGCGCGTCGATCACCCGCGTGATGGCCGTTGCGGCGTCCGGCGCGGAGTCGAGCGTCGAGCGCAGCAGGGCCGCCATGTTCTCGCTGGAGAACGCGACCGCCTCGGCGGCCAGCTGCTCCTTGCCGCCGGGGAAGTGGAAGTAGAGGGAACCCTTCGGCGCACCTCCGGCGCTGACCAGCTGGTTCAGCCCGGTGGCGTGGTAGCCCTGCGTGTGGAACAGCTCCGCGGCCGAGGCGACCATGCGGTTGCGGGTGTCGGTTCTCCGGACCATGTCGATCACCGTAGCGCAAACTATGACGACCGGTCTAGTTAGTTCTTCGGGCGCTATGTTCGTCGGCATGGCCAACCCCACGGGACAGCAGTTCGAGATCACCCGCGGCAACGCGCGCGCCGTCGTCACCGAGATCGGTGCGGGCCTGCGGGCGTTCGAGATCAGCGGCGTGCCCTACCTGGAGACCTTCGCCGAGGACGAGCACCCGCCGAAGGGCGCCGGGCAGATTCTGCTGCCGTGGCCCAACCGGACCAAGGCCGCGCGGTGGACCTACCAGGGCGAGGAGCAGCAGCTGGAGGTCACCGAGGAGGCCCGCGGCAACGCCATCCACGGCCTGACCCGGCACCGCGAGTGGACGCTCGTCGAGCACGCCGAATCGTCGATCACGTTCGAGATCGAGGTCGGGAAGCAGCCGGGCTGGCCGGTGCCGCTGCAGGCGCGGATCACCTACGACCTGGCGCCGCGCGAGCTGACCGTCACCCACGAGATCCGCAACGAGGGCGAATCCGCCATCGGGGTCGGCGTGGGCGCGCACCCGTACTTCCGCATCGGCGACGTGCCGACCGACGAGCTGACGTTGACCCTGCCGGCGACCCGGGTGCGCCCCTATGTGGGTGACCAGCAGCTGCCCTACGGCGACGAGCAGGACACCGCGGGCACCGAGTACGACTTCCGCGCGGGCCGGGTGCTCGCCGAGGTCGACCTGGACACGGCGTTCGGCGGTCTCGTCGCGGCCGAGGACGGCCGGTTCCACCACGTCCTGTCCCACGGCGAACGCAGCGTCGACGTGTGGGCCGGGCCGGACTTCGGCTGGGTGCAGGTGTTCACGCCCACCGACCTGGTCGGCCGCGGCCGCGCCGTCGCGATCGAGCCGATGACGTGCCCCGCCGACGCGCTGAACTCGGGCACCGATCTGATCGAGCTGGAGCCGGGCGGCTCGTGGACCGGCAGCTGGGGCATCCGCGTCCATGGCTGACCCCGTCCGGCTCGGCGCGGCGGACGCGGGCGAGCTGCTCACCCTGCAGCGCGCCGCGTTCCTCACCGAGGCGCGGGCCCACCGCGACTTCGACCTGCCGCCGCTGCGCGAGACCCTCGACGAGCTGCGCGCCGTGTTGTCCGATCCCGACGTGGTCACGTGGGGCGTCCGCGAGTCGGGGCGGTTGGTCGCGAGTGTCCGGATCCGTTTCCGGGGTGAGGTGGGCGAGGTCGGACGGCTGGTGGTCGCGCCTGATCGTCAGGGCGCGGGACTCGGCTCGGCGCTGATGAAGGCCGCGGAGGACCGGCTGCCGCCGGAGGTGCGGGTGCTGCGGCTGTTCACCGGCGAGCTCAGCAAAGGCCCGCTGCGCTTGTACGCCCGGCTGGGATACGTCGAAACCGGACGAACCCCCGAGGCGCACTACCACCTCGTGCACCTGGCGAAGCGGTTCCGTTAGCGTGGCTCACCATGGTGAAGGCGATTGTTGGCGGATACGTGGTGCCGGTCGAGGGTGACCCGATCGACGGCGGCACGGTTCTGGTCGAAAACGGCAGGATCACCGCGGTCGGCACGGCCGCGGAGGTCGACGTTCCGGAGGACGCGGAGCTGGTGGACGCCTCGGGCACCTGGGTGCTGCCCGGGTTCGTCGACGCCCACACCCACCTCGGCGTGCACGAGGAGGGCGAGGGCTGGGCCGGCAACGACACGAACGAGATGACCGACCCGAACGGCGCCCGCTTCCGCGCGATCGACGGCATCGACCCGTTCGAGATCGGCTTCGACGACGCCCTCTCCGGCGGGGTCACCAGCGTGGTGATCAAGCCCGGCTCCGGCAACCCGATCGGCGGGCAGACCGTCGCGGTGAAGACGTGGGGCCGCACCGCGCTCGACATGGTCTTCGACGAGGCGGTCAGCGTGAAGAGCGCGCTGGGCGAGAACCCGAAGCGCGTGTACGGCGACAAGCAGCAGACGCCGTCGACCAGGCTCGGTGTCGCGGCGATCATCCGCGAGGCGTTCACGAAGGCCCGCAACTACGCCGCCCAGCGCGACCACGCGCGGGCCGAGGGCAAGCCGTTCGACGTCGACCTGACGCTGGAGACCCTGGCGAAGGTCCTCGACGGCGAGCTGTACTGGGACCAGCACACCCACCGCGCCGACGACATCGTGACCGCGATCCGGCTCGCCGAGGAGTTCGGCTACAAGCTGGTCGTCAACCACGGCACCGAGGGGCATCTGATCGCGGATGTGCTGGCGGAGAAGGACGTCCCGGTGATCCTCGGGCCGCTGTTCACCACGCGGTCGAAGGTCGAGCTGCGGAACCGGACGCTGCGGTCGGCCGGCATCCTGGCGCGGGCCGGGGTGAAGATCGCGATCACCACGGACCACCCGGTGGTGCCGATCAACTTCCTCGTCTACCAGGCCGCGCTCGCCGTGAAGGACGGGCTGGACCCGGAGACCGCGCTGCGGGCGCTGACGGTCAACCCGGCGGCGATGCTGTCGCTGGACGACCGGATCGGTTCGCTGAAGCCGGGCCTGGACGCCGACATCGTGCTGTGGTCGGGCGACCCGCTGGACGTGATGAACCGCGCGATGCGGGTCTTCGTGCGCGGCCAGGAGGTCTACCGCTTCGACGACACCAGCGGCGAGGGCGTCGTGACGCCCCGCCGCTACGCCGAGTAGGTCCCGCGCCCGCGAGCGCAGAACTCGCGCCCGACCGCGCGAGTTCTGCGTTCAGGGGTGCTGCGATGGCTCAGGCGCGCTTCAGGTGGCGCGCGATCACCATGCGCTGGATCTGGTTGGTGCCCTCGAAGATCTGCGGCACCTTCGCCTCGCGCATGTAGCGCTCCACCGGGAAGTCGCGCGTGTACCCGGCGCCGCCGAGGACCTGGACGGCGTCGGTGGTCACCTTCATCGCCGCGTCGGTCGCGATCAGCTTCGCGACCGACGCCTGGCGGCCGAACGGCATCCCGCGGTCGCGCCGCCGCGCGGCGTCCAGGTACGTCGCGCGGGCCGAGTCGACCGCGGCGGCCATGTCGGCGAGCAGGAACTCCAAGCCCTGGAAGTCGATGATCGGCTTGCCGAACTGCGTGCGCCCCTTCGCGTACGCGACGGCCTCGTCGAGGGCGGCCTGCGCCAGACCCACCGCGCAGGCCGCGATCCCGAGTCGCCCGGAGTCCAATGAGGACAGTGCGATGCGCATCCCGGCGCCTGCCGGGCCGATCAGCCGGTCGGCGTCCACCCGCGCGTCGGCGAAGATCATCTGTGCGGTGGTGGACCCGGTGAGTCCCATCTTCCGCTCCGGCGGCGCCGCGGACAGGCCCGGCGTCCGGCCGTCCACCAGCAGGCACGAGATCTCGGACTCGCCGGTGCGCACCATCGTCGTGTAGAAGTCGGCCTCGCCGCCGTGCGTGATCCACGCCTTCGTGCCGTTGACGACGTACTGGTCGCCGTCCAGCCGCGCCCGCGTCGACAGCGCCGCCGCGTCGGACCCGGCGTGCGACTCCGACAGCGCGTACGCGCCTAGCAGCTGCCCCTCGAGCATGTCCGGCAGCCACCGGTCGCGCTGCTCGTCCGTGCCGTAGTGGGCCAGCGCGTAGCAGGACATGGTGTGCACCGAGAGCCCGACGCCGACCGACATCCACGCGGCCGCGATCTCCTCCAGCACCTGCAGGTACACCTCGTACGGCACCTCGCCGCCGCCCCAGCGCTCGGAGTACGGCAGCCCGAGCAGGCCCGACTTGCCGAGCAGCCGGAACTGCTCGCGCGGGAAGCGCTCGGCCTCCTCGTACTCGGCGGCGAGCGGCTTGAGCTCGTCGCGGGCCAGTTCCGTCGCCAGCGCGAGCAGGTCCTCGTACTCGCGGCCGGGGAGCAGGCGGTCGACCGGCATCATCGCCTCCGGGGGTGTACTCACGGCAGTACTCTGTAATCGTCTCCAGTACAGCACATACGGTGGTCCGATGACCAGTCGCGAGGCGCTACGACCCCCGGGTGGCAAGGCGCTGACCGCCCGGCAGCGGGCGCTGCTCGCCGAGCTGGAGGAGTTGTTCCTGGTCGAGGGCTTCGTCCACTTCACGCTCGACGACCTGGCCGCGAAGACGCACTGCTCGAAGTCGACGCTGTACGCGCTGGCGCCGAGCAAGGAGCAGCTCGCCGTCCGCGTCGTGGCGCACTACTTCAAGGGCGCCGCCGACCTGCTCGACGAGCGGACCGCCGGCATCGAGGACGCGCGCGAGATCATCGGCGTCTACCTGAGCGGCATCGCCGAGTACCTGAACCGGGCGTCCCCGGCGTTCATGCGGGACATCAACGACTTCGCCCCGGCCCGCGCGGCCTACGAGCTGAACAGCAGGGCCGCGGCGGCGAAGATCCGGTCGTTCATCGCCAAGGGCGTCGCGGACGGGGTGTTCCGCGAGGTCCACGCGACGCTCATCGCGGAGATGGCCGCGGTGCTCGTCGAGGCCATCCAGACCGGGGTGGTCGGCTCGCGGACCGGGGTGTCGGACGCGGAGGCGTTCACGGCTCTGTCTGAGTTGTTGCTCGGCGGGCTAGCATCTCGCCCGTGATCGTGGTGGGTGGCGAGGCGCTGGTCGACCTGGTGCCGGGTGCCGAGAAGACGAACGACGGCCTGACGTCCCTGGTGCCGCGCCTCGGCGGCGGCCCCTACAACGTGGCCCTCGCGGCCGGGCGGCTCGGCACGCCGACCGCGTTCCTGTCCCGGATCTCGACCGACCGCTTCGGGCAGGCCCTGCGGGACCGGCTGACGGCCTCGAACGTCGACATATCGATGGTGCAGGAGGGTCCGGAAAACACGACCCTCGCCGTCGTGGCGCTCGCGCCGAACGGGTCGGCGAGCTACACCTTCTACACCGAGGGCACGGCCGATCGGCTCGTCGCCGACCCGGGCCCGCTGCCCGGCGACGTCACCGTGCTGTGCCTCGGCACGCTTGGCATGGTCCTGGAGCCCGGCGCCACCAGCTACGAGACGGTGCTGCGCCGCGAAGCCGCCCGCGGTGTGCTGACCGCGCTGGACCCGAACATCCGGGCCGACCTCATCGCCGACGCCGACGCCTACCGCCGCCGGTTCACCTCGTGGCTGCCGGACGTGCGCCTGCTGAAGCTGTCCGACGACGACGGCGAGTGGCTGGCCGGCGCCGCCGGGCTGGACGCGGCGATCAAGTCGTGGCTGGACGCCGGGGTCGACGCCGTCGTCCTGACCCGCGGCGGCGACGGTCTGGCCGTCCACACCGGATCCGTGACCGTTTCGGTACCGTCCGCGCCCGCGCAGCTGGTGGACACGATCGGCGCCGGCGACACGGTGCAGGGCGCGCTGCTGTCGTGGCTGCACGATCGGAATGTGGGCACGCTCACGGATCTGGGCGAGTCCGGCTGGCGCGAGGCCTTGACTTTCGCGGCCAAGGCTGCGTCCATCACCGTCTCCCGGAGTGGCGCCGAGCCGCCCACCGCGGCCGAGATGGTGTGAACCTGATCCCAACGGTTTGCTCTAGGTAACACAATGGCTGCGCGAAGGCCCGTTGTTCGACTAGCGTAATGGGAGAATTAATACCCCAGCGGGGCGGTGTGCGCGGACGATTTCCGGTCACGCGCGTTCACGAAGCTGCCTGTGTGACCTGCAGGAGCTGCCGGCCCGTGTGACCGTGAGAGGGACGACCTGCATGTCCGACGCGACTGCGGCGACCGGTGGCGGCACCGTATCGCTGCGCCTACCGACTGGCGAGCACGAGCTGAAGGTTGTCAATGCCGTCGAGGGTGCTCCCGGCATCGAGCTGGGGAAGCTGCTGGCGTCGACCGGGTACATCACGTACGACCCGGGGTTCGTCAACACCGGGTCGTGTTCCTCGGCCATCACCTACATCGACGGTGACGCCGGGATCCTCCGCTACCGCGGCTACCCCATCGAGCAGCTGGCCGAGCGCTCCAGCTTCCTCGAGGTCTCCTACCTGCTGATCTACGGCAACCTGCCGACCCAGGCGCAGCTGGACGACTTCACGCAGAAGATCAACCGGCACACCCTGCTGCACGAGGACCTCAAGCGCTTCTTCGACGGCTTCCCGCGTGACGCGCACCCGATGCCGGTGCTGTCCTCCGCGGTGTCCGCGCTGTCCACCTTCTACCAGGACTCGCTCAACCCGTTCGACGAACCGAACGTGGAGCTGTCCACCGTCCGGCTGCTGGCCAAGGTGCCGACGCTGGCGGCGTACGCCTACAAGAAGTCCATCGGCCAGCCGTTCCTGTACCCGGACAACTCGCTGGGCCTGGTGGAGAACTTCCTGCGGATGACGTTCGGCCTGCCCGCCGAGCCGTACGAGGTCGACCCCGAGGTCGCCAAGGCGCTGGACCTGCTGTTCATCCTGCACGCCGACCACGAGCAGAACTGCTCCACGTCGACGGTGCGGCTGGTCGGCTCGTCCGAGGCCAACCTGTTCGCGAGCATTTCGGCCGGGATCATGGCGCTGTTCGGGCCGCTGCACGGTGGCGCCAACAGTGCCGTGCTGGAGATGCTGAACGGCATCAAGGCCGAGGGCGGTGACGTGGCGAACTTCGTCAACCGCGTGAAGAACAAGGAAAAGGGCGTGCGCCTGATGGGCTTCGGCCACCGGGTGTACAAGAACTACGACCCGCGCGCCAAGATCATCAAGCGCACCGCGGACCAGATCCTGGGCAAGCTCGCGCCGAACGACGAGCTCCTGGACATCGCGAAGCGCCTGGAAGAGACCGCGCTCTCGGACGACTACTTCATCGAGCGCAAGCTCTACCCGAACGTCGACTTCTACACCGGGTTGATCTACCGCGCGCTCGGGTTCCCGACGCAGTTCTTCACTGTGCTGTTCGCGCTCGGCCGGCTGCCCGGCTGGATCGCGCACTGGCGCGAGATGATCAACGACCCGCAGACGAAGATCGGCCGCCCGAGGCAGATCTACATCGGCGAGAAGGAGCGCGAGTACACCGCGATCTCCGAGCGCTGAGTCTGCTGCGTTCCCTGACGGCGCGTCCCTGGCGGGGCGCGCCGTTCTGTTTTGGTCGGTGGGGCGTTTGCGCGGTTGGTCCGTTGATGCGGGCACCGTTGGCCATTTCGTGGGTATGTCTCCCGAGCAACCCCCGAACCGAACACCTCACCCCGTCACCGGGCACCCGTTCGCCTCGCGGGGCTCGCTTTCGCTGTACAGCTTGCCCACCAGGTACGCGCAGGTGGGCACCCCGTCCGGGCCGTCGAGCCGGGAGATGTTCGCGATCGTCAGGATCGCCAGGCTCCGGTCGTTCGCGATCCGGGACCTCTCGAAGCTGATCTCGCCCGTCGCGCCCTGGAAGGTCATCTCGCGGAACTGCTGCGCCACCGCCGCCCGGTTCGGGGCAACCGGACCGGACGCACCCGCACCACCCCCGAGGAGCGGCAACCGCCGGGCCGCGTCCAGGAAGAATCCAGCCGCGTCGTAGAGGCCGCCCACCCGCTCCCCGGCCCACGGCGTGGTCGGCGCCTCCTCCGGGGGCAGCTTCCGCAAGTCCCGCAACAGATCGGCGTAGCCGGCGCAGAACGCGTCCAGCGCGGGCCCGCCACCGGGCAGCGCCCCGGGCCGTCCGTCCACGCACGCCTGCCCGCCGAGCACCACCGGGCTGCCCATCCCGACGTAGGAGACGGGAATCCCGTTCAGCTCGCTGCGATTCCGGTCCGGCGCGTGCGCCACGAACCGCGACACCGCGTCGTCGGCGACGATTCGCGGCAGTTTCCGCGGCTCGGCACAATTGCTTCGCACCGTGCGCAGGAAATCACCGAACTCGGTCTCCCGCCCCGCGTAGAACACGATTTCGCGGCTCCGATCGGCCGGATCCCGGCACAGCGACGGCAGCGATCCGACGCTCGTGGTCCAGCCCTGGCTCGCCACCTCGATCCCGGCCAGCCGCTGCCGCACCACCTCGACCAGGGTGCTCACGTAACTGTTCCCCGGATCGAGCGGCGGGTGGTAGATCGTCACCTTCGGCGCCCCCACGTACCGCGCGTACCCGGCGAGCAACTCGGCCTGCTGGGTGTTGTCCGGCACCAGCTGGAAGTACAGCGGCGACCGGTCCGCCAGCCCCACTGCCGTCAACGTCGTGCCCAGCGCGGGAATCCCGTGCGCACCCAGCTCCGCGATCGCCTGCTCGGTCTGCGCGACGCTCCGGTCGAACCCGAGCACCCCGAGGATCCCTGGATCGCCCTCGATCAACGGAACCAGCATGTCCCGGGTCACCACGTCCGCGGCCGACATCCCGGTCCCGCCGTTGGCCACGACCACTCGCAGCAGCGGCTTCACGCTCGACGACGGGTCGTTCTGCTCGCGCTGCCGGATCACCACGCCTTCCAGCTCCTCGGCGACGGCGTGCGCGGTCGCGGGCGAGTGCTCGTTGTTCGTCAGCCCCGCCAGGTACACCACGCTCACGTACGCGCGTCCCGGGTTGGCGCGGTGCAGCTCCTCGGCCTTCGCGTTCTCCGCGAACACCAGCAACTGCGCCTGCCGCAGGCGTTCGTTCTCCCCGAAGACCTGGCGCGCGTTGTCGCTGTAGCCGACGCACTGCCCGTCCACGACCTTCGTGGCCACGCCCGAGGACAACCCGGCCCGGAAGAACGAGCAGTGCGCGCCCCAGTACTCGTCCACCTTCACCGCGGTCGGCGCGAGGCTCACCACCAACAGGGCGGCCACAGCCAGTTCGAGCACTCCGCGACGCGCGATCCACGGCGGCGCGACCGGCCCGGCCTGCCGGTCTTCCCACACGCCGGCGTCCTCCGGCGTGATCGCCGGCGACGGCTTGGGCAGGTCGATGAACAGGTACCGCGCGTCGCCGGCCAGCATCTGCCGCCTGCCCGGCAGCCGGTGCTTCCACGTCGACCAGGCCCGGGTGGCGCGGGCGGCCGGCTCGGCCCCGGCGACCGACTCCGCGGCCGGCGGCGGGCGCTCGTCGCTCGCGGTGATGATCAGCAGCGGGTCCAGGTCACCCGTTTCGTTGCGCACCTCGTTGATCAGCCGGAGCAGCTCCCAGCCGCCGTTGGCCTCGGTGACGTTGTCGAGCAGCACGGTCACGTACGCCGTGCGCCGCCAGCCCCGTCGCCGCGGCAGGAACCGCAGCTTCCGGCGGCGGTACGCCTCGCGAAGGTCCTGCAGGAACGCGTGCACGAGCAGCTTCTTGAGCTGCTCGGGGTTCTCCGATCCGAGCCGGTCCCGGGTCAGCCGTTCGGCGAACCCGAGGAAGTCCGCCGAGTGACGCGGGACCATGAACGGCTGGCGCATGAACCAGCGGCTCTCCCGGCCCAGCCCGGGCACGCGGTGACGACCCCACCGGAACCCGAAGTACCGCAGGATCCACCACAGCACGCTCAGCGCGGCCTTGCTCCACCCGCCGACCGGCACGTGGTCGACCGTCGCGTCCGCGCCACCCGGCCCGCGCTGGCCGGTCCAGTCGCGCAGCAACCGCACGATCGGCCGGTCGCCCTTGCCCTCCGCGCGCGGCAGGGAGCGCTCGGTCAGCCAGGTCGTTAGCCGGTAGTGGTCGAAGTGCTTGAGGTGGCCGCGGCCGAACGCGTCCGTGCCGAGGCGGTCGTGCAGTTCCTCCAACAGCGGCAGGACCGCGGGGTTGCGCACCGCGTTCGCGTCGAGGTAGGCGTGCGGGACCTGCCGGAGTTCGACGTCGAGCTGGGCACCCAGCCGCGGCAGGAACTTCGCCGAGCCCGGCTTGCGCAGCAGGCAGACCAGGGGGAGCGGCACGTCGCCGCGGACGCGCAGCTCCGGATCCCGCCTGCTCAGGCCGGGGCGCCGGTACAGCGTCCGGACGAGGTCGACCAGGGCATGGGCGCCCTCGAACACGGGGTCCTCCGGTGTCTGCCGCACATGATCTAGACGTACCCAGGGTCACCGGCGTTCCCGATCGAGTAGTCGCTGAGCCGGATTACCCCAGATCGCCTAGAGTCGGCGACCGTGAGTACCGCCTTGTTATGGTTTCGGCGCGATTTGCGGCTCGCCGACCTGCCCGCCCTGGTGAGCGCGGCCGAGCGCGCCTCCCGGGTGCTCGCGCTGTACGTGCTCGACGACGCGTTGTTGAAGCCGGCGGGCAAGCCACGGCAGGCGTTCCTGTACGGGTGCCTCGAAGCGCTCGCCGACAGCCTCGACGGGCGGCTCATGCTGGTCCACGGCGACCCGGTCCGCGAGGTGCCCCGGGTGGCGCGGGCGGTCGGCGCGGGCAGTGTCCATGTCAGCACCGACACCGGCCCCTACGGCAGCCGCAGGGACCGGGCGGTCGCCGAGGCGCTCGGCGAAATCGACTGGGTCGAATGCGGCTCGCCCTACGCGGTGACCCCGGGACGCGTCACGAAACCCGACGGCGAGCCCTACCGGGTCTTCAGCGCGTTCTACCGCGCCTGGTGCCGGCACGGTTGGCGCGCGCCGGCGCCTCACTCCACAGTGGACTGGATCGAGCCGGGGAAACCCTTCCGCCTCCCTGAAAAACCCGACCTCGGCCCGATGGCCCTGCCGCGGCCGGGTGAAGCCGCCGCGCATGAGGTGTGGGAGGAGTTCCTCGACGGCGGCCTGGACGGCTATGCGACCAATCGCGACCGCCCGGACCGGCCGGCCACCACCCGCCTCTCGCCGTACCTGCGCTGGGGCTGTCTCCACCCCCGCACCCTGCTGGCCGACCTCGACACCCGGCACGGCAAGGACGTCGAATCCCTGCGCAGCGAACTGGCCTGGCGCGAGTTCTACGCCGACGTGCTCCACCACCGCCCCGAAACCGCGCGCAAGAACTACGACGAGCGCTTCGACGAACTGGAGTACGACACCGACCGGGAGTCCTTCGACCGCTGGCGCGCCGGCCGCACCGGGTACCCGATCGTCGACGCCGGGATGCGTCAGCTGCTCGCGGAGGGCTGGATGCACAACCGCGTCCGGATGATCGTCGCGAGCTTCCTGGTCAAGGACCTGCACCAGCCGTGGTGGCTCGGCGCCCGGCACTTCATGAACCACCTCGTGGACGGCGACCTGGCGTCCAACCAGCTGAACTGGCAGTGGGTGGCGGGCACCGGCACCGACCCGGCGCCCTTCTTCCGCGTCTTCAACCCCACCACCCAGGGCGAGAAGTTCGACCCGGACGGCGCCTACGTGCGGAAGTACGTCCCGGAACTGCGCGAGATCCCCGGCAAGGCCGTGCACCAGCCGTGGAAGCTGCCGCGCCCGCCGAAGGACTACCCGGCCCCGATGGTCGACCACGCGCAGGAACGCAAGGTCGCGCTGGACCGCTTCAACGCCATCACCTAGCTGTCCCCGCGGCGGAGGTTTTGAGCTTCGAGGCCTGCCTGCGCGACCTCGACGGTCCCCTCGACCTCGAGCCTGGCGCCTAGGTCCTGTCCTGTAATTGATCTAGCTGCGGTTCTGGTTTGATCTTGGGTTGTGGTGGGTCGGGGTGAGGTGACGGATCGGGCGTGGGCGCGGATCGAGCCGTTGTTGCCGGTGTCGGGTCGGGGTCGGCGGTGGCGGGATCACCGGCAGGTGCTCAACGCGATTCTGTGGAAGCTTCGCACCGGCGCTCCGTGGCGTGACCTGCCCGAACGGTATGGGCCGTGGAAGACCGCGCACGAGCGGTTGCGGTTGTGGACCGCGGATGACACCTGGTAGAAGATCCTGGACGAGGTGATCGTCAAAGACGACTCGGTCGGCGACGTCGAGTGGGTCATCTCGGTTGATTCGAGCGTGGTCCGGGCGCACCAGCATTCTGCGGGCGCCCGGAAAAAAGGGGGGCTGCGCCCCGGCGTCGAGACGCTCGCGGTCGACGGGGAAGGACTCGGACGCTCCCGCGGCGGACTGAGCACCAAAATCCACCTCGCCGTCGACGGCCGCGGGCTGCCGATGCGGGTGCTGCTCACCGGGGGCCAGGCCGGGGACAATCCGCAACTGCTGCCGCTGCTCGATGGCATCGCGGTCGCCCGGATCGGACCAGGCAGACCGCGATGCCGACCCGCGCTGGTGGTCGCGGATAAGGCCTACTCGCACCCCTCAACTCGGCAAGCGATGCGAGATCGGCGGATCCGGTTCGTCAGTCCTGCGCGAGGATCAGATCGCTCGCCGCGTCGCCAGAGGTTCCCGCGGCGGACGCCCACCTGCCTTCGATGCCGAGACCTACAAGCGGCGCAACGTGGTCGAACGCTGCTTCAACCGGCCCAAACAGTTCCGCGACCTAGCCACCCGCTACGCCAAACGCGCCGCCTACTACCAAGCCGAACTCACCATCGCCGCCATCATCCTCTGGCTCCGATGACTTACAGGACACTTCCTAGGACCGCAGCGCGGTTCGCAACCGCATGCGGCTGCCGGTGTGCAGGACCGCGTTCCGGTACACCCGGCCGCTCACCCAGGTCAGCAGCGCCCCGAACACGACAGTCAGCACCAGCGCCGCGGCCACCTCCCACGACGCGGTCACCCCGGCGGCGATCCGGCCCGGCATCAGGATCGGCGAGAACACCGGGATCAGCGACAGCACCTGGGCCCCGGCCGAATCCGGGTCCTGGATCAGGATGTTGAACCCGGCCACGAACCCGACCATGAGCGTCAGGCTCACCGGCGTCACCACGGACGCGGTGTCCTCCTGCCGCGACACCAGCGAGCCGGCCGCGGCGTAGACCGTCGCGTACAGGAAGAAGCCCAGCAGGTACCACAACAGCCCCCAGGCGACCGTGCCGATCGCGACCCCGCCCAGCGTCACGGCACCGCTGCCGACCGCCATCGCGAGCCCGGCCACCGCCAGGATCAGCAGCTGCACCAGGCCGACCAGCCCGAGCCCGATCACCTTGCCCAGCATCAGCTGCCACGGCCGCAACGTCGACAGCAGGATCTCCACGACCCGGCTGGCCTTCTCCTCGACCACGCCCTGCGCCACCATGCCGCCGTAAGCCTGGATGCCGAAGAACATGAGGAACACGATCACCAGCCCGATCGCCAGCCGCTGGCCGCTGTCGGCGTCGCGGGGCTCCAGCTCGGTCAGCCGGACCTGCGCCTGCCCCACCTCGCGCATCACCTGCGCCGGGTCGAGATCGGCCTCCAGCAGCTTCGCGTTCAGCACCTGCTGCTGCGCGATCCCGTTCAGCACCGCCCGCAGCTGCTGGTCCAGCTCCGCCTTCACCACCACGCCCAGATCGGCCGCGCTGCCGGAGACCAGCGCGTCCAGGTCGCCGTCGCGCACCTGCTGTTCGCCCTGCTCCGGGTTCGCCACCGGCACCGTCTCGACCTGTGCGCCTGCCGCGTCGGCCGCCTCCCGCAGCTGCTCCGCGACGGCCGTGGCCTGCCCGGTCAGCCCGACCTTCGACGTGTCCGCGTCCTTGATCAGCGTCGCCTGCAGCAGCAGGTACCCGCCGAGCACCAGCAGGATCACCACGGTCCCGACCACGAACGACCGCGTCCGCAGGCGGGTGTTCAGCTCCCGCCGCGCGACCAGGACGACACCCTTGACGGGTGAGACCGTCATTCCCCGCTCCCCGTGACCACGTTCCGGAACAGCTCGGCCAGGCTCGGCCGCCGCCACCGGAATTCTCGCACCGCGCCGGTCGCGAGCGCGGCCGACAGCACGCGCTGGTCGTCCACCCCGGGACCCAGCTCCAGCACGGTCCGGCCCGGCTCGTCGGCCACCACCCGCACCCCGGGCAGCTCCCCGGCCCAGCTGCACGGCGCGTCCGGCGCGGACACGACCAGCAGCGCCGCGGAAGTCAGCTCCGCCACCGTCCCGCACGCCACCATCCGTCCCTTTTGGATGATGCCGACGCGGTCGCACAGCCGCTCGACCAGATCCAGCTGGTGGCTGGAGAACACCACCGGCACCCCGGCCGCCGCCTTCTCGCGCAGCACCTCGCTCATCACGTCGACCGCGATCGGGTCCAGCCCGGAGAACGGCTCGTCCAGCACCAGCACCGCCGGGTCGTGCACGAGCGCGGCCGCCAGCTGCACCCGCTGCTGGTTGCCGAGGCTGAGCTTCTGCACCTCGTCCCGGCGCCGCTCACGCAGCCCGAGCCGCTCGATCCAGACCTCCGCCGCCTGGTGTGCCCGCGTGTTGTCGAGCCCGTGCAGCTCGGCGAGGTACACGAGCTGGTCGAGCACCCGCATCTTCGGGTACAGGCCGCGTTCCTCCGGCATGTACCCGATGCGGGTGCGGGTCGCGTGCGTGACCGGCTCCCCGCCGAACCGCACCGCGCCGCTGTCCGCCGCGAGCACGCCCAGCACGATGCGCATCGTCGTGGTCTTGCCCGCGCCGTTGCTGCCGACGAACCCGAACAGCTCACCCGGCGCGACCTCGAAGGAGATCTCGTCGAGGGCCACCACCGATCCGTAGCGTTTGGACAACCGGTCAATTTTCAGTGCCGGTGCGGGCATCCCTGGGGTCACAGCGGCCGCAGGGCCGCGTTGAGGTGGTGCGCCAGCTCGCCGAGCAGCGCCTCGGCCGCGACGTCCGCGGTGGCCGGCCGCAGCGACAGCACGAACGACTGCACCACGAGCAGGACCGACCGCGCCTGCACGGCCGTGGCCGCGCGCCGGATCGAGCCGTCCCGGTGCCCCGCCTCCAGCAGCGCGACGATGAACTTCTCGCCGAGCCGCTGGGTGCCGCCCATCCGCTCCAGGACGTAGGGCACCACCAGCGCGGTGTCGACGTCGAGGACCGTGCGCATGAGCGGATCGGCGTTGAGCAGCCGCACCGCGGTCACCGAACTGCGCACCAGGCGCGCGCGGGCGGTCGGGGCGTCGGCCCCGCTCACCGTCGCCTGGTGCAGCAGCGCGCCGAACTCGCGGGTCATCAGCGCGGACAGCACGCTGCGCACGTCCGGGAACCGCCGGTAGAGCGTCATCCGGCTGACCTTCGCCGTGCGCGCGATCTCGGCCAGCGTGGTGCGCCGCAGCCCGGAGGCGAGGACGCACCGGCGCGCGGCGTCGAGCAGGACGTCGTCGGACACGCGTGCCGCCGTGGGACGTCCGCGGGCGTTCGCGAGCGCGCTGGAGGGCCGGGCCTCGCCGATCACAGCGCGACTCTCATCGTCCATCTGTCGCACTGCAGCCCGTTGCCGCCATTGTTGACCACCATGCCTCGTGGTTCGTTGCCCCCACCGGTACCGAGGGTATCGGGAAATCCGGTGTGAGGCGCGGTGCCTTTTGTAGGCGGGCGATATTAGACGATCGCGGACGAGGTCATCGCCGTGACCCGAACGGGTTCACCAGTTACCAGTAAGCGCTCTGACCTCGATGTCCTCGTCCGCGTCGTCACGGGGTGATCAGGTAGACGACGCCGCCGGGGCCGCTCGCCACGGAGCCGTCCTCGGTGTGCCGCTTGGTGCGCTGCCAGATGTTCTCGAACTGAGCCCGCGGGTAGATCGTGCGCACGTTCGCGTTGCTGTTCGCGGCCGGGTCGTTGGCGATGACGTCGCCGTCCGCCGTGAACCCGACGACGACCATGATGTGCCCCGCTGTGCCGTAACCCGCGCCGTCCAGTTCGTCGGCGCGGAAGGACTGCGACGTGATCACCGGGATGCCCCGGGCGATGTAGTCCTCCAGCTCGGTCAGCGAGTGCAGGCGCGTGACGTGCCCGCGCAGGCCGAAGGTCGCCGCGTACGCGGTGTTGAACGGCCAGTTGCCGGTGCCTTCGTAGGAGTGGTCGTAGGTGTGCCGGGCCGCGTAGTCGACCGTCCGGTCCGGGTAGCCGGCCGGGATCCAGGTCATGTCCTCTTCGCGCGGCCGCCTGCCCCAGTACTCGACCACCATCTCGGTGGACGTCGGGCTGCACCAGCTCTCTCCGCCGCCGCCGTACTCCGGGAAGTGTCCCTTGTGGATGTTCTGCGCGTACGTGGGAACGGGCAGCTCGATGCCGGAGGCCTTGCCCGGCCGGGAAACCGGCACCTCGAACCGGTCCGGCACATTCGACGTCATCGCGCCGACCGCGCTCACCGTGGCCGTCTCGCGGGTGCCCGGCGCGCGGTAGAGCGAGACCCGCAGCCGGTACGAGCGCAGCAGCACGCCGGGCTTCATCACGAGCGTGTCGACCGAGACCTGCGCGTGCGCGTCGTCCTGGCCGTCCACGCTCGTCCGCTTGATGTCACCGTCGCCCGCGGCCCACCGGCCCATCACGTACCACGCGGTTTCCGCGCCCGTCGCCGTGCGCGCCTGCGCCTCGACCTGGATCCAGGTGCCCGGCGGCGTCTGCGCGTTCCACGACGCGATCAGCTCGGTCGCGTCGAACCCGGGCGCGTGGAACGGCGAGGTCCACTGTGCCCGCTCGTAGTCCCGGCCCTCGTACGACTCGGTGCCGGCGGGCGCGAAGGGGCCCGCCGGCGTCCACTCGTGGTAGTCGACGGCCTCGTCGGCCCGGCCGGGGGAGGCGGACGCGGGTTGCACGGTCACCGTCGCCATCACGGCGGCGGCCAGCACGGCGAGCAGGGCGCGGGTCATCCGGGAATTCTCCCCGCCGCTACGGGTGGTGTAAACCAGTCAAAGGACTGATTGCGACTGCGTCACCTTCGCGACGAGCTTGCCCGCGTCGTCGTGCAGCTCGGTTTCCACCACGACCACCTTGCGGCCGGCGTGCAGCGGGCGGGCGGTCGCGGTCACGTGCCCCTCGCGCACCCCGCGCAGGAAGTTCGTCTTCGACTCGATGGTCGAGGTGCCCTGTGCGCCTTCGGGTAGGTTGAGGAACGCGCACACCGCGCCGGTCGAGTCGGCCAGCGCCATCAGCGCGCCGCCGTGCAGCACCCCGCCGATCGTGCAGAGGGTGGCGTCCCAGGCGAGCCGCGCCCGCACCACGTCCTTCGAGTGCTCCAGCACCTCGATGCCGAGCCGCTCCGAGAACGGCATCGACTGGTGGAACAGCGCCGTCCCGGCCTCGTCGAGCTGAGTCATGATCCGTTCCTACCGCAAGGGGTGGACCAGCAACAACTCCGTGTTGTGGTCGGCCGCCGCGCCGGTGCGGGCCGGGTCGGCGTGCAGGTCGTTGAACGACAGCTCCCGGTACAGCGACGCCAGCGCGGACGGCGAGGTGTCGGCGTAGTCGGCCGAGTACGGGGCCTGCGCCTCGATCAGGGTGGTGAACAGCGACAACGTGCCGTCGGCGTTGTCCGCCACCTCGATCACGCGCGCGTGCTGCGGGAAGTCGATGTGGGACGCGGTGTTGATCTCCCAGAACCCCTGGGCGGGGGTCGCGCCCGGCCGCGGCGTGATGCGGTTTTCGTGCGTGTGCCCGTTGACCCACGCCAGCACGTTCGGAAACCGGTGCAGGAGCGCGACGAACGCGTCCCCGGTCAGGCGCGGCTCCAGCGGGTGGCGGGCGTCGGGCAGGACGTTGCCCATCGTGTCCGAGGTGTGGTGGCTGAACAGGATGAACAGCTCGTCGGTGACCGAGCGGGTGATCCGGTTGCCCCAGAAGTCGTAGTGGACTGAGCTGCCGCGCTTGAGCGTCTGCTCGACCCACAGGTACTGCCCGAGCCCGATCGAGCCGTCCGCGAACCCGGCGAGCGTCGTGGTGTCGAGGCTGATGCCGGTGATGCCCGGGGCGATGCGGAACGTGTAGTAGACGTCCACGCCGTCGGCGTTGGGGCCGGTGAAGCCGTGGCCTGCCGGGCCGGGCCCGGTGTTGGCGGGGTCGAGGTGCGCCCGCACGAACTCGGCTGTGGTGAACGGCCGTCGCCGCTCGTCCGGGGTGATCTCGCGGATCGTGCCGCTGCCGCCGAACAGCTCGGTGACCGGCACGCTCGCGCCCGGTGTCCGGATGGCCCGCGCCAGCTTCGCCGCGGTCCCGGAGTCCTTGCCGATCACCTTGTAGCGGCCGGTGTACCAGTGCGCCATCCCGGGCAGGTCCGGCAGGCTGCCGACGATGCTGTCGTCGTGGTTGCCGAACGTGCAGTACCACGGCACGTCGAGTCCCGCCGAGGTGAACGTGCGCGTGCCCGCGGTCAGGATGCCGGGCAGCACCGGGAACGCCGACCAGTCGCCGTCCAGGCGGCGGTCCGGGTTCCAGTACAGCGGGTCGCCGGAGGCCTGCACGCCCTCGTAGACATTCGGGTCGCCGGAATTCGGGGTGACCTCGCCGCCGTTGAGCACGCCGAGGAACCAGCCGAGTTCGAGGTGCTCGTGGTTGTCGGTGTTGTCGCCGGTGGTCATCACGAAGTCCAGCGGCCGTCCGGTGAACGGCCCGCGCCGCAGGCTGTTCACCCGGTCGACGAGCGCGGCCGTGGCCACCGAGCCGAGTGTCTCCTGTGGACGGTGGGCGGAGCCGATCAGCGGGTGCAGGTACTCGAACCGCGCCGGCGATTCGGAGTCGGTGATGTGCAGGTCGGTGAACTGGACGAACGCGGTGAGCGCCGTGCGTCGGTCGTCCCGGCCCGCCTTGCCCGCCGCCAGGTCCTCCCGCACCACCAGCGGCCAGCCCGGCCCGCCGGTCAGGCGCGTGTACGCCGCGGCGCCGTCCAGCGGCGTGGCGACACTCTCCAGCGTGGTGCCGGACGTGCCGACCGCGCGCCGGCTGCTTTCCCGTAGCGCCCGGTCGATCGCCTGCGCCGACGGTGCGCCGGCGACGAGCCCGAGCCCGGCCGCACCGGTCGCTGCCAGCACGTGCCGCCTGCTGATCCCCATGCATCCCCCAGATGTGCGAAGGCCACCCGCATCGAAGCAGACGCGGGTGGCCTCCGGGTGAACGTCAGAAGTGCGTCACGTCCAGCTTGCCCTGCGAGTGGAAGGCCCGCAGGCGCTTCTTGTCGAACTTGCCGACGCTGGTCTTGGGCACCTCGTCGATGAACGTCCAGTGCTCCGGCAGCTGCCACTTCGCGACCTTGTCGGCCAGGAACTCACGCAGCTCCTCGGCGGTCACGCTCTGGCCCTCCCGGACCACGACCGCGACCAGCGGCCGCTCGTCCCACTTCTCGTCCGGCACGCCGACCACCGCGGCCTCGGCGACCGCCGGGTGGCTCATCACCGTGTTCTCCAGGTCGACCGAGGAGATCCACTCGCCGCCGGACTTGATGACGTCCTTCGCGCGGTCGGTGAGGGTCAGGTAGCCGTCCGGGCTGATCTTGCCCACGTCACCGGTGCGCAGCCAGCCGTCGTGGAACTTCTCCGGGTCCGCGCCGCCGTGGTAGGCGCCGGCGATCCACGGCCCGGCGACCTCCAGCTCGCCCACGCTCTCGTTGTCCCACGGCTGCTCGTTGCCGTCGTCGTCGATGAGCCGCGCGCGCACCGACGCCGGGAAGCGGCCCTGCGTGTACCGGTACTTCCAGGCCTCCTCGCCGGTCGCGCCCGCGGGCGGCCGGGCCACGCTGCCCAGCGGGGACGTCTCGGTCATGCCCCACGCGTGCAGGATCGGCACGCCGTAGCGCTCCTCGAAGGTGTGCATCAGCGCGGGCGGGCACGCCGACCCGCCGACGACCACCTCGCGCAGGTGCGAGATGTCCTGCGGCTGAGCCTCCAGCTGCTGCAGCAAGCCCTGCCAGATCGTCGGGACCGCGCCGGCGAACGTCGGCTTCTCCGAGGCGAGGATCTGCGCGAGCGGACCCGGCTGCAGGAACCGGTCCGGCATGACCAGCGACGCGCCGACCATGAACGCCGCGTACGGCAGGCCCCACGACATCGCGTGGAACATCGGCACGATGACCAGCGCGTTGTCGGCCGGCGAGAGCTGCATGCTGTCGGTCATGCAGACCTGCATCGAGTGCAGCCAGATCGAGCGGTGCGAGTAGACGACGCCCTTCGGGTCACCGGTCGTGCCCGACGTGTAGCACATCGCGGCCGCGGAGCGCTCGTCGATCTCCGGCCAGTCGAAGGTGTCCGGCTGGGCGGCCAGCAGGGCGTCGTAGGAGTGCACCTCGACGCCGTCCGGCGCCTGCAGCGTCGCCGGGTCGCCGTTGGCCACGATCACGTGCCGGACGGTCTTCATCTCCGGCAGCTGCTTGGCCAGCAGCGGGACGAGCGAGCCGTCCACGATCACGACGTGGTCCTCGGCGTGGTTCGCGACGAAGGTGAGCTGCTCGGGGAACAGCCGGATGTTGAGGGTGTGCAGCACGGCGCCCATCGCGGGAATCGCGAAGTAGGCCGCCAGGTGCTCGGCGTTGTTCCACATGAAGGTGCCGACCCGCTGGTCGCCGGTGACACCCAGACCACGGAGTGCATTCGCCAGTCGCGCAGCGTTACGACCCAGGTCCGCGTACGACTCGCGGCGGGGCCCCTGGTCGGTCCAGGTCGTCACCTGACTGGCGGCATGCACCCGGCTTCCGTGTTGTAGCAGGTTGGCAAGGGAAAGCTGTCCGTCCTGCATCGTGCTCAGCATGGGCACTCCCGCGCGGTGAAGTTCGGCGTTGAACGTGTTGCGGTCACTCTAAGTGGAAGACACCGTTGGTTGCCAGGACTGATCGCACCCGCCCCGACCGGGGGTTTCCTCGCGTGTCGGTGTCGCGGCATCAGCCCAGGTGGCGTTTACTGGGCGCGTGGACCAGACGGCCTGGCCAGCGCTTGCACGAGCAAGCACCTCGCTGGGTGCCAGCCGTCGCCGCGAGAGCGGATATCCGACACACGGAAGGACTACTACGTTGGCTCTGCCCACGTTGACCCCGGAGCAGCGTGCGGAGGCCCTGGCCAAGGCGGCCGAGGCCCGGAAGGCTCGCTCCGAGCTGCTCGCGTCGATCAAGTCCGGTCAGCAGTCCATCGACACGGTGCTGTCGAAGGCCAAGGACGACAAGACGATCGGCAAGACCAAGGTCACCCAGCTGCTGAAGGCGGTTCCCGGGCTCGGCGCCGTCAAGGTGGCCGCGCTCCTGGAGAAGGCCGGGATCGACCCGGACCGGCGGGCCGGCGGACTCGGCGAGCGCCAGCGCGCGGCATTGATCGACGCCCTCAAGTAACCGTTTCCGCAGGTCGGCGGCGAAGTGTTGCGCCCGTGACACTTGCGCTCGCCGCCGCCTGAGCGGGAGCACAATGGGGGTGTGGATGCCAGGGAGACGCTCGAGGAGTACACGCCAGGCGACTTCTACTTCGCCACCTCACGGCACACGATCTTCGGGTCCGGCTCCCGGCTGACCTTCACCGGCACCGACGTGCCGGCACTCGGTGACGCGGTCCCGGCCGCTCTGGCCGGGACCCCGGGGTCGCTCGCGGTCGGTGTCCTGCCGTTCGACACCACCGCGACGCCCGGGCACCTCGTCGTGCCCGAGGCGGTCCAGGTGGCCGCCCCGGCGCACCCCGCGGCCGCCGATCTGCCGCGGATGACCGTGGATGGTCCGGACGTCGTCCGGGCCGTGCCCGAACCGGTCGACCACGCCGAGGCGGTCGCCCGCGCCGTCCGGGCCCTGTCGGACCGCGGTATGCGCAAGGTCGTGCTCGCCCGCGCCCTCGACCTGGAGTTCTCCGGCGAGGTGCCGGTCAAGGCCGTGCTGCACAACCTGGTCAAGGACAACCCGCACGGCTACACGTTCGCCGCGGCCCTGCCCGGCGGGCGGTCCCTCATCGGCGCGACGCCGGAGCTGCTGCTGTCCCGCAGCGGGCGCCGCGTGGTGTCGCACCCGCACGCCGGGTCCGCGCCGCGCTCGGCCGACCCGGTCACCGACCGGGAGAACGCCGAACGGCTGGCGGCCTCGCGCAAGGACCACGTCGAGCACGCGGTCCTGACCGAGGCGATCGTCGAGACGCTGCGGCCGTTCTGCCGTGACCTGCACGTGCCGCGGACCCCGTCGCTCGTGTCGACGCCCACGATGTGGCACCTGAGCACCATGGTGACGGGCGAGCTGACCGACCCGGACGTGACGGCGCTGCATCTGGCCGGTGCGCTGCACCCGACGCCCGCCATCTGCGGCTCGCCCACCGAGGACGCGCGGCAGCTGGTCGGCGAACTGGAGCCGTTCGACCGCGGGTACTACGCCGGAACGGTCGGCTGGATGGACGCCAACGGCGACGGCGAATGGGCGGTGTCGATCCGCTGCGCCGAGGTGTCCGCGTCGCGGTTGCGGTTGTACGCCGGCGGGGGGATCGTGCCGGCGTCCGACCCGAAGGCCGAGCTGGACGAGACGTCCGCGAAGTTCCAGACGCTGCTGCGGGCTATGGGCTTGGAGCTGTAGGGCTCCACCAGCGCTCGGTGACCTTCAACTCGTCGTCGCTCAGTACGGCGATCGCCGCGCGGTATCCAGCGCCGGGGTCGAGATCGGCAAGCCTGGCCCGTGCCGGGTCCAGCGCCGGATCCGCGGACGCGACCAGGCGGGGCGGTTCGCCAGGGCCGGCCAGCGTGATGCTCCGCAGCGGGATCTTCAGCCCGCGCCCGGTGGCCTTCATCAGCGCCTCCTTGCCGGTCCAGTACCGGAAGAACGCGGCCACCCGCTCGGCGTCGGTGAGGCCGTCCAGCGCGGCCACCTCCGTCTCGTTCAGCGCGTAGGCGATCAGCGAGTCCTCGGCGCGGCGGGTGGCCGTCTCGACGTCGAGGCCCACCGGAACGGCGCTGGTCACGGCGACCCCGATCCGCTCGCCGGAGTGCGAGATGGACAGGTCGAACCCGGCGTCCGGCACCCGCGGCCTGCCGTGGGGCCTGCCGCAGTCGTCGCAGGTCGCGTCGAAGGACACGTCGTCGGGTGCGCGGCCGAGCAGGTCGGCGGCGACCGTCTTGGCCAGCACCCGCCCGGTGAGGAACCGCCGCTGGTCGATCTCCTTCCGGTAGCCGCCGTGCCTGCCGCGCTCCACGTCGTCCAGCAGGTCGAGGTACCGGGGCTCGTTCGGCAGCGGAACCGCCCACCACACCGCGCACTCGATCACGCCCCCAAACCTACGCGGTGCGCGAACACGGGCGCGAACAGCGGATCTCCGCCCTACGTTGACCACCATGAACGTGGTTCGCGTCAACGGGGCAGACCTGGTCTACGACGAGGCGGGCGCAGGCCCGCCGGTGGTCTTCGTGCACGCCGGAGCGGCCGACCGGCGCATGTGGGCCGCCCAGTTCGACGGGCTCGCCGGCACCCATCGGGTGATCCGCTACGACCAGCGCGGCTTCGGTGAGTCCGCGGACGCGGCCGGCGACCACTGCCACTACGAGGACCTCCTCGGGCTGATGGACGCGCTCGGCGTCGACCGGGCGGCCCTGGTCGGCTGCTCGATGGGCGGCTCGTACGCGCTGGAGGCCGCGCTCGCGGCGCCGGACCGGGTGAGCGGCCTGGTGCTGATCTGCTCGGGGCTGTCCGGCCACGAGTGGCCGGAGTCGATGCGCGCCCGTGCCGCCCGCGAGGTGCACAGCACGGTGCCCGCCGAGCGGCTGCGCGCCTACGCGGCGCGGACCCGCGAGCCCGACCCGGCCGACGTCGAGGCGATGGCGCTGGCCCAGGCGCGGTTCCTGGTGCCGGAACCGTCCGAGCTCGTCCTCGACATGCTCCGCGACGTCTTCCGGCGGACCTGGACCGGGCCGCAGCGGACCGAACGGCATTTGGAACCGGGCCCCGCCGGCCGGCTGGGCGAGGTGGTGGCACCCACGCTGGTGGTCAACGGCCTCCTCGACGTGCCGGAGATCCAGGAGGTGTCCGGCCTGCTCAGCACGGGTATCGCCGGAGCACGGCGGCTCGACCTGCCGGACGCCGGTCACCTCCCGCCGGTCGAGCGGCCGGACCGGGTCACGGCCGCGCTGCGCGGGTTCCTCACCGAACTCCATTCCGGGAACGGGCCGCGTGCGCTAGCCTGACAGGTAAGCAAGCGCTTAGTAGGAGGGCCGACGATGGACTTCAGCTTGAGCACCGAAGAGCGGGAAGTGCGCGACTGGGTGCGCACGTTCGTGCAGCGTGAGCTGATGCCGCTCGAACAGGAGGTGCTGCGCCGCGAACGCCGCGGCGAACCCGGCCTCACCTCGGACGAGCTGACCGCGCTGCAGCTCAAGGCGAAGGAGTCCGGCTTCTGGGGCGTGCAGACCCCGGAGGAGTACGGCGGCATGGGCCTGTCGGCCGTGATGACCGCGCTGCTGGAGGCCGAGCTCGGCCGCACCTTCGTGCCCTTCCGCTTCGGCGGCGCGGCGGACAACATCCTGTTCCACGCCAACGACGAGCAGAAGGAGCGCTACCTGCTCCCGACGATCTCCGGCGAGCGCAAGTCGTGCTTCGCGATCACCGAGCCGGGCGCCGGCTCCGACGCGAAGAACATCCGCACCTCCGCCCGCAAGGACGGCGCGGACTGGATCATCAACGGCGAGAAGACGTTCATCACCGGCGGCAACGAGGCCGACTTCGTGATGGTGTTCGCGGTCACCGACCCGGAGAAGGGCGCGGGCGGCGGCGTCACCTGCTTCCTCGTGGACCGGGACATGGGCTGGAAGTCCGAGCCGATCGACACCATGGGCGAGTGGGGCCCGGCGTCGCTGGTGTTCGACAACGTGCGCGTCCCGGAGAGCCAGATCCTCGGCGAGGAGGGCCAGGGCTTCGCGCTGGCGATGCAGTGGATCGGCCGCGGCCGCTACCTGCTGCCCGCCCGCGCGATCGGGTCGTGCGAGCGGCTCATTTCGATGGCGATCGAGCACGCCAACACGCGTGAGACGTTCGGGGCGCCGATCGCGACCCGGCAGGCGATCCAGTGGATGATCGCGGACTCCGGGGTGGAGCTGGAAGCGCTGCGCTGGCTGGTGCTGCACGCGGCCTGGCAGGTCGATTCCGGAATGGACTCCCGCCACGCGCAGTCGATCGCGAAGCTGTACGGCGGCATCAAGGCCAACGAGATCGTCGACCGCGTGCTGCAGATCCACGGTGGCATGGGCTACACGCGGGAGCTGCCGATCGAGCGGTGGTACCGCGAGCTGCGCCTGCTGCGCATCTACGAGGGCACGGACGAGATCCAGCGCCGCACGATCGCCCGGAACCTGTTGAAGGGGCACGTCAAGATCGGCGGCGCGCTGGGTTGAGAACAACCCTCAGGGCCGCCCCCGGAAAGTTCCGGAGGCGGCCCCGAGGGATCTGACAACTGACTCAGGATTCGTTGGCGGCGTCCCGCAGTGCGCGCGGCGCCCCGGCCAGGTCCTCCTCGTTGCAGAGGAGCTTCAGGTCGTAGTACGGCGCGCCTTCGCGGTCGTCGTAGTCGAGGTGGATGGAGACCACATCCACCGGCTCGCCCAGCCACTCCTGTGCCGACCTGAGCCAGTGCGCGCAGCGCTCGAGCGCGGTGGGCAGGTCGTCGTCACGGAACTGGACGGGGCGGTAGGGCACATCGTGTACATGATCCTGAGGGTGGGACGGTGCAGGGAGGCCCAGTGCGAGACCCTGCTCATCCAATTCCAGTTGGATCGTTCGCTCAGTCACCCTTCGAGGGTCCCTCAGCCCGGCCGAGTCGGCAAGACCCCAGCTAGGGCCGTATGCGCCACACCTCGGCGGCGACCTCCCGGGCCCGTTCGGCACCCTGCTCGCCGGGGAGCGCCGGGCTTCCCAGCATGCGCAGCGCGAGCTGGGCATATCGGGCGGCGAGGCGGTCCAGCGGCAGTGGACCGCGTGGTGAGTACCAGCGGGCGACGCCGGTGCACATCTCCAGCAGGGCGAGCCTGGTCACGGCCGGTTCCGGGGCGTCGAACACGCCCGCCGAGACGCCCTTGCCGATGGTGTCGGCCCAGATCGCTTCGTACTCGTCCCGCAGCGCCACGATCCGCCGCCGCGCGGTCCGGGACAGGGCGCTGACCTCGTTGTCCACCACGCGGGTCTCGTCCGGCTGGGCGGCGTGGGCCATGACGTGCAGGGTGACCAGGGCGGACAGCGCGTCGGCCGGGTCGTCGACGGTGTCCAGCGCCCGGCGCGCGGCCAGCAGGAGCCGGTCCAGGCACTCCCGCATGATGTCGACGAGCAGGTCCTCCTTGGTGCCCATGTAGTGGTAGAGGCTCGCGCTGGAGATCCTGGCGGCCTGGGCCAGGTCGCGGATGCCGGTGCCGTGGAACCCCTTGGCGGCGAACAGCTTGACCGCGGCGCGGCGGACGCGTTGCTCGGTGGTCAGAGCCATGTGCCCGCCACCCGGTCGTAGGTCGGGGTGTCGAGGGCGGCGAGCTTGCCCTTCGCGATGCGTTCCGACGGGGTGCGCGGCAGGTCCGCGGTGAGCGACCAGTAGCGCGGGACCTTGAAGTAGGCCAGCTGGGACGCGCAGTGCTCGGCCAGCTCGTCCGGGCTGGTGTCCTTCGACGGCACGATGAAGGCTTTGACCTCTTCGCCGCGCAGGTCGTCGGGCACCGCGATCACGGCCGCCAGCGCGACGGCGGGGTGCAGCAGGAGGGCGCGCTCGACCTCGTCGGCCGAGATGTTCTCGCCGCTGCGGCGGATCATGTCCTTCGTGCGGCCCACGTAGTGGACCCGGCCCTCGGCGTCCATTGTGGCCAGGTCGCCGGTGTGGAACCAGCCGCCGCGGAAGGCGCGGGCGGTCGCCTCGGGGTCGTCGTGGTAGCCGTGCATGAGGCCGACGCCGCGGATGAGCAGTTCCCCGGTCCGGCCGCGCGGCACCGGCTTGCCGTCGTCGTCGGCGATCACCACCTCGCGCTCGCGGATGGGGCGGCCGATGCTGCCGCTGCCCGGCCGGTGGTCCTCTGGACGGTCGCGGATGTCGCCGCCCGTTTCGGTCATGCCGAACGCCTCGTACCAGGGCACGCCCCACCTGGCTTCGAGTTCGGCGTGCCGGTCGCGGGGGATGGCCGAGGCCATGACCGAGCGGACGCGGTGGCGTTTGTCGTCGGGGTGTGCGGGCTGGCGGAGCAGCAGCGTCGGCATGAGGCCGAGGCAGTAGAACCAGGTGACGCCGTGCTCGCGGACCTTCGCCCAGAAGGTGCTGGGGTGGAAGCGGTCGAGCACGACGAGCGTCGCGCCCGCGGCGAGGCCGGCCGCGACGTTCCACTGTGGATCGATGTAGTGGAACGGCTGGGCGGTGAGGATCGTGTCTTCCTCGGTCAGGTTGGGAAAGTCGTCGACGAGGCTGCGGGCGAGGGTGGTCCAGTAGCGGTGCGGCAGGACGCAGCCCTTGGGGGCGCCGGTGGTGCCGGAGGTGTACTGGATGTTGGTGGGCGCCTCGGCGGCCGGGTGGTGCTCGGGCGGTGCGCCGTCGGGCAGGTCGTCCGGGGTGCGGGTGGTGATGCCGATCCGGGTGAGCAGGCCGGCGAACTCCGGCGCGGCGATGGCGAGGCGAGCGCCCGAGTGGCGGATGACGTGGGCGCCGTCGAGTTCGCGGTAGTTCGTGTTGACGGGGACGAGGACGGCGCCGCGTTTGGCGAGGGCGAGCCAGAGCAGGGGGAAGGCGGGCTCGTTGCGCAGCATGACGGCGACGCGGTCGCCGGAGTCGATGCCGAGCGCGGCCAGGCTGCCCGCGAGGCGGTCGGTTTCGCGGTCGACGTCGGCGAAGGTGAAGCGGGCGCCGGTCTCGTCGAAGAGCCACGCGGTTTTGCCCGGCCACTTCCGTGCGGCGCGTTTCGTGAGGGCGACCAGGTCGTCGGGGATCATGCGCGGCTGCCGAGTGCGTTGCCGGGCAGGTGCTCGGTGATCAGGGCGTGGCTGACCTCGAGTTCGAGGGCCTGTTCGAGGGCGCTGTCGATGCCCGCGTCGAGGGCGCGCTTGGCGAGGGTGGTGGCCGGGTGGGCGGGGATGCGGCGGGCCCAGTCGCGGGCCGTCTCGTGCACGTCGGGCACGACGGCGTTGACGAGGCCGAGTTCGTGGGCGGTGCGGGCGTCGACGCGTTCGCCGAGGAGGAGGAGTTCTTTCGCCTTGAGGGGCCCGACGATGAGGGGGAGGAGGCGGGACGCGGCGCCGGTGACGCTGAGGCCGAGGCTCGCCTCGGGGAACGCGAAGACGGCGTCCTCGGCGGCGAGCACGAGGTCACAGCCGAGCGCGAACTCCGCCCCGGCGCCGATGGCGTACCCGTGCACGGCGGCGATGACCGGCTGCGGGATGGTGCGCAGACGGCGGGTCACTTCCTGGAGCCGTTCGATGCGCGCGCGGGAGTCGCCCTGCGGGTTCTCCTTCAGGTCGTGGCCCGCGCAGAAGGCCCGCCCCCGCCCGGCGAGCACGACGGCTTTGGTGTTGGCCGTCCGGTCCAGCGCGGAGAGCAGATCGTCGACAAGTTCCGGCGCGACGGCATTGAGGCGATCCGGCCGGTTGAGCCAGATGTGCGCGACGCCTTCGTCGATCTCGAGGTCCACCGAGGTCATGGGAGGAGCTTAAGCGATCGATCGATCGATCGACCAGCGGTGGGTGGCTTTGCTCTTCGGGCCTCGGCGAGTGGTGATGTGGGATGCGTCCGTCGGCTGTGGGTGTGGTGGGAGGGCTTTGCTGTCCGTCCGTCGGCTGTGGGTG
>NZ_JBHZEN010000035.1:0-69540 GCF_050958625.1 Amycolatopsis sp. 3B14
GCAGGACGGTCAGCGCGCCGGTGGTGGCGGTGTTCGACAACCCGGTGCCGGCCGTGCCCACGGTCGTGCCCTCCGGCGAGGTCACCGAGATGTCGAACGAGTCGTTCGCCTGGCGTCGGTCGGTGACCTGCTTGTTCAGCGTCAGCTTCGAGGTCTGCACCGCGAACGCGACGGCCTCGATGCCCGCGTTCGACCGCAGGGTCTGGGAGAAGGTGGTCGCGCCGACCGAGTTGACCACGAGCGTGCCCCAGGTCGTGTTGGCTCCCCCGGTGCCCGTGCAGGTCACGGTGTTGGTGCCGAAACCGGTGGCGGTGCTTGCCTGGCAGCCCTGCGTTCCGGGAACCGAGGCGACCTGGTTGATCGGCTGGTTCGAATTCCAGGTGATGCTTTCGGCCCCGGTGTTCTCGGCGTCGGCGCCCACCAGCGCGTAACCACTCACGCGCGCGCCGCCCGAGTCCGTGACCACGATGTCGCGCAGGGTCAGCGTGTTGGCGCCGCTGACCCTGGTGTACAGCGCGGGCTTGCCCGGGATGTTCTTGTAGACCCTGTTGCCCATAGCCGATGCCGTGCCGTTGGTTGGCACGGCGAAGGCGGCCACCGGCACCGCCGGGCCGCCAGCGGGCCGGTTCACGATGTTGAACGTCATCGTGTAGCCGCCGGGCAGGGTGACTTTCATGTTCTGGCCCGCGGCGGAGCTGGCCTGGGTGTTGTTGTAGGCGCTCATGTCGAGCCAGCACAGGGTGGAAGCACTCGGCCCGCCGGTGCCGTAACCACAGCCGACCGGCGCATCCGCGGCCGAAGCCGGGGACGCGCCACCAACCATGGTCAGTGCCGCCAGCCCAGCGGCCGACAGCGCACCGCCGACGCGGGCGACGGCACGCCTCAGCGTGTTTGATTCCTGCGACATCCGTTTCTCCATCAGTCGATGTCACCGGTCGGTGACCAATGGAGACGGAATCCCACGGCGAGATCTGACGCGGGTAGTCAGCCCGGGGGACCCCCGCGCCGGCAACAGCCGGCTAGCTCTGGCGGCTCAACCGGCCAGCACCTGCGGGGACAGCTGCTTGAGCATCGCGTTGGTCCACTTCAGCTGGCGCAGCGTATGCGGGTGGCAGCGGCTCGCCAGGGCCTGCAGGTCGTCGTCCTTGATGGCCTGCGCTCCCTGCGCCAGCAGTTCCCAGTCCAGCGACACCCCGGCACACGCGCGGTGCAACCGGCGCAGGTCGGCCAGCAACAGCACCCCCGGCTCGGGCCGCGTGCTCAGCATCTCGCTCACCGCGGTGCGCACCGGCGCCAGCGGGCCCGACCGCTCGGCGACCTCGGCGCCCAGGTCCAGGCCGTAGGGGCGGCCGGCGTCGGCCAGCGCCCGGACGTGGTCGCGGGACCAGCGGGCCAGATCGCGGGCCACGTGGTGGATCTCGGGCTCGGCGTGGTGCCGGTCGGACACCTTGAGCAGGTCACGCACCAGCGCCTTCTCGGCGCGGTGCAGTTCCCGCAGGGCGAGGGCGATCTTCATCGGGCCCCCTCCACGCGCCGGATCGCGGCCGCCGCGGTCTTGAACAGCGGCTGCTTGGACACCGGGTCCCAGTCGGTGATCGTGAGCTCGTTGGCCGCCCGGTGCCGTCCGGACTGGTCGCCGGTGTCCCAGTACCCGTAGTGGAACGGCAGGAACAGCACCCCGTCCCGGATGCCGCGGATCCGCACCCGGGCGCGGACCGCGCCGCGTGGTGTGGTGATCTCGGCGATGTCCCCTTCGGACAGATCGTGCGCCTTCGCGTCCTGTTCGGACATCTCGACCCACACCTCGGGAGCCGCGTCGCGCAGTTGCGGCACCCGGCCGGTCTTGGTGCGGGTGTGGAACTGGTAGATCGTCCGCCCGGTGATCAACGCGAACGGGTGCTCCGCGGACGGCATCTCGTGCGGCGGCACGTACTCCGCCGCCTTGAACATGGCCTTGCCGTCCGGGTTGAACGCGCGGTACTCGTTCTGGTCGGCGGGCGCGCCGGTGACCAGGTCGCGCCCGTAGTCCTCGCAGTAGCCGGGCTGGGCGAAGAACTTCCCGTCGGCGTAGAGCCGTTCGGTGCCGTCGGGGTGTTCGGCGTCGCACGGCCACTGGATCGCGCGCTGACGCAGCTTGCCGTAGCTGAGCCCGGTGTAGTCGCAGGGCCGTCCGGCGCTGGCCCGCTTCCACGCCTCGAACGCCGTCTCCGCGTCGTGCCAGGACGGGAACGGCTGCCCGTCGCGGTCGCGGAAGTCCATGCGCCTGGCGTAGTCGAGGAAGATGTCCAGGTCCGGCCGCGCCTGCCCGGGCGGGTCGACGGCCTTCTCCGACAGGTGCACGGTGCGGTCGGCGTTGGTGAACACGCCCGTCTTCTCGCCCCACATCGCCGCGGGCAGCACCACGTCGGCCAGCTCGGCGGTCTCGGTCAGGAAGACGTCCTGGACCACGAGGAACAACCGGTCCTGGGACAGGATGGACCGGATGCGCGCGAGGTCGGGCAGCGACACCGCGGGGTTGGTGGCCGACACCCACAGCAGGCGCAGGCTGCCGTTCTCGGCGTAGCGGAAGATTTGCATCGCGTGCGTCGGCGGGGCGTAGTGCGGGATCTGCTTCACCTCGAGGTTCCACAGGTCCGCCAGTTCGGCGACGTGCGCGTCGTTGGCCCAGTTGCGGAACCCGGTGAGGTCGCCGTCGGCGCCGCATTCGCGGGTGTTCTCGGCCGTGGGCTGCCCGTTCATCTGCAGGACCCCGCACCCGGGGCGGCCGAGCATGCCGCGGACCAGGTTGATGTTGTTCACCTGCACGGCCGCGGCGGTGGCCTGGTGGGACTGGTAGAAGCCCTGCAGCACGGTGGACAGCAGGCGCTGTGCGCCGCCCAGCAGAGCCGCGGCCTCCCGGATGCGCGCGGCCGGGACTCGGCAGATCTCGGCCGCGCGTTCGGGCGGGTAGTCCGCGACGAGCGCGGCGAGCTGGTCGAAGCCCACGGTGCACCGGTCCACGTAGTCGTGGTCGACCCAGTCGCGGGCGATGATCTCGTGCAGCAACGCGTTCATCAGGGCCAGGTTCGTGCCCGGCAGGGGCGCCAGGTGCACGGTGGCCGCCCGCGCGACCGGGGTGTCCCGCGGGTCGACGCACAACAGCGACGGCGGGTTCGGCCCGGCGAGCCGGTCGAGCATCCGGCTCCACAGCACGCTCTGCGTCTCGGCGACGTTGTGGCCGTAGAGGGCGATGACGTCGGCGTGGTCGACGTCGGTGTAGGAGCCGGGCTGACCGTCGCAGCCGAAGGTCTCCTTGAGCGCGGCGGCCGCGGTCGCGGTGCACAGGCGGGTGTTGCCGTCGAGGTGGTTGGTGCCGATGGCGCCGTGCGCGATCGCGGCGAGCGTGTAGTACTCCTCGCAGAAGAGCTGGCCGCTGGTGTAGAAGCCGATCGAGCTGGGGCCGCGCTCGTCCAGCAGGGCCCGGCTGCGGTCGGCGACCAGGCCCATCGCCTCGTCCCAGCTCGCCTCGACGAGCCGCCCGTCCCGGCGGACCAGCGGGGTGGTGAGCCGGTCCGGCGAGGCGTTGGCCTGCCAGCCGTAGAGGTCCTTCGGGTCGACGCGGCCGCGGTTGACCCGGTCTTCGGCGCGGCCGCGGACGCCGACGAGGCGGCCGTCCTTGACGGCCAGTTCGAGGCCGTCGCCGTTGGAGTGCAGGACCGCCGCCGTCGGGACCCACCGGTCGACGTCGTCCTCGGTCAGGCCGTCGGCGAGCTGGGAATCGACCCGCACGGGCCAGGACTGTCCCGGTCCGTAGGGCGTGCGGGCGCCCCACGGATCGGCGATCGCGTCTCGTCGCACCCGGCCCGGGTACCCGCTCCCCCGGCGGGAAAACCACGTTGGTTGCGCAGCGCAATCATCGGGCGGTGTCGGCGCCGGGGTGGAGGGCGGCCTCGGCGGCGTCGGCGAACGCGCCGAACACGCGCGCCAGCTGCTCCCGCGCCCGGGGTTCCATCCGGTCGAGCACGTCGGCCAGGACGGACCTGCGGTCGTGGTCGACGCGGTCGACCAGCCTGCGTCCACGTGCCGTCGGCGCGAGCAGGATCTCCCGCCTGTTCAACGGGTTCGCGGCGCGTTGCAGCAGCTTGGCCGCCTCCAGGCGGTCACAGGCGCGGGTCACCGACGACGGGTTCAGGCCCAGCTCGACGGCCACCCGCCGCATCGTGACCGGGGTGCGCTCGGCGACCACGCGCAGTGCCCGGAACTGAGTCAGGGTCAGCCCCGCGGTCCCCCGCTCGACCGTCGCGTCGGCGATGCCGACCATCGACCGCAGCACGGCGAGGGCGGCGTCCGTCTCCGTCGTCACCGCGTTCGTTTGCGTCACGCAATCACCGTACGGGACGTTTGCCCGGCGGGCGGTGCAACTCGTTGCAACCCTGGCCGCGCCGTCGCCGCCACGTCACCCTCGACCACACGGTTCGGCGACGAGGAGGTCCCATGAAAGCCGCACGGTTCCACGGTCCCGGCGACATCCGGATCGACGAGGTGCCCGACCCGAGGGTGGGGCCAGGACAGGTGGAGGTCTCGGTCGACTGGTGCGGCATCTGCGGCACCGACCTGCACGAATACCTGGAGGGCCCGATCTTCATCCCGCCGGCCGGCTCACCGCACCCGCTCACCGGGGTCGGGCTGCCCGTGGTGATGGGCCACGAGTTCGCGGGCGTGGTGTCCGCGGTCGGGCCGGGCGTCACCGGCATCGCCGAAGGCGACCGTGTGGCCGTCGAGCCCTACCACGTGTGCGGCAAGTGCGCCGCCTGCCAGGCCGGGCGCTACAACATCTGCCGGAACCTCGGCTTCATCGGCCTGTCCGGCAACGAAGGCGGCTTCGCCGAACGGTGCGTGGTCGACCAGCGCTGGATCCACCAGCTCGGCGACCTGCCCACCGACATCGGCGCCCTGGTCGAACCACTGGCCGTGGGCTACCACGCGGTGCGGCTGTCCGGGATCCGCGAGGGCGGCACCGCGGCCGTGTACGGCGCGGGCCCGATCGGTCTCGTCACCGCCGCCGCGCTCAAGGCCCGCGGCGCCGGCCGGGTGATCGTGGTGGAACCGGCCGCCGCCCGCAAGTCGAAGGCCGGACCCGCGGGCGCGGACGTCGTCATCGACCCCACGACCGACGACGCGACCGAGGCGATCCGGGACCTGACCGACGGCGCGGGGGCCGACGTGGCGTTCGAATGCGCCGGCATCGACGCGGTCCTGGCGTCGGCGATCTCGTCGGTGCGCCCCGGCGGGACCGTGGTCAACGTCGCGATCTGGGGCCACGTGCCGCGGGTGGCGGTCAACGACCTGGTGATGAGCGAGATCAACCTGGTCGGCTCGCTGGCCTACTGCGGCGACCACGCAGGCACCATCGCGCTGCTGCGCGAGGGCAAGGTCGACGCGTCGCAGTTCATCACCGGCCGGATCACGCTCGACGACCTGGTCGACGGCGGGTTCCGGGAGCTGATCGACAACAAGGAGGACAACGTCAAGATCCTCGTCTCACCCCGGGAGCAGCTCGCCTGATGTAGCGGGCGGAAACCGCTTCGCACGCGGGCCGGTGCGGGCGTAGCTTGGAGCTTCGTCGCGGACCGTCCTTACCAGCATGCGGGAGCCATCATGGATCCCTCCACCACCGCGCGTGCGGAGAAGCTCGATCGCGAGGTCGTCGTCACCGGGCTCGTGGTCGTGTGCGGGCTCATCATGGTCGTGTTCGACACCACGATCGTCAACGTCGCGCTGGGGACCGTGAGCCGCCAGCTCGGCGCGAGCCTGTCCACGGCCCAGTGGATCGTGACCGGGTACCTGCTGGCGGTGGGGCTGGTCATCCCGCTCACCGGGTGGGCCGTGGACCGGTTCGGGACCAAACCGGTGTGGATCTTGTCGGTGGTGTTGTTCGCCGCGGGTTCGGCCCTGTGCGCGAGCGCCTGGTCGATCGAGAGCCTGATCGCGTTCCGCGTCGTGCAGGGTCTCGGTGGCGGCATGCTCCTGCCGGGCGGGCAGACGATCATCACGCGGGCCGCCGGGCCGGCGCGGCTGGGGCGGGCGATGGCGATCCTCGGGGTGCCGATGCTGCTCGGGCCGGTCTTCGGCCCGGTGCTCGGCGGCCTGCTGGTCGAGTACACCAGCTGGCACTGGATCTTCCTCGTCAACGTGCCGGTGGCGGCGTGCGCGGTCGCGCTGGCGGTGTGGAAGCTGCCCGGGGGCGGCGAGGCGGAGCACCCCGGCCGGATCGACGTGCGCGGTCTCGTCCTGCTGTCCGGGAGCCTCGTCGTGCTGCTCTACGGCCTGTCGCGGGCCAGCTCCCAGGGCGGTTTCGGGCACTGGAGCGTGCTCGCCTGGCTCATCGCCGGTGGCGCCGGACTCGCGCTGTACACGTGGCACAGCCTTGCCCGGGGGCCCGCCTCGCTGATCGACGTGCGGCTGTTCACCGACCGGTACTTCACCGCCGGCACGGTGACGATCTTCCTCGTGGCCGTCGCGCTGTTCGGCGGCCTGCTCCTGCTGCCGCTGTACTACCAGACCGTGCGGGGTGAAGGCGCCCTGGCCGCGGGCCTGCTGCTCGCCCCGCAGGGACTCGGCGCGATGGTGGCGATGCCGCTCGCCGGCAGGCTGACCGACCGGGTCGGGGCGGGCTTCGTCGTGCCGGTGGGCATCGTGCTCGCGCTGCTCGGGACCGCGCCGCTGGGCATGCTCGGGACCGGCACCTCGTACGGGTGGCTGAGCGCGGTGCTGTTCGTGCGTGGCCTGGGGCTGGGTTCGGTGATGATGCCGACGTTCGCCGCCGCGTACGCGCAGCTCGACCCGCGCGCCGTGTCCCGTGCCGCGCCGACGCTGTCGGCGATCCAGCAGATCGGGGCGTCGCTGGGCAGCGCGCTGCTCGTGACCGCGCTGACCCAGCACCTCACCGGCGAACTCACCGCGCGCGGCATCCCAGCGGTCGGCGCCGGGGCGAACCAGATCACCTCGATGCCGCCCGCCGTGAGGGCGACGGTGGCCCCGATCCTGGCCGAGTCGTTCGGTTTCGCGTTCTGGGTGGCGTTCGGCATGACCGCGGCGCTGATCGTCCCCGCGCTCCTGCTGCCCCGCCACCCCCGCCGAAGCGTGAGCGCAAGCCCGATGACGCCCGGCGCCTGAACCGCCCCCGTTCGCCGCTGCCCACCATCGGCTTGACCCGGCGTAGTCCGTGACCGCCGCTCCCCCGCACCAGGCGGCCAGCCGATCCGGCTCGGCACCCCAGGCGTGCTCGCTCCCCCACGCCAGACAGGACTCACCCCCCGGCACAACGGCATCCGCCACCTGCGAAACCCGTTGGCAACAAAAGCCTGGTTCCGAAACGAGCCGGTGTTCCGGATGCAACGCCCCCGACATCGCGGGCCGGTGAACTACTCCCATCGCCGCAGATGGGGAGGAAACCCGTGCCGGAGATTGTCTTTCGCGTTCGTTGGCCCGACGCCTCCGTTCAGCAATGCTACTCGCCCTCCACGGTCGTGGAGGAGTTCTTCGTCCCCGGGGACAGCTACCCGGTCGCCGAGTTCGTCGACCGCAGCCGCACCGCGCTGAACCAGGCCTCGGAGCGCGTGCGCCGCATCTACGGGTTCGGCTGCGCGCAGGCCGCGGCCCAGCTGGCCGACATCGAGGCCCGCGCGAAGTCGTTCGACGACGGCCGGGTCGTGGTCGAGGGGTTCGAGCGATGAACGGCCACCACACGGTCGTCGTGGTCGGCGGCGGTCAGGCCGGCCTGTCGGCGAGCCACTGCCTGTCCGCCCGCGGCATCGACCACGTCGTGCTGGAGCGCGACACCGCGGGCCACGAGTGGGCCGACCGCCGCTGGGACTCGTTCTGCCTGGTCACCCCGAACTGGCAGTGCCGCCTGCCCGGGTTCCCCTACCCCGGCGACGATCCCGACGGGTTCATGGTGCGCGACGAGATCGTCGCCTACCTGCGCGCCTACCGGGACGCCTTCGACTTCCCGCTCATCGAAGGGATCGAGGCGACCCGGCTGCGCCGCACCGGACGCGGGTTCCAGCTCTCCACATCGGAGGGTGAGCTCACCGCCGACCACGTCGTACTCGCCACCGGCCCCTACCAGGTGCCGCTGATCCCGCGGATGGCCGAACGGCTGCCCTCGGACGTGGTGCAGGTCCACTCCGCGGACTACCGCAACCCCGAACAACTACCGCCGGGTGAGGTGCTCGTCGTCGGCACCGGCCAGTCCGGCTGCCAGATCGCCGAAGACCTGCACCTGGCCGGCCGCCGCGTGCACCTGGCCGTGGGCAGCGCGCCGCGCGTGGCCCGCCGCTACCGGGGCCGCGACGTCGTGGCCTGGCTGGACGACATGGGCTACTACCGGCGCGGCATCGACGAGTTCGCCGACGCCGACGCCGTCCGCTTCCGCGCCAACCACTACGTCACCGGCCGCGACGGCGGGCGCGACATCGACCTGCGCGCCTTCGCCCGCGACGGCATGCGACTCTACGGCCGGCTCACCGGAATCAACGGCGGGCGGCTGACCTTCGCCCAGGACCTGAGCCACAACCTCGACGCCGCCGACGCCGTCTCCGAAGGCATCAAGGACTCCATCGACACCTGGATCACCGCCCACGCCATCGACGCGCCCCACGAGGACCGGTACGTCCCGGTGTGGCAGCCGGACACCGAACCGTCCGAACTGGACCTCGCCAGCAGCGGAATCACCTCCGTCGTGTGGAGCACCGGATTCGGCCGCGACCACCGCTGGATCGAGGTGCCGGTGTTCGACGGCCGCGGCTACCCCACCCACGAGCGCGGCGTCACCAGCTGCCCCGGCCTGTACTTCATCGGCCTGCCGTGGCAGCACACGTGGGGTTCCGGCCGGTTCTGCGGCGTCGCCGACGACGCGGAGTACCTGGCCGCGCACATTGCCTCCACCAGCCGCCGCACCGACGGGCTGCACTGGATCGCGGGCACCCCGGAGAGCACCTACCCGGCCGACGAGTACTGGACCGCGCCCCGGACGGTGGCCTGATGCCCGTCAACGACGCGCACCGCCACCTCGGCGTGCTGCCCGCCTACCCGTTCTACGGTGGACCCGCCGTGCACCCGGACCTGGGCGCCCGCGCCACCATCGACGAGCTGATCGCCGACCTCGACGCCGAAGGCACCGAGCGCGCGCTGGTCATCCCCAACTACGGGGTGCCCGACCCGGAGATCGCCTTTTCCTTCAACGAACTCTGCGTCGAAGCGGCCCAGCGGGACGACCGGATCCGCGCCGGGCTGTGGGTGTCCCCGCTGGACCGCGACGCCGACCGCACGGCGAAGGCCCTGAGCCTGGCCGCCGAGCCGGGTGTCCGGGCGCTGAAGCTGAGCTTCCTGCTCGGCGGCCGCCCCACCGACCCGGCCTGCCGCCCCGGCCTGGACCGGATCTTCGCCACCGCCCGCGAGCACGACCTGGTCGTCCACGTGCACACCTCGCCCGGCGCGGCCTCCGACATCGACGAGGTCGGCACGCTGGTCGAGCACTACGGCGACGACGTCAAGGTGCACCTGGTGCACTTCGGCGGCGGCATGAGCGGCCACATCAAGCTCGTGGGCAGCCGGTTCTTCGACTGGATCGCGGCGGGCAAGCAGGTCTACACCGACCTGTCCTGGGCGATCGGCTTCGCGCCGCGCTGGCTGGCCGCCGAGGTCGACCGCCGCGGCATCGGCGGCGACCGGATCCTCTTCGCCAGCGACGAGCCGTGGGGCGACCAAGCGGGCGAGTACGCCCGGCTGGCCGCCGCGGCCGGTGACGGCGAACTCGCGGACCTGGTGTTCCGCGGCACCTTCGACAAGCTCTACGGGTGATCCGCACCCGTGGCAACCCCGCAACAACAAGGAGATTCATCGTGTCCGAGCTGACCGAGACCGAGCAGCAGAGCCTCAACGAGATCCCGCACCCGTCGCTGCCGGAGGGCTCCAGCATCTACGGCGGCACCAAGGTGTTCCCGGACTACCAGGCCGAGCCCGGCCAGTCGTACTTCACGCTCGTGCACGGCATCGCGCACGAGTCGTCGGTGAGTTTCGTGGCGATCCTGCAGGCCACCCGCGCGCTGCGCAAGGGCTTCGAATCCGCCATCTACTTCTACGGCCCCGGCTCGATGAACGCCATGGCCACCCGCGGTTTCCCGACCACCGGCAACTCCGCGTTCCCCGGCGAGCACAACATCAACGACCAGCTCAAGACGTTCATCAAGGAGGGCGGCAAGGTCTACTGCTGCCGCTTCGGCCTGTCCCTGCACGGGCTGCGGGAGGAGGACCTGATCGAGGGCGTCATCCCGACGCATCCGCTGGACGTGCAGGACGCGCTCATCCACTACGCCCGCAAGGGGGCGATCATCAACTCGACCTACATGTGGTGACCCCGGGCTGACGGAAGAGGAGGCAGTGCGCGTGAAGACCGACAACCTGGACGCCCGGACCGACCTCGCGGTGCACGGGGTGCGCTGGGACGCGCCCGTGCGGCGCAGCAAGGGCGCCGGCCCGAGCGACGACGGGCACCTCGTCGTCGACGGTGCGAACGCGGCGCTGCCGCTGAACCCGGACAGCCCCTACACCCTGCGCGACGGCCGCGTCTACAAGGGACGGATCGACCTCGGGCTCACCGTGGAACCGGTGTCCCGCCCGAAGTTCTACGACCTGACCACCGCGGACGGCGTGCCGTACCGCAAGATCGCGCTGCTGCACGGGCGGGACGTGCTCGCCACGACCGTCGTGCAGACGTGCATCCGCTACGCCGAGGATCAGCGCTGCCGGTTCTGCACCATCGAGGAATCGCTCAAGGCCGGGGACACCGTCGCGGCGAAGACACCGGCGCAGCTGGCCGAGGTCGCCGAGGCCGCGGTCCGGCTCGACGGGGTGCGGCAGATGGTGATGACCACCGGCACCACGGCGGGCCCGGACCGCGGCGCCCGGCACCTCGTCCGCTGCGTCAAGGCGGTCCTCAATGCGGTCCCGGGCCTGCCGGTGCAGGTGCAGATCGAACCGCCCGGCGAGCTGTCCGTGATCGCCGACCTGCGCGCGGCGGGCGCGACCTCGATCGGCATCCACGTGGAGTCGCTGGACGACGAGGTCCGGCGACGGTGGATGCCGGGCAAGGGGTCGGTGCCGCTGCCCGAGTACGAGGCCGCGTGGGACGAGGCGGTGCGGGTGTTCGGCCGCAACAAGGTCTCCACCTACCTGCTGATCGGCCTCGGCGAGGACCCGGACGAACTGGTCGACGGCGCGGCGCGGCTGATCGAGCGGGGCGTGTACCCGTTCGTGGTGCCGATGCGGCCGATGGCCGGCACCCTCGCGCGGCGAGACGGCGTGCCCGGCCCGCCCGCGTCGCTGGTGCGTGACGTGAGCGAGCGGGTCGCGAAGTTGTTGCGGGAGGCGGACATGCGCGGCGCGGACCAGGAAGCCGGGTGCGCGGCCTGCGGGGCGTGTGGCGTGCTGAGCGCGGCGGGTGCCTGACGTGATGCCTGACGTGCTGGCCCTGCTGGGCGACTCGGCGACACTGGCCCGCCGTCCCGCCTTCCACGTCGAACCGGCCGACGCGGCCGCGGTGCGCGCCTACCGCGCCCTGCGCACCGAGGTGTTCGTGCACGAGCAAGGGTTGTTCGAGGGGCACGACCTCGACGACCGTGACGACGACCCGCGCACCGTCGTCCTCGTCGCCCGCGACCGGGAGGGCACGGTCATCGGCGGTGTCCGGCTCGGCCCGGCCACCGCCGAGGACATCGGCTGGTGGCTCGGCGGGCGGCTCGTGGTGCACCCCGCGTGCCGGGGCCGGGTCGGCCCGGCACTGGTGCGAGCCGCGTGCGCGCACGCCGAGAACGCCGGGGTGCTGCGGTTCGAAGCCACCGTGCAGGCCCGCAACGAGAGTCTGTTCACCCGGCTGGGCTGGGACCGAGTCCGGCCGGTGACGGTCGCCGGGACGCCGCACGTGCTGATGCGATACCCGATCGGCCGCATCGCCGCGCTGGCCCGGGCGACCAAGAGCGACCTCGGGCCGCTGCTGTCCGGGCTGACCGGCGTGCCCGGTTTCGTCGGCGACGACGGGGTTCCGGTGCCGGGCAGCGACGTGGTGGCGGCGTGCGACGCGATCCTGCCGTCCATGGTGGAGCGCGACCCGGACTGGGCCGGCTGGTGCTCGGTGCTGGTCAACGTCAACGACCTCGCCGCGATGGGCGCCGAACCGGCCGGGCTGCTGGACGCGCTCGGCGCGCGGGACGCGTCGTTCGCCAGCCGCGTGCTCGGCGGGCTGCGCCGGGCGAGCCAGGCCTACGGCGTGCCCGTGCTCGGCGGCCACACGCAACTCGGGGTGCCCGCCTCGCTCGCCGTGACCGCCTTGGGGCGGACGGACTTCCCGGTGCCCGGCGGTGGTGGACGGCCCGGGCAGCAGGTGCGGCTCACCGCCGACCTCGGCGGACGGTGGCGGCCCGGATACGCCGGACGGCAGTGGGATTCCACGACCTCCCGGCGCACACCGGAACTGCGCGCCATGCTGACCGCCGTCGCCCGGGCACGGCCCGCGGCGGCCAAGGACGTGTCGATGGCGGGCATCGCCGGAACGCTCGGCATGCTCGCCGAGGCCAGCGGCTGCGGCGCTGTCCTCGACGTGGCCGCCGTGCCGCGGCCCCGCGGCACGAGCATCGGCGACTGGCTCACCTGCTTCCCCGGCTTCGCGATGCTCACCACCGGGCCGGCAGAGCTGGACGCCGGACCGGCGGTGAGCGCCGGGTGCGGTGAGCTGGTGGCCGGGCGCGGCGTCGCGCTGCGCTGGCCGGACGGAGAACAGACCCAGGCCATCGCGGCCGGGGTGACCGGATTGGGGACCTCATGAGCACCCTGCGGATGGCCGCGGTCGCGGCACCGTTCGACCGCGACCTGGAGCGCGATTTCGACCGCATCGCCGCCCTGATCGCCACCGCCCGCGCGGACGGCGTCGGTCTGCTCGCCCTGCCCGAGGCCTGCCTCGGCGGCTACCTGGCCAACCTCGACGGCGGAGCCGACGGGCCACCACCCCTGGAAGTGGACGGCCCGGAGATCAAGCGGCTGGCCGCGCTCGCCGGGGACATGGTGGTGACCGCGGGCTACTGCGAGCACGCCGAAGGACGGCTCTACAACAGCGTCGTGTGCGTGACCGGTGACGGCGTGCTGGGCAACCACCGCAAAGTGCACCAGCCGCTGTCGGAGGACGCCACCTACCGCGCCGGCGACGGGTTCGCGGCGTTCGACACGCCGGTCGGGCGGCTGGGCATGCTCATCTGCTACGACAAGGCGTTCCCCGAGTCCGCGCGCAGCCTCGCCCTGGACGGCGCCGAGATCGGCGTGTGCGTGTCGGCGTGGCCGGGCAGCCGCACCAACCCCTCGGCGGACCTCGCGCAGGACCGGTGGAAACGCCGCTTCGACCTGTTCGACCAGGCACGAGCGCTGGAAAACCAGATCGTGTGGCTGTCGGCCAACCAGTCCGGCGTGTTCGGCGACCTGCGGTTCGTCGCCAGCGCCAAGGTCGTCGACCCGGGCGGCGAGATCCTGGCCGGCACCGGCGTCGCCGAAGGCATCGCGGTCGCCGAGCTGGACGTGCGGCAGGCGCTGGAGACCGCGCGCCGGTCGATGGGCCACCTGCGGGACCGGCGGCCGGCGGCCTACCCGGCGCTGGCCGGCGGCGAGGAGGAACTCGCCGCGGCGCGATACTGACGCGATGGGGACCATCCGCATCGGAGCCGTGGCCGCGCACTTCGGCCGCGACCTCGACTTCGACCTGCAGCGCATCGCCACGCTCATCGAGCACGCCCGCTCCTCGGGGGTGGCGCTGCTGGTGCTGCCGGACGCCGCGCTCGGCGGGTACCTCGCCGACCTGCGCCACCCGGACCCCGGCGCGCTGCCGCCCGCGCTCGCCCCGGACGATGTGCACCTGCGCAAGATCGCCGCGCTCGCCGCGGACATGGTGGTGTGCGTCGGGTACTGCGAGGCCGACGGCGAGCAGCGCTACAACGCGGCGGTGTGCGTCACCGGCGACGGCGTGCTCGGCCGGCATCGCAAGGTGCACCAGCCGCCCGGCGAGGTCGCCGCCTACTCGGCAGGCACCTCCTTCGCCGCGTTCGACTCGCCGGTGGGGCGGCTGGGCATGCTCATCGACTACGACAAGACGTTCCCCGAATCGGCGCGCAGCCTCGCCCTCGACGGCGCCGAGATCCTGGCCTGCCTGTCGGCGTGGCCCACCAGCATCACCAACCGCGCGCCCCGCATGTCGCAAGACCGGCAGGCCCGGTTGTTCGACCTCTACGACCAGGCGCGCGCGGCGGAGAACCAGGTGGTGCTGGCCTCGTCGAACCAGACCGGCGCGATGGGCGGGATGCGCTTCCTGGGCCAGGCCAAGGTGGTCGGGCCGGGCGGCGACATCCTGGCCCGCACCTGGAGCAAGGCCGGCATCGCGATCGCCGAGGTCGACGTCGCCGGCGAGGTCGCCACCGCCCGGCGGGTGCTGCACCACCTGGCCGAGCGCAAACCCGACGCCTACTGGAGCCGCACGTGAGGATCGCCCTGCTCAGCTACTCGACGAAGCCGCGCGGCGGGGTCGTGCACACGCTGGCACTGGCCGAGGCGCTGGCGGCCGAGGGCGCGGAGGTGACCGTGTGGTCGCTGGGCCGCGGCGGGGACAGCAGGTTCTTCCGCCCGGTCGACCCGGCGGTGAGCGTGCGGATCGTGCCGTTCCCGGAGGTCGAGGGCGAGGGCGTCGGGCCGCGGATCCTGCGCTCGATCGAGGTACTGCGCGCGGCGTTCGACCCGGGCGGCTACGACATCGTGCACGCCCAGGACTGCATCAGCGCCAACGCGGTCGAGCGGGTCCTGCGCACGGTGCACCACATCGACCACTTCACCACGCCGGAGCTGGCAGCCTGCCACGAACGCGCGATCCGCCGCCCGTACGCGCACGTCTGCGTGTCCGCCGCGGTGGCCGGGGAGCTGCGCGAGGGCTGGGGCGTCGAGGCGACGGTGATCCCGAACGGCGTCGACTACGAGCGGTTCGCCAGTGCCGCGCCGGATCCGGCGTGGTCGGGTCGTTTCGTGCTGTCGGTGGGCGGGATCGAGCCACGCAAGGGTTCGCTGGACCTGCTGGAGGCCTACGCGCTGCTGCGCGAGACCGACCCGGATGTGCGGCTGGTGATCGCGGGCGGCGAGACCCTGTTCGACTACCGCGACTACCGGACGGCGTGGGAGAAGCGGGCCGCCGAGCTGGGCGTGGAGCCGGTGGTGCTGGGCCCGGTCGCGCACGACGCGCTGCCGTCCCTGGTCGCCGCGGCGGACGTGTTCGCCTTCCCCTCGACCAAAGAGGGCTTCGGCCTCGCCGCGATGGAGGCGCTGGCCGCCGGAGTTCCGGTGGTCACCCGCGAGCTGCCCGTGCTGCGCGAAGTGTTCGACGGCGCCGCCCGGTTCGCCACCGACCCCGCCGGGCTGGCCGACCAGATGCGAGCCGCGCTGGCTGACCCGGAGCGCCTACGGGAAGCCGGCCGTCAGCTCGCGGCGTCCTACGACTGGGGCGCCGCGGCGCGGGCACACCTGACGCTGTACCGGGGGCTGCTGGCGGACTGAGGCCGTTTCCAGGCGGCCAACAAGCGGTTACAGTCGTCGGCATGTCCGGCGCAGTGCTCGTCGCCGTCGACGGGAATGCGGACGTACTCGGGGATGTCGAGCGGGAGCTGCGGGAGCGCTACGCCCGGCACTACCGGATCGTGTGCCTGTCCTCGCCCCAGAAGGCGCTGGCTGTCCTCGAGGAACTCGCCGGCGCGGGCGATGAGGTCGCGCTCGTCCTCGCCGGCCAGTGGCTGCCCGGGATGACCGGCAGCGAGCTGCTGGACCGCACCCGTCGCCTCCACCCGCACGCGAAACGCGGGCTGCTGATCGCGTGGGGCGACTGGGGCGACCGCGAAACCGGCGAAGCGATCTACACCTCGATCGCCCGCGGGCTCATCGACCACTACGTCCTGCGGCCGATGGCCACCCCGGACGAGGCGTTCCACCAAGCGATCTCGAGTTCGCTGCTGGACTGGGCCGAGTCGCGGCGGACCTCGCCCTACACCATCCACGTCATCGGGGAGACCTGGTCCGGGCGGGCCTACGAGCTGCGCCAGGCCCTCGGCCGCTGCGCGATCCCGCACTCGTTCTGCCTGGCCGACTCCGACGAGGGCCGGGCACGCCTGGCCACGGTGGGCGACGGGATCCGGCTGCCGGTCGTCCTCTTCCCCGACGGCACCGTCCTCACCGACCCGAGCAACACCGAGCTGGCGTTGGCCTCAGGCTCGCCGGTGAGCCCCGAGCGGATGGAGTTCGACCTGGTCATCGTGGGCGCCGGGCCGGCCGGGCTGTCCGCGGCCGTGTACGGCGCGTCGGAGGGGTTCAGCACGCTGGTCGTCGACGAGGGCGGGCTCGGCGGCCAGGCGACCTCCAGCTCACTGATCCGCAACTACCTCGGGTTCCCCCGCGGCGTCAGCGGCCGCCGCCTCGCCCAGCAGGCCTACGACCAGGCGTGGGTCTTCGGCGCGAAGTTCGCGTTCATGCGGCAGGCCCGCGCTGTGGAGCGCGCGGGCGGCGAGCTGGTCGTCACCCTGTCCGGCGACGCCCGGGTGCGGACCCGCGCGGTCCTCCTGGCCACCGGCGCGAGCTACCACCAGCTCGGAGTGCCGGCGCTGGAAGCCCTCAGCGGCGCCGGGGTCTTCTACGGCCCGCCGTCCTCGGAAGCGCCCGCCATGACCGGCCGCGACGTGTACGTCCTCGGTGGCGGCAACTCGGCCGGCCAGGCCGCCCTGTACCTCGCCCGCTACGCCCGCAGCGTCACGCTCGTGGTCCGCGCCTCATCGCTGGACGCAGGCATGTCGCAGTACCTGACGCGCGAGATCGCGGCGACCCCCGGACTGGAAGTCCGCACCGGAACCGAAATCGTCGGCGGCGGCGGTGACGGACGGCTGGACCACCTCGTGCTCCGCGACCGCGCGACCGGCGACGAGGAAACCACCGGCGCGGACGGGCTGTTCATCATGATCGGCGCCCGGCCGCACACCCGCTGGCTGCCATCCGAGATCGACCGGGACGACCAGGGCTTCGTCCTCACCGGATCGGACCTCCGCGACGGCACCTGGCCACTGCAGCGCAACCCGCTGCTCCTCGAAACGAGCATGCCCGGCGTGTTCGCCGCCGGCGACGCCCGGCACGGCTCGGTGAAACGCGTGGCCTCCGCCGTCGGCGAGGGCTCGGTGGCGATCCAGCTCCTCCACCGCCTCTTCGCGGCGAACGCCCAGCAGCCCCGCGGACGCGCGAAGGAAACTCGCCCCGCACCGGCGACCTGACCCGGGTCCAGGAGCCTCCAGCGTCGGGACGACCGTCACCACGCCGTGGTTGACGAGGAAGATCGCCGTGGCCTCGCCGAGATGAGGTCGGCAGTGTGCTCGAACCGCGGGCACGGCGGGCGGCACGAAGAAGTTCGCGGCGTGGCTGCCAGTAACGTCCGCTCGACCCGAACCCCCGCTTGAGTTGCGGTTTTGGCCGTCGGTCAGCAGGGTAGTCGCGAACGACCGCCTTGAGCAGACAGGGCGGAGTGGGGATGACGACGCGACCGATGACTGCCGAGCCGCCGCTGACGTTGGACCTCGAACCGGATACAGTGCCGCCCCTCGTGGCGGTACGGCAGTGGGCGGCGAGAGCGTTGTCCGATCTCGGCGAGGACCACCTGGTCGCGGTGCAGCTGGTGGCCACAGAGCTGCTGAGCAACGCCTACGAGCATGCTGGTGGTGCGCACCAGCTGCGGCTCCGGCGGCTCCGCGAGCCGTGCCGGACCGTGATCGAGGTGGACGACGGCAGCGACGAGCAACCCACGGTTGTGAGGGAGCGTGACCCGCGGGTGGCCGGCGGGCGTGGCCTGGCGATGGTGGACAAGCTGAGCAGCGCATGGGGCAGCCGGCCCCGCTCAGGCGGCGGCAAGACGGTATGGGGCACGATCGACTGCACCGTCTACCCCTGGGACCGCTGCCTCTGAACGCCGGAAACAGCAGGTCGTGGCTACCCGCAAGGAAAGCCGCGTTGAACGGCGTATCCGACTGCCCCACGTGCGTCGGCCGCGGACACCAACGCCAGATCCCGGCCCGGCGCGGCGAGGCCGGAACTCATGAGTGAGCGACGGCTCCATCGGTGATCAGGTGCTTGCGAACCGCACCACCGCTCGCGCTGAGAGAACTGCCTGCCCGTGCCCCTCGCCGCGCTGCTCGTCCCGAACGGTCAGCCGCGGCCGAGCAGGGTGTCGCTGACGTGCTGGAGGTGGGCGCGCATCGCGTCGGCGGCGCCGTCGGGATCGCGGTCGCGGAGGGCTTCCACGATGTCGCTGTGCTCGCGGTGGTAGCAGCGGCGCAGTTCGGGCGTCGAGGTGCGGCGTTTGAGGCTTCCCCACACCGGCAGCGAGCGCGCGGTGTTCATGACGTCGAACATCGTCATCAGCAGGCCGTTGTGCGCGGCCACGGCGATGGAGCGGTGCAGCAGCGCGTCGGAGCGTTCGAAACCCTCGAAGTCCTCCGCCGCGCCACCGGCGTCCAGGACCTCACCGATGCGGGCGAGGTCGGCCTGGGTGGCCACCCGGGCGGCGACCATGGCGACCTGCGGCTCCAGCAACTGCCGGACCTGCATGATCTCGGCGGGGCTGGTGTCCGACGGCGCGTCGGCGGCCGCGGTCACAGCGTCGGTGAGGAAGGTCCCCCGCCCGACGTGCCGGCTCACCAAGCCGTCGCGTTCGAGCGCTTCCAGCGCGCGCCGGACCGCGCTGCGCGGGGCCGACAGCCGCGCCACCAGGTCCCGTTCGGTCGGCAGTTTCGCACCGGGGCCCAGCGTGCCGTCCCGGGCGCCTTCCGCGACCAGGGCACGCAGGGACTGCTCCACCGTCGTCATGGACCAACCTTACCACCGCCTGACCAATCGAGACCAATGAGCCAACGACAAACTCGCAGTCGACAGCCTCCGTCGAAGCCCGTATGGTCTGACACCAGCAACATTGGTTTCGATTGGTTCAGATTGGTCACACATGAAGCTGGTGACGTTCACCTCGGCGGGAACGGACCGGGTCGGCGTGGTGGACACCGCGTCCGGCCTGGTCCACGACGTCAGCGGGGTTCTGCCCGACGGCGCCGGAGTGCTCGAAGTCGTGGAGAACTGGGACGAACTCGGGCCCGTCCTGGCCCGGCAGGCCTCCGAGCAACCAGGAACGCCGCTGGACTCGGTGCGGCTGCGCGCGCCGATCCCGGCGCCCCGCCGCAACGTGTTCTGCGTCGGGAAGAACTACCGGGAACACGTCGCGGAGTTCGGCCGCAGCGGGTACGACACGCCGGGCCGCTCCGAGGCGCTGCCCGACAAACCCATCCTGTTCTCCAAGGCCACCACGTCGGTGACCGGCCCCTACGACGACGTCCAATCGCACCCCGGGGTCACCTCCGAACTGGACTACGAGGGTGAGCTCGCGGTCGTCATCGGCCGGGGCGGCCGCGGCATCAGCCGGGAGCGAGCCTTCGAGCACGTGTGGGGATACACCATCGTCAACGACGTCACCGCGCGGGATCTGCAGCGCGATCACAAACAGTGGCTGCTGGGCAAGTCGCTGGACACGCACTGCCCGATGGGCCCGTACGCCGTCAGCGCCGACGAGGTCCCCGACGTCACCGCGCTCGAGCTGGAGACCACGGTCAACGGCGAGAACCGCCAGCTGGCGCTGGTCAAGGACCTGATCTTCGACATCCCGGACCTGATCGCCACCCTGTCGGCGGGCATCACGCTGCTGCCCGGCGACATCATCGCCACCGGCACCCCGGCCGGGGTCGGCATCGGGTTCGAGCCGCCGAAGTTCCTGTCCCGCGGGGACGTCGTCGAGGTCGCCATCACCGGCCTCGGTGTCCTGCGCAACCGGATCGTGTGAGGGAGACCGACATGAATGTCAATGGTGCGAACCTGGCCGTCGAGGTCGACGGCGACGGCCCCGCGGTGCTGATGGTGCATGGCCTGGGCGGCACGACCAACCTCTACCAGGTCCAGGCCGCCGCCCTGGCCGAACGCTTCCGGGTGATCCGCGTCGACTCCGCCGGGGCCGGCCGCTCCGGCCTGCGGGACGGCATCAGCATCACCACGCACGCCCACGACCTCGCCGCCGTCCTCGACGCGCTCGGCGTCGAAACGGCCGCGGTCGTGGGCCACTCGATGGGCACGCTGGTCGCGCGCGAACTCGCCTCCCGGTACCCCGCGAAGGTGTCCGCACTCGCGCTGCTCGGCGCGGTCGCCGAACCCGCCGAAGCCGGACGGCAAGCCCAGCGGGACCGGGCGGCCACCCTGCGCGCCCAGGGCACCGCGGCCGTGGCGCCCGGCGTCGTCGCCAACGCCCTGTCCGAGGCGACCCGCCGGGACAAGCCCGAGGTCGCCGCGTTCGTGCGCGAGCTGGTCATGCGCCAGGACCCGGAAGGCTACGCCCGCAACTGCGAGGCGCTGGCCGGGGCGGAAGATCCGGGGCCGGTGCCCGCGCACCTCCCCCTGCTCCTGGTCACCGGCGCCGACGACAAGGTCGGTCCTCCCGCCGTCAGCGAGAACCTGGCCGCCGCGCACGGCAACGCCACACTCGAGGTCCTGCCCGGCGTGGGCCACTGGACGCCGCTGGAAGCCGCCCGCGAAACCACCGCCCTCCTGCAGAAGTTCCTCTGATCCCAACCCCTCAACGACGAGGAGAGCCCATGTCCATCCCGGCGAACAAGACCCTGTTCCGCGACGTGTCCATTCTGGACTCCACCGGCGCCGAGCCCTACCGGGGAGACGTCCTGGTCGACCACGACCGCATCGTCTCGGTCGGCGCGACCGCGCCGGGCGCCGCGGACGGCGCCCGGGTGATCGAGGGCCGCGGCCGCACGCTGATGTCCGGCCTGTGCGACGCGCACACCCACTTCACCTGGAACAACAGCGGCGACCTCGACGGCCTGGCCGCCCTGCCGGTCGAGGAGCACCTGCTTTTCGCGATCGAGTCCGCCCGCTCCTACATCGACTCCGGCTACACCATGTGCCTCGGCGCCGCCTCCGCCAAGGACCGCCTCGACGTGGTCTGCCGCGACGCCATCAACGCCGGCCGCATCCCCGGCCCCCGCTACCTGGCCAACGGGCCGGAGATCGCCGTCACCGGGGGCGAACTGGTCAAGGGCATCACCTGGTTCGCCGACGGCCCCGAAGAGATGCGCAAGGCGGTGCGCCGTCTGATCGAGATCGGCGTCGACCAGATCAAGCTGTCCATGACCGGCGAGGAGATCACCGGCACCCAGCGCGCCGAGGACACCTACATGTCCGACGAGGAGGTCGCCGCGGCGGTCACCGAAGCGCACCGGCGCGGCAAGCGGGTCTGCGCCCACGCGCGCAGCGCCGAAAGCGTCAAGATGTGCGTGCGGCACGGCGTCGACATCGTCTACCACGCCAGCTTCACCGACGAAGAAGGCATGGATCTGCTGGAGTCGGCCAAGGACTGGATCTTCGTCGCACCGGGCGTGAACTGGCTGGTGGCCACCCTCTACGAGGCCGCCGACTTCGGCTATCCCCAGGAAGCCGCCGAAGCCGCCGGCTACAAGCGCGAACTGGAGATGGCCACCGCCGCGATGATCGAGATGCACAGGCGCGGCATCCGCGTCCTGCCCGGTGGGGACTACGGCTTCGCCTGGACGCCGCACGGCACCTACGCCCGCGACCTGCAGCACTTCGTCGAACGCTTCGAATACACCCCGATGGAGGCGATCCTGGCCGCCACCGCGTTGGGCGGGGAGATCATGCTGCGGCCGCACGAGCTCGGCAAGGTCCAGCCCGGCTACCTCGCCGATCTGCTCCTCGTCGACGGCGACCCGCTCGCCGACATCACCGTCCTGCAGGACCACGACAAGCTGCACTACATCATGAAGGACGGCAAGTTCCACAAGGAAACCCCCGACCAGCGGTGATCAGCCCGTCGGCCGCCCGGCACCGCGCCGGGCGGCCGTTACCGTGCCCCGAGGAACACGATGCCCCTGCTCGTCTGCCGCACCTGCCCCCGCTACGACACCCACCGCACCGGCCAGTTCGGCCACGCGCTGCTCGCCGCGCTCGCCACACACCCCGGCGCGGACGGGATCACCGTCCGAAGTGTCCAGTGCCTCGGCGGTTGCCCTCGCGACGGGGTGGTCGCCGTGGACGGCCCCGGCAAGACCCGGGTCCGCTTCGCCGGCCTGACGCCCGGGGACGCCGAGGCGATCCTGGAAGCAGCCCGCGCCCACGACGCCTGCCCCAGTGGCGATCCCGCGGAATGGCCGGTGCCCGCAGGCCTCGAAACCCGGATCAGCTCCGTCACGGTCAAACGCGCACCACGCGCGTGAGCCGGGTGCGCCCTCGTTCCCAGCGGCGAACCCGCGCTCGCCGCTCGCCAGAGGTTCTCATTTCGGTGAACTAGTTACTCACTCAGCTGTCCGCGCCGTTCGCCGCACGGCCGACGGTGCCGCTTCGCGACGCCGTCGACGGCGATCGTCGGCGCGGAGCAGGAGTGCGGCGGCGATACCGACGGCGACCGGCGCGCCCATGGCGAGAAAGATCATGTCGATGGTCCATCCGGCGGTCAGCATGAGCCCGCCGAGAAGACCGCTCGCCAGTGTCCCCAGCCGGCCTGCTCCGTTCGCCCATCCCATGCCGGTCGCCCGGGCGGCGGGCGGGTAGGCGAGCGCTCCGATGGCGTTCAGCACGGCGCTGACGCTCGCGAGCGACAGACCCAGCCCGAAGACGATCAGCAGCAGGCCGGTGAACCCGAATGTGAAGGCGGCGACCGCGAAAATGCCGACCAGGCCGAGCGCCCACAGCGACGCAACGACCAGGAAGCGGTCGAGCCGTTTGAGCGCGAACGAGACCAGCACCTGGCCGAGGAACGCTCCCCAGCCGAACATGCCGATGATCACTCCGGTCTGCGCGGCGCCGAAGCTCTGCTGCCGGACCATGAGCGGCAGGTAGTTGAGGATCAGGAAGGCAACGCCCAGCCCGATGAAGAAGGCGAGCCAGAGCAGGACGGTGGTGAGCACGAGGCGCCGCGACAGCACGGTGGCAACGCCGGAGTTGCGGCGGAGTGATCCTGATCCGGCCGGTGCCGCGAAAGACACAGTGGACAGATCGCGACCGGGTACGAGCCTCGCCAGCGCCCGCCTGACCTCCGTTACGGGACGCCCTCGGGCGAGGAGCACGCCGGGCGAATCCGGGACCAGCAACACGATCGGCAGCACCAGGCAGAGCGGAGCGACACCGCAGGACACCAGCAGAGCGGGCCAGCCCCACACCGGGATGATCGCCGAGGCCAGGAACCCGCCCACGACAGTGCCGACGGCAACGCCACAGAAGGCCAAGGACACCATTTGCGCGCGGCGGCCGCTGGGAACGGCGTCGGCGACGACGGCCAGCAGGACCGGGACCGTGCCACCGAGACCGAGACACGCGGCGACGCGGAGGATCATCAACGGCTCGATCGACGTCGCGAGCCCCATCGCCGCCGTGGTCGTCCCGAACAAGACCATGCCGGCGACGACGGTGCTCCTGCGGCCGTAACGGTCCGCGAACGGCCCGGCGAGCACGCTGCCGATCGCCATTGCCAGCACGCCGGAGGTGACCGTGGCGGTGATCGCACCCAGCGAGGTACCCCAGTCGCGGACGATCTCGGGATAGACGAAGCCGGCGATGCTGATGTCGAGCCCTTCGGTCACCATCGCGACAAAGGTGAGCAGCACGACGACACGTTGCCGGCGACTCATGCCTCCGGCGGAATCGAGGAACTCCTGCCAGGTTTGCCTGGGTTCGGGGGCAGTGCTCATAGCGGTTCCCTTCGTTGGGCCCGGACTACCTGTCGTCAGGAGAGTGCGAACACCCGCTGCGCGGTGCGATGACTGATGTTCGCGCGCTGGGTCGCGGTGAGCGGGGCGTCCCGGAGGAAGGCGATCCCCTGCCCTGGGTCCTCGTACGGGGTGTCGATGGCGAACATGACGTTGTCGTCGCCGACCGCGCGAAGTCCGAGGCCGAGGACGTCCGCGTCGTCGATCCCGCTCGTGGTGAGGACGAAATTGCGCCGGAAGTACTCACTGGGCGTGAGGTCCAGTTTCGGCATGGGAGTGGCGGCGCCCGAGACCTGTCGCGCGAACGCGTGCCGGTTGTCGATGCGCCGGAGCCAGAACGGGATGCCTTCGCCGAGGTGCCCGAGCACGATGGTCAGATCGGGGTTGCGGTCCAGGGCACCGCTGAGGATGAGCCGCATGGCGTGCAGGCCGGCTTCGGCCTGGTAGCCCCAGATCGCTCCAGACAAGCCGTAGTCCAGGTATGGACCGCCCACACTGGGGATCCGCGGGTGAAGGTAGATGGGCGCCCGGTTGGCTTCGGCGGCGTCGAGCAACGGGGCGAAGAACGGTTCGTCGAGGTACCGCCCCTCGGTGTGCGAGTTGATCATGATGCCGCTCAGGCCGAGCGGTCCCGTGATCCGCTCGATCTCCTCCGCGGCGGCCTTCGGATCCTGCGGGGCGACCGTGCCGAGACCGGCGAATCGCGCCGGCCGCTGCCGCACGATGGTCGCGAGGGAGTCGTTGAACTCACGGGCGAGCTCCGCGGCGATCGCGGCCGGGTACGGCTGGACCCCGGGCGGATTGAGGCTGAGCACGGCCATGTCCTGGCCGAGAGCGTCCATCTCCGCCACGCGCGCGTCGAGGTCGACAAGCCGGGACCGCATGGGCTCCGCCCGCTCGACGCGACGCATGAGCTCCATTTCAGCGCGATCGCCCGACACGACCTCGCTTTCATGCGCGGCCTGCAGGAAGGTCTCGGTGGTGAAGTGCTCCTCGACGGCGATGACACGGTTTCCGGCGATCACAGTCCCATTCCTCCGGATCGGAACGCGCGGCGGAACACCGTCACGACGGCAGCTCCGCCGAGCCCGAGGTTGTGCTGGAGAGCCACGTCGGCGCCCTCGACCTGCCGCCTGCCGGCATCTCCGCGCAGCTGCCAGGTCAGCTCGGCGCACTGGGCGAGACCGGTGGCGCCCAGGGGATGCCCTTTCGCGATCAGGCCGCCCGACGGGTTGACGACCGGCCCGTCGCCGCCGTACGTGGTGGCCGCACGCTCGACGAGCAGATGCCCTTTGCCCTCCTCCGCGAACCCCAGCGCCTCGTAGGTGATCACTTCGTTCGTGCTGAAGCAGTCGTGCAACTCGCACACATCGACGTCCTCGGGCCCGATCCCGGCCTCGCGGTAGGCCCGATTCGCCGCCTCCCGCGACATGTCGGAGCCCACGATGCGCATGCAGTCGGTGTCGTTGCTGAAGCTCGACTCGAGGTCGGTGACCATGGACTGGCCGGTGATCTCGACCGCCCGGTCCCAGCAGCGCGCGCGTTCGACGAAGCGTTCGGAGACGATCACCGCGGCGGCCGCGCCATCGGAGGTGGGCGAGCACTGGAGCTTGGTCAGCGGATCGTGGATCATCCGCGAGCCGGCGATCTCGTCCATCGTGTACTCGGTCTGGAATTGAGCGTAGGGGTTGTCGACCGAGTGTTTGTGGTTCTTCCACGCCACCCACAGGAAGTGCTCGGGTGCCGAGCCGTACCGGGCCATGTGGTCGCGTCCGGCGTTGCCGAACATCTCAGGGCCGAACGGCACGGCCTCGCGAGGGTGGATCTCCGCCATCCGGTCGAGATGGCGCCCGAGCGGGTTCGTCCGGTCCGTGTACATGGCGGCGAGCGAGCCGGGCTTCATCTTTTCGAACCCGACCGCCAGGGCGCAGTCCACGGCCCCGTGCGCGACGGCCTGGCGAGCCAGGAAGAGCGCCGTGGACCCGGTCGCGCAGTTGTTGTTGACGTTGACGACCGGGATACCCGACACGCCGAGTTCGTAGACCGCTCGCTGGCCGGCTGTGGAGTCACCGTAGACGTAGCCGGCGTAAGCCTGCTCGACCTGTTCGTAGCTCACCCCGGCGTCCCGGAGCGCGACCGTCCCCACCTCACGGACCCAGTCCGGGTAGTCGCCCGGCTTGGTCCCGGGCTTGTCGAACTTCGTAAGGCCGACCCCGATCACGAAAGTGCGCATCATGCCATCTCCTGCCGGTCCCATGCGTCGTGGATGCCGATTTCTCGGAGGGAGTACTTCTGGAGTCGTTGTGTCGCGGTCTTCGGCAGCCGATCGACGAGCCGGACGTAACGGGGAACCATGAAGGCCGCCATCCGTTCCGCGCAGAACTCGATGAGCTCTGCGCAGTCGAGGTCGTCTCCCTCCGGGACGACGACCACCATGACGTCCTCCTCCCCCAGTTCGGAGGGGACTCCGATGACCGCGCTCTCCCGCACCGAGGGGTGTGCGTTGACGATCCGCTCGATCTCGAAGGAAGAGATGTTCTCGCCGCGCCGGCGGATGGAGTCCTTGAGCCGGTCGAGGAAGACGAAGTACCCGTCCGCGTCGCGGCGGCCGCGGTCGCCGGTGTGGAACCAGCCACCGCTCATCGCCGTGCGCGTCGCCTCCTCGTTCTTGTAGTAGCCGAGGAAGATCGTGTCCGGTCGTTTGCTGCGGATCACGATCTCCCCTGGTTCGCCGTCCGGCTGTGGCGTCCCGTCCGGTCCGACGATCTCGACCTCCGACCAGCTCGTCTCCTTCCCGAGCGTGCCGACTCTGATGTCCTTGGGCGGGTTGGCCAGGCAGAATGTCGCGCTCTCGGTGAGGCCGTAGATCTCGAGGATCGTGAGGTCGAACCGCTTCTCGAAGCGGCGCCACAGCTCGGCGGGTGCGGCCCCGCCGATCGCGAGCCGGAGCGGGTTCCGGGCGTCGCCCGGGCGCTCGGGCTGTTTGTAGAGCATGGTCAGCATGGCGCCGATGTAGTTGATCACCGTCGCGTTGTGCGCTCGGATGTCGTCGAAGAACCCCGACACCGAGAAGCGCGGAGCCACCACCATGGGCTGTCCCGAGACCAGCGAGCCGACGACGGTCAGCGACTGCGCGTTCGCGTGGAAGAGCGGGAGACTCGTGTACAGGACGTCGTCCTGCCGGATCCGCACGTACCGCCGGGTGAACTCGTTGGCCGCGACGGCGAAGGAGTTGTGACAGTTCATCACGCCCTTGGGCAGGCCGGTGGTGCCCGAGGTGTACAGAATGGACGCGAGGTCGGCCGGTTTCACCGCGCCGGGCTTGGCATCAGGATGGGCGCCGTCCAGGAGTGCGGTCAGCGACCCGTACCCGGACCGCGGATCGTCCTCACCACGGACGTACCGGTGCCGGGGCCCGCTACCGGCGGGGACCACGGCGTCCAGCGTCTCCACCAGCGGTTCGTCCACCGCGATGAACTCGGCCTCGCTGTGCTCCACGATGTAGCGCAAACCGTCGCCCCGCAGCCCGGTGTTGATCGGCACGAACACGGCACCGAGGAGGGACGCCCCGAACCAGATGTCGAGGAGCTCGGTGGAGTTGGGAAGCAGCGTGGCGACCTTGGCTCCCCGTCCGATCCCGAGGGACGCCAGCGCGGCCGCCGCTTGTTCGGCGGCGGCGAGCATCGCCGCGAAGCTCCGCGTCTCCCGGCCGAACGTCAAGCACCGGGAGCCGGGGCTCAGCTCCGCCCGCGCGCGCAGGATGTCCGGCAGGGTTGTCGCCTCGTCCGGGTCACCCACGTACCTCACGGCTGCGCCCGCGCCGTCAGCTCGGTGCCGAGGCGGGCGACGAGCGCGTCGAGCTGCGCCGCGGTCGCCGCGGTGCCGAAGAGGTAGCGGTCGGGCCGGATGACGACCGCGACCGTCTCGAGGCTCTTCAACCAGCTCTTCGACTCGTCGGAGTCCGCCACGATGACTTCGGCCTTCAGCGACCGCAACATCGCCTGCGTCGCCTCGCCCAGCCCAGCGGCGCAGTCCTCGGCGGCCACCACCGCGAGCCGGTAGCCTGCCACATCGTCGATGCGCTGACCGCTCGCCAGTTTCGGTTGCGCGCTCAGCCGCCCGGCGAACTCGTCGTCGCCGGCCCAGATGCCGGCCCCGAGCCGCGGCCGCAGCGTCTCGCGCTCCGTGACCGGCACGTCGGCGCCCTCCTCCGGGGCCTGTGGTTGCATCGCCTCGATCTCGTTCGCCATCTGCGCCGCGAGCTTGACGAACTCGGTCATGTGCGGCTTGCGTTCCGTCTCGTAGGTGTCCAGGATTTCGCGCGGCGACTCACCTCGGACGACGCGCCCAAGCTTCCACGCGATGTTCATGGCGTCCCGGATGCCGGAGGCCATGCCCTGGCCGAGGTGCGGCGGCATCTCGTGGGCGGCGTCTCCTGCCAGGAAGACGGCGCCGGACCGCCACGGCTCGGCGACGACGGCGTCCCACTCGTAGACGTCCGCGCGGAGAACCCGGTACTCGTCCGCGCTCAGCCACGGCGACAACAGCTCGTACACGTGATCGGCCCGCTCGAACGCCGCGGTGTCGTCGTCGTGGCGGAGCAGCTGCTCGAAACGCAGCAACGGTTCGGCGGTGGCGAGGAAGGTCAACGGATTGCGGATGCCGCCCTGGATGAACGCGTCGCGCCCGGCGAGGCTGTCCTTCCGCACAAAGGGCAGGATGTCCACGATCAGCGAGCGGTGCGTCGCCCCGTAGTCGGTCTGGGTGCAGCCCATCTGCTCGCGCACGAACGAATTCGCGCCGTCGCAGCCGACGAGGAAAGACGCCGTGAGCTCATGTTCCTCGCCGGTCGCCCTCTCGCGCAGCCGAACCCGCACGCCGTCGGCGGAGTCGGTGAGTTCGAGCGCGTCCCAGCCGAAGAAGGGAGTGGTTTCCGGATGGTTGTGCGCGTGCCCGCGCAGCACCGCCTCGAAATCGGGCTGGTGGAACATGTAGTCCGAGTGCCAGCCCTGGTCGGTTGTCCCCTTGTTGAAGGGGAATTCCATCACCGGCCGCCACTGTGGGTCGTAGAACCGGTACACGCCAGAGAGTGAGAACCGCTCTTCGAGGTGCCCGAGACCGAGCGTCTGAAAGGCACGCATCGTCTCGTCGTCAAGGTGTGTCGCACGGGGAAACGTCCTCGGAACCCGGGCAGGGTCGATCGCGGCGATCCGCAGCCCCTCCATGGCCAGCAGCCGGGTCAGCGCCAGGCCGGTGGTTCCGCACCCGATGACCACTACATCAACGTCGGTGGTGTGTCTGGTCATTTCCTCACCTCAGGGTTGCTCGTTCGTGGTGATGACGACGACCGAGGTCGTCACCGTCCTGGATTTCACGGCGTCGATGAGCGGTGCTCCGCGGGTGTCGGCCACCGTGGCAATCAGTGCGCCGTCGTCGCGCAGGCAGCACGCGATGGGCAGCAGTGGCGCCGTCGACACCGTCTCGTGGATCCGGCCTTCACCGACTCGCACGATCGCCTGTGCGCTGGTCGTCGCCACCCACACGCCGTGCTCGGCGGGCCAGAGCCCGTCCGGGCGAGCTGCGGGTCCGACCAGCGCGGCCAGGTCGGCATAGGTCCGCCGGCCGCCGAGTGTGCCGTCGGCGAGCACGTCGAACGCGGTCAGACACCGGGCCGCCGTCTGGGCCACGACCAGGGTCAGGCCGCCGTCGATCAGCGCGAGCCCGTTCGGGAACTCGACGTCCCCGGCCGCGACCACGGCGCTGCGACCGGACCGGACCAGGATGATGCGACCCGGTACCGGAGCCTCACCCGCGGCGGCGTTGAAGGCGACGTCGTCGACGTAGAGATTGCCGTGGGCGTCACCGATCATGTCGCCCAGCGGGCCGGCCGCGATTCCGTCGAGGTCCACATAGGACCGCCACTGACCGTTCTCCCACTGCCCGACCCTGCGTTCGTGCGTCATCGCACCGACGAGCCGGCCGTCGGGCAGAAACCACAACCCGTTGGACGGCGAATCGAGACCGATTGAACACCATTCGCCGGAGGCGTCCGTCCACAGCCGCGTGCCCTGCGTGTCCGACAGCCACAACGCTCCGTCATGCCAGCGGGGGCCTTCGCCCCAGACCATGCCCGTCGCGTACTGCCGCATCGTCATGGTGCGTCGTGTGCGCCGATCATCAGCGCCGCGAGGTCTTCCGGTTCGATGAACGACGGTGGGAGCGGCGGACCCCAGCTCAGGAAGCTGTGCGCGCGGGTACCGTCCCACACGTTGGGCTTCCACAGTGCGTCGTCGACGACGCAGTCGAGGTCCGAGTAGTACTCGCAGAAGTTGCCTGAAGGATCCCGGAGGTACCAGAAGAAGTTGGATCCGACGGTGTGCCTGCCCAGGCCCCACACGTGCCGTTCGGGATGCTCTTCCAGCATCTGCATCGCGCCCCGCCCGACCTCGTCCACGTCGTCGACCTCCCACGAGGTGTGGTGGACGAAGTTCACCGGCGCGCTCTGGATGAGGATGTTGTGGTGATCAGTGGAACACCGCATGAAGGTGGCGACACCGGTGATCTCGTCGCTGACCTTGAGCCCGATGCCGTCGGTGAAGAACCGCTGGCTGGCTTCCTGGTCGGTGGAGCCGATCACGACGTGGCCGAGCTTGCGAGGCCGGACGCGGCCGTCGCGGAGCACGCTCGGGGCCCGGGTCGCGCCGCGGTCGTCCCTGCCGGGTCCGTTGTAGGGAGTCGCGGGCGTTGCCGGCTGTATCACCCGAGCCGTCACCGCGACCTCGACCCGGACACCGGTTGTCGGCTCGGCCGCCACCAGCCGGTGATCGTCGACGATCGCCTCGATGCCCAGGCGCGCCAGCCGGGACGCGATCGCGCGCAGATCGTCGGGGGTGTCGGCGCCGATCGACAGTTCGAGCAGCCGCCGCGTGGGCGCGTGCACGAGCCGCAGCTGGCGGCCGCCGTCGCTCGTCGCGAACCAGCCGCCGCCTTCCCTGGCCAGTCCGAATTCCTCGTAGTAGGCGCCGGTCTGCTCGAGCGCCGGTACCCCGATCGTGACCGAGTTAAGCCGATGCAAGCTCATGACGCGCTCCTTTCCGCAGCAGTGACGAAGATCTGCCGGATGCTTCCGATTCCTTCGATGTAGGAGACGAGCTCGTCGCCGGGGGCCAGGAACCGTGGTGGTGTGCGGACGGCGCCCACCCCCGCGGGCGTGCCGGTGAAGATCACGTCCCCGGGGAACAGCGTGGTGACCCGGGAGAGTTTCTCGATCAGGACGTCGATGGGAAAGACCATGCCGGACGACCGCGCCTTCTGGACCGGTTCGCCGTTGAGCAGGCAACCCATCTCCAGGTCGGCCGGATCGGTGAGCTCGTCCGGAGTGACCAGGTACGGCCCGGTCGGGCTGAACCCGGGGAACGATTTGCCGAGGCTGTACTGCGCCGGTGATCCCACCAGCTGCAGGCCGCGTTCGGACAGGTCCTGTCCGACAGTCAAGCCGGCCACATGCCGCCAGGCGTCCCGGGCCGCGACGTGCCGGGCCGTCCGTCCGATCACGACGACGACCTCGACCTCCCAGTCCACCGTGCCGGGCGGTAACTCGACCGCCGAGTCGGCGCCCGCGAACGAGGACACGTACTTCGTGAACACCGCCGGCTCCTCGGGCACCGCCAGCCCGGCTTCGGCGATGTGATCGAGATAGTTAAGCCCGACCGCGAAGACCTGCCGCGGATGCGGCGAGGGTGCCCCCAGCTCCTCAGGCGCGAAACTCGCCGGGTTCCCGGCCGCGGAAGCAGCCCAGTCCACGAGGTCGTCCCACTGCTCGTACAACCCGGGGAAGTCGCACCCGATGCGGCGCCCGCTCGCCTCGTGGATGTCGATTCCGTCAGCCTCGCCCGTGATCAACCAAGGCCGTCCCCGAATGTTTCCGATGCGCAACGTCGCTCCTTTGCTGTCGCTGCTTCGTTGGGTGACAGCCACTCTGCGCCGACGAAGATTCTCATGTCAAGCAAAGTTTCAAAAGTTTCGCTGATCCTCGGAGACCGGGTAAGGTTTCACGCATGGTGAAGCGGGGCGAGTCCGGCACCCGGGCGACCGAGGCGTACGAGCGGCTGCGGCAGGACATCTTCACGGGGCGGCTGGAGCCGGGACAGCGGCTCAAGTTCCCCGCGTTGTGCGCCGAATACGGAACGAGCGCGGGGGTCCTCCGCGAGGCACTCACCCGGCTCGCGGCCGAACGGCTGGTAACGCCGCAACCACACCAGGGATACGCGGTCGCGTCGTTGTCCGTGGGCGAGCTGACCGATCTCACCGCGGCACGCGTGGAGCTCGAGGCGCTCACGTTCCGGCAGTCGATGATCTCCGGCGACGACCGGTGGGAGGCCGACGTGGTGGCCGCCCACCACCTGCTGTGCCTCCGCGAGCGCGAAGCCGGGGGCGGCGAACGCGGTGACGCGTGGTACCTCGCGCACGAGGCGTTCCACGCCGCGCTCGTCGCGGGGTGCGGCAACAGGCGCCTCATCGCGATCACCCAGGGCTTGCGCGCCGAGACGGAGCTCTACCGGCGCTGGGCGGCTCCGTTGAACGCCGAGCACGATCGTGACCCGGCCGCCGAACATCAGGCTCTCGCCGATGCCGCCCTCGCCCGCGACGTCGAGCGCGGCGTGGCATTGCTGCGCGACCACATCGCGTTCACCACGCAGATGCTCCTGAGCCGGCTGGGCGCCGGCGACGAGGCGGAGCTCTCCGCAAGCTAGAGCGCCTGGCGGCGCTCGCCGGTGGCGGCGAGCGCCGCCGCCACGAACGAGGCGACGAGTGGGCGGCGGTCCAGCTCTGCCCAGGCGAGGACGATCTCGCTGGCGGGGGCGTCGACGACCGGGACGCACACGATTCCCGGCGGCACGGGTTCCACCAGCGAGCGCGGAAGCATCGCGATCGTGCGGCCGAGCACGATCATCTGGATCATCTGCGGCACGTCCACCAGCTCCGGCCCCGTCCCGCCGCCGGGCACGCCTTTCCACCGCGGCATCGTTTCGTGCTCGAGGTCGGCCAGCCGCACCTCCTCGCGCGCGGCCAGCCGGTGATCGGCGGGGAGGATCGCAACCCGGTCCTCGACGTGGAGCGCCTCGTACGCCAGCCCCGCGAGATCGTCGAACGGCGCGTACAGCAGTGCCAGGTCGGCCCGGCCGTCGCGCACGTAGTCCGCACGGTCGGTGGCACCACCGAACAGGATGTCGACCCGGCGTGCGTCGGGCAGCTGGGCGTATGCGGTGAGAATGCCCGACAGCAGGTTCGCGTCGCCGCCCGGTTTGATCACGAGCCGCAGATGCGCGTCCGCGTCACCAGCCTGTCGCGCCTGCTGCACCGCGACGCTCATCGCGTTCAGCGCATGGCGGCCGTGGTACAGCAAGGCCTCCCCCGCCGCCGTGAGCGAGACGCGCCTGCTCGAACGCACGAACAGCTGCACCCCGAGCCGCTCCTCGACGCGTCGGATCGCTTTCGACAGCGCCGGCTGGGCGATCGACAGGCGCACCGCCGCACGGCCGAAATGCAGCTCCTCCGCGACCGCGACGAAGTAGGCCAGCTCGCGCGCTTCGACCTCGATCATGCCTCCAGGTTATCGCTGGATGGCGAACCGGTCTTGGACTCCGCACGGCCGCCGCTGCTTGAATCGGTTCGTGCTCAACCACACCATGATTGTCTCCTTCGACCAGCCCATCCCCGACGCCGAGCTGGATCAATACCTGAAAGACATCGAAAACCTGATGCTGGGCTCCGGACGCGTCCAGACCTTCGCGGCCCGGCGCCACATCCGCGTGCCCGCCGACGACCACAGTCCCGTCTTCGTCGCCAGCGCGATCATCCAGCTCGGAGTCGCCGACCTCGACGCGCTCAACGCGGTCTTCACGGTGCCCGGCACCGAGGAGCTAATCCAGCACTGGCAGTCGCGGCATCCCTACCAGGTGGTCTGGATCAACCACGAGGCCCTGTCGTGACCGACTTCGCGGGGAAGGCCGGACTGGTCACCGGCGCCGGCAGCGGAATCGGCCGCGCGAGCGCGCTCGAGTTCGCCCGGCGCGGGGCCGCGGTCGGCGTGCTCGACCTGAACGAGCACGCCGCCACCGAGACGGCGAGACTGATCACCGAAGCCGGCGGCACCGCCCAGGCGATCACCGCAGACATCAGCGACGAACCCTCGGTGCGGGCGGCGGTCGACCGGGTCGAGGCGACCTACGGCGGACTGGACTTCGCCCTCAACAACGCAGGCGTTCCGTCCACCGACCGCGAGCTCACCGCCATGACAACCGAGGAGTGGGAGCACGTCGTCCGCGTCAACCTCACCGGCACGTTCCTGTGCATGAAGTGCGAGCTCCCTGCCCTCCGGCGCCGTGGCGGTGGCGCGATCGTCAACACCGCCTCCAACGGCGGGTTGTACGCGATCCCGCGCGCCCCGGCCTACGTCGCCAGCAAGCACGGCGTCGTCGGACTCTCCAAGGCCGCCGCGGTCGACTACGCGTCAGACAACATCCGCGTCAACGCCCTCTGCCCCGCCCTGACCCGTACGGAGATGTACGAGAGTGTCTCCGCAGGCACCGAAATGACCGCACGGCAGGAAGCACTCACCCCACTCGGACGCCTCGCCACCCCGGACGAAGTCGCCGCCGCCGCGGTCTGGCTCTGCTCCACAGAGGCTTCCTACGTCACCGGCATCGCCCTGTCGGTCGACGGCGGCCGACGGGCATAAAGCGGCGGCAAGGTACGCAGCCGGCACTACCCGGTGTGGCGATCATCGCCACGGTGCGGGACCTGGCCGGCCCGCTCGGGATCAACATGCCACTGCGCGACCTCGGCGTCGAGCCGGGAACCGTGGCCGCCGGGCTGGTGCCGGCACCAGTCCGGCGGTCGTCCACTCTGGACCCCGGGTCAGGACACCAGCGCTGCCAGCTGCTCATCCAGCCAGGGATAGAGCTCCTCGGCCTTCGTGCTCAGCCGGGACTTCAGCTCGCGCGTCGGCTCGTCGGCCAGTACCTCGAGCGCGCCGTTGGCGACTCCGTCGTAGGCCTGGGCGACGACGCTCGCGGCGGTGACCTTCGGGACGTCCCACCCGGCCGTCATCGGGGTGTCGATCATGCCGACGAGCAGGCCGATCACCTGGGTGCCCTGCCCGCGCAACTGCACCCGCAGCGCGTTGGTCGCCGACCACATCGCCGCCTTCGAGGCCGCGTATCCGGTCGGGATGCTGAACCAGGACGCCGCGGACAGGATGTTCAGCAGGGTTCCGCCGCCGTTGGCGCCGAGCACCGGCGCGAAGGCGTTCGCGACGCGGAGCGTGCCGAAGAAGTTCGTTTCGAAGATCCGGCGCAGCTCGTCCTCCGGCCCGGAGATGGAGTCGCCGTCCGGCGCGATTCCGGCGTTGTTGATCACCAGGTCGACGTCGGGGGCGGACGCGACGGCGCGGGCCACGGCGGCGGCGTCGGTGATGTCGAGGGCCAGCGGTTGGACGCGGGAATCGTCCCAGTTCTTCGGCTTGCGCGCCGCGGCGTAGACCTTGCTCGCGCCGCGTTCGAGCGCCTGGGCCACGAACTGTTCGCCGAGCCCGCCGTTCGCGCCCGTCACGAGCACCGTCCGGCCCTGGAGTGACTGGTTCACCTATACTCCTTCATCAAGTGGGGAGTGTCCCCGAATTCAGTATGCGGGGACACTCCCCACTTCCGCAAGGAGGGATGTCATGGCTGACGGCGCGAAGGCGCGGCCACTGCGGGCCGACGCCCGGCGAAACCGCGACGCGATCCTGCTCGCGGCACGCGAGACGTTCGAGACCGAGGGCGTCCTCGCCTCGCTCGACGGCATCGCGGTGAAAGCGGGAGTGGGCAACGCCACGCTCTACCGGAACTTCCCGACGCGGGACGACCTGCTCGCCGCCGTCATGCAGACCAGCATCGAGGACGCCCTGGCCGAATCCGGTGAACTGGCCCGCACCGCCTCCCCACGCGAAGCGCTCGCCGAATGGCTGGCGCGGCTGACCTGGCAGCTGCGCATCTGGCACGACCTGCCCTCCTGCGTCGCCACCGCGCACAGCGATCCGGCCTCACCGATGACCCACGCGTGCAACCCCCTGCTCGACCGGACCCGCGAACTCCTCGACGCGGCGAAGTCCGCCGGCGACGCCGTCGAGGGCGTCACCGCGGAGGAGCTCTACGAGCTGGTCGTGACGCTGTCCTGGGGTGTCGACCGCTTCGGGGACGACGAGCAGACCGCACGCAAGCGAGTCCGGGTCGCCACCGCGGGCGTCTTCACCTAGTGGACGAGGCGACCGTGACACACTTCGTCGACCACGAGGTTTGTCAAGGGGATGACGCATGACCGATCGGCCGGCCCGGCGCACGCAGGAGCAACGACGCGCGGAGACCATCCGTCGCGTGCTGGACGCGGCGACGGAGCTCATCGCGCGCAGCGGGTCCCGGGCCGTCACGCTCGCCGAGGTCGGGGAAGCCGCCGGGTACAGCCGCGGCATCGTCTACCACCACTTCGGCAGCAGGGAACGGCTGCTGGAGTCCGTGGTCGACGAGGCGCAGCGGTTCGACGTCCCCGAATACCAGGGCGACGGCCTGGACCACCTGGTGCTGATCATCGAGGCATACCTGCGCAACGTCGTGCGGCGGACACCGTCGGCGCGCGCGTTCCTGCAACTGTGGGGTGAGGCGATCGCGGCCGACCCCGTGCTGGCTCCGCTGTTCGCCCGCCGGGACGCCGACTTCCGGCAGCTACTGGCGAACGTGGTCCGCCAGGGCGTCGCCGATGGGTCCATCCGGTCCGACGCGGACCCGGCCGCGGCCGCCGTGCTGATCGTCGCACTGGTCCGCGGGACAGGGCTGCAACTCATCGCCCAGCCTCCGGTTCGCAACGTCACGGCCATCATCCGCGAAGCGACGCGCTCGGTACGCGCGGCCTTCGCTGTCACGTCCTAACTTCCGGCAGTGGTCTCCGGCACCGGCCGCTGCTACAGTTACTTGCATACGTACACGCAAGTTAGGAGTGACCATGCCTGCTCCCCTGGTGCTCGTGCACGGCAATCCGGAGAGCCCCGGCGTGTGGGGACCGCTGATCGCCGCGCTCGGCCGGGACGACGCGGTGACGCTGTCCCCACCCGGCTTCGGGATGCCTGCCTCGAACGGCTTCTCCGCCACCGTCGAGGGCTATCGCGAGTGGCTCGCCGCGCGGCTGGAGCAGTTCCGGGAACCCGTCGATCTCGTCGGCCACGACTGGGGCGGCGCGCATGTCGCCCAGATCGCGATGACCCGCCCGGAGCTGATCCGCAGTTGGGCGTCGGACGCGCTCGGCCTGTTCGCCCCGGACTACGTCTGGCACGCGCGGGCCCAGGTGTGGCAACAGGAAGGGGCGGGCGAAGCCTCGGTGAAGGAAATCTTCGGCGGCACGCTGGCGCAGCGTCTGGAGGTGGTCAACGCGCTCGGGATGACCGGTCCGGTCGCGGAACGCGTGGCCGCCGGGATGGACGACGACATGGGGCGGGCGGTGCTGTCGCTCCTGCGATCGGCCGCCCAGCCGGTGATGGCCGAAGCGGGCCGCGGCCTCGCGAACGCCCGGCAGCGCCCCGGCCTGGCCCTGATCGCCCTCGCGGACGTCGACCAGGCCAGTGGAACGCCCGCACAGCACCGGTTCGCGGCCGAAGCCGCCGGCGCGGAGATCGCCGAACTCGCCGATGTCGGGCACTGGTGGCCGGTGACGCACCCGCAGCCGGTCGCACGTGCCCTGACGGATTTCTGGTCCCGTTTGGACGGTTAGGGCGGCTATCGCCGCGTCGTTGCAGTACCAGCCGGAGCACCCAGCCAACGGGTCAGCGTGGTTTCCAGGCCGTCGGTGTCACCCGCATCCGACGCCCACGCCACGAAACCGTCCGGACGTACCAGCAAACCGCTCAGGCCGCTGCCCTCCGCGCTGCCCCGCACCAACTTCAGACGCGTTCCATACGCCTTCGCCAGGACGGCGAGCTCGTCGTTCCCGGCGAAGTCGGCCAGCAGTGCCTGTCCCCCGCGGGCGTGGTCGGCCAGCAGGCTGCCGTCGTCCAGCTGGAGCTTCGGCATCAGCGCGCCGACCAGCGGGTGGCCGCCCCCCCCCCAGGTCGTAGCGCTGCCCCAGACCGGAGATCCGCTTCGCGTAGAGCGTCGCGCCATCCCAGGTGCCGAGGAAATCGGTGACCACGGCCCGGAGCGCGCTGCTGTAGGCATCACCGCGCATCGCGGCGACCTGCGCGCGCGTCCAGTCGAGCACGTCGGCACCGATCGGGTGCCGTTCGCTGACGTAGGTGTCGAGCAGACGCTCCGGCGCCCAGCCCCGCACGGTGGCGGCGAGCTTCCACCCCAGGTTGACCGCGTCGCCGAGCCCCAGGTTCAGGCCCTGGCCGCTGAAGGGCGAATGCACGTGGGCGGCGTCCCCGCACAGCAGGACGCGGCCACGCCGGTAGGTGCTCGCCTGCCGCGCGTGGTCGGTGAAGCGGGTGCCGCCGTCGGCGACGTCGGTCACGTGCACGTCCAGGCCGCTGACCCGCCGCAGGCTCGCGTCCATTTCGGACGCGGTGACCGGGGCTTCCCGGTCCACCGGTGGTCCGTCCAGCTCGACGGTGCGAATCCAGCCCGGCCTCGGCCCGTAGACGTAGAGCCCGGTGGTCGTGTGCTGCCACCCCTGCCCCAGCAGCTCGGCCCCGTGCACGGTGCCGGTCGCCTGGCGGACCGGGATCGTCGGGTCCGTGCCGGGGAAGTCGAAGCCAGCCTGGCGCCGAACCAGGCTTCGACCGCCGTCGCAGCCGACGAGCCACGCCGCACGCAGGTCGCCGCCACCGCGCAGGTGAACGGTGACACCGTCGTCGTCCGCGTCGAATCCGGTCACGTCGGCGCCACGCCGGATCTCGACGCCCAGCTCCGCCGCGCGCCGGCCAAGGACCCGTTCCACCTCGACCTGCTCGACCGGGAGGTACCAGCCGGGGCCGCGCCCGCGCAGCAGCGGGTCCTGCTCGTCGACCGCGGCCGCCGGGACCTGGATCCCGCCGAAGTGCCCGGCGAAGGGCGCCCGGTTCCGCTCCCCCTGGAACGGCAGCGGCCCGCGTGCCGTTTCGATCGCCGGGAGCAGCCCGCGGCGCTCGAAGATCTCCGCGGAGGCCGTGTTGATCCCCGCGGCCTTGGGCGCGGTGTCCGGCTCGGAACGCCGTTCGACCACCACGACCCGGATCCCCGCCAGTCCCAGTTCCGTGGCCAGCATCAGGCCGACCGGCCCGGCGCCCACCACGAGCACGTCGTAGTCCATGTTCGACCTCCCGTTCCGCTAAGATAGACGAGTCTATCTTAGGGAGGTGTGGAGATGGCCGGACGACGGCGTGGAGCGGAACTGGAGAAGGCGCTCCTCGATGCGGCGTGGGAAGAACTCATGGCCGGCGGCTACGCCGGGTTCACCATGGACGCCGTGGTCCGGCGCGCCGGCACCAGCCCGCCCGTGCTCTACCGCCGCTGGCCCGACCGCGACACGCTCGTCCGGGCGGCGATCGCGCACGCCCTGGAGCGGGCCCGGGTGGACGTCCCCGACACCGGAAGCCTGCGGGAGGACGTCCTGACCCTGATGCGCGAGATCAACACCACGCGCGCCCGGCTCATCACCATGATGAACGCGCAGCTGTCCTCCTACTACCAGGAGACCGGCACCAGCCCCGACCTGCTCACCGCACGGCACGAGAAGGCCACGGACGTCCTGTTCGACCGCGCGGTCAGCCGCGGGGAGATCACCGCGGACCGGTTGAGCGGGCGCATCAAGTCGCTCCCCTTCGATCTGCTGCGCCACGAAATCCTGGTGACCTTCGCCCCGGTGCCCGACCACGTCCTGGAGGAGATCGTCGACACGATCTTCCTCCCCCTCATCGGCCTGTGACGGCTTCACGCCTCCTCGACGAAGACGTGCCTCATCTCCCCGATGCCGTCGATGCGGGTGCGGACGACGTCGCCGGGGGTGAGGTACCTCGGCGGGGTCCGTCCCATCCCCACCCCGGCCGGTGTGCCGGTGAAGATGAGGTCCCCTGGGTGCAGCGTGCACACCGCCGAGATCCGCTCGATCAACGCGCCCACCGGGAGGATCATCTGCCCGGTGTGACCATCTTGGACGAGTTCGTCGTTGACCCAGCACCGCAGCCGCAACGGCGTCGTGAACTCGTCGAGGGTCACCACCGCGGGCCCGAGCGGGCCGAAGCCGGGGAAGCTCTTGCCGAGCGAGAACTGCGGTGGCGCCCCGCTCATCTGCACGTCCCGATCGCTGAAATCCTGTCCCACGGTGAGCCCGGCGACGTAGTTCCAGGCGTCCGCCTCCGTGACGTTCCGCGCTTCCCGCGCCATGACGACGACGAGTTCCACCTCCCAGTCCACGGAGGGCCCGCTGAGCACGATGCGGCCGTGCGGGCCGGTCAGCGAGTCGGCGTACTTCGTGAACACCGACGGCACGCCACCGGCGCGCAGACCCGTCTCCGCCGCGTGCTCGGCGTAGTTCAGGCCGACGGCGAAGACCTGACGCGGCCGCGGCACCGGCGCGCCCAGGTCCTCGGGCCGGTACGGCTCGGCGACGTCGGTGCGGGCGGTGGCGGCCCACGCCGCGAACTCCGGCCAGCGGGCGAACAGGTCCGCGGGCTCGGGCCCGAACCGGCCGCCGCTGGCTTTGGCGATGTCGATCGCCGCGCGGTCGCGCAACAGGTGGGCACGGCCGCGCAGATTTCCGATGCGCATGTGGTTTTTCCCCTCACTCCAACGGATCGTGTCGCGCCCACGCCGTGCGCAGGAACTCGACGGCGGGATCGACGACGGCCGGCGTCGCGAACACCGGGTCGGCGTGGTCGGCCCCGGGCACGACGAGCAGCTCGGACCGGCCGCCCGCCGCCAGGACGGCCTCGTGCAACCGGCGGCTCTGGGCGAGGCCGCACCGCCGGTCGCCGGAGCCGTGGCTGAGGTGGACGGGCGGCCGGTAGCGGGCCCGGCGTGCGGCGGTCACCACCGAAACCGCGGCGAGCTGGTCCTCGCCCGACCATGCCGGAACGTCGAGGAACGTGCGAACGATCTTCGCCAGGGCCTCCCGCTCCTCCACTGTGGACGCATCCGACAGCAACAGCCCGAAATCCGTGACCGGATAGTGCAATACCAGCGCGGACAGCGGCACGTCGTCGGAGAACGCGGCGCGGGCCATCAGGTACGCCCCCGCCGAACTCCCCCACCCGGCGACGCGGCCGGAGTCCAGCCCGTACTCGCCACCGCGCGCCCGCACCCAGCGGATCGCCGCCAGCACATCCTCGACCGGGCCGGGGTGGGCGGCCTCGCCGGCCAGCCGGTAACCGACCGACGCGACCGCGATCCCGCATGCGGGCAGCGTCGCCCACGGCCCCATTTCCTTGCTCCCGCCGACGAAACCGCCACCGTGCGCGTAGACCACGACGGGCAGCGGACCGCCGGCGTCCAGGGGCAGGTGCAGGTCCAGGGTCAGCGGACGCCAGCCGGTCACCGTGGCATACCGGATGTCGAGGTAGGACACCGCTCCGTCGAGCACCCGCACCGGATGTGGCCGCGCCAACCGGGGATCGGCCGGCTCGCCACCGGGCTCCGTCATGCCTGCGGCACCAGGATCGCCCGGCCCCGGATCCGGTTCAGCGCGAGATCGTCGAACGCCTCGGCGGCCGCGTCGAGCGGGTAACGGCGGGTGTGCAGGTTCACCTTCCCGCTTTCCGCGAGCACCATCAGCTCGACAAGGTCGCGGTAGGTGCCGACCATGTTGCCGACGACGTTCTTCTCGGCCGCCACGGCCGCCACCGTCGGGATCCGCAGTTCCCCGCCGTACCCGACGACGAACAGGGAACCGCCTGCCGCGGTCATGTCCCAGGCGTCGTTCTCCGCGCCCTGCTCGGCGACGAAGTCGAACACGACCTCGGCGCCGCGCCCGCTCGTCACGTCCAGGACCGCGCTCACCTGGTTGCCGTCGGCCCGCACCGTCGTGTCCGCGCCGAGGCGGGCGGCGAGCGCGAGCGCGGCCGGGTCCCGGTCGACCACGACGATCTTCGTCGCCGTCAGGGCGGCGAGGACCTGGATGCCGATGTGGCCCAGTCCCCCGGCCCCTTGGACGACGGCCGTACTGCCGGGTGGCAGCAGCGGAACCGCCTTGCGCACCGCGTGGTAGGCGGTGAGCCCGGCGTCGGCCAGCGCGGCGACGTCGGCCGGGTCGGTGGCGGGGTCGAGCTTGACGCACGCCCGCGCGGTCGTGCGCAGGTACTCGGCCATGCCGCCGTCGTGGTCGGACACCCCGGGGAAGGCGGCCGCGGCGCAGGCCATGTCCCGGCCCTCCCGGCAGGCCAGGCACAGCCCGCACGAGGGCTGCGGATGCAGGATCACCGCGTCCCCGACCTCGACGTTGCTGACCCCGGCGCCGACAGCCTGCACCCAGCCCGCGTTCTCGTGCCCCAGGGTGTAGGGCAGCCGCGGCGCCATCGCGTCGGCCCACTGCCCCTCGATGATGTGCAGGTCGGTCCGGCACACGCCGGCGCCCCCGATCCGCACGATCACGTCCAGCGGTCCGGACAGGACCGGTTCCGGCACCTCCTCGACGATCGGCTGCTTGTGGTAGTCGTGCAGGCGCACGGCTTTCATGCTGTTCCTCCTTGAACGAACGCCTGACTCAGGCGAGCGGAGCGGGTGTTTCGGCGGCTGTGGTCGTCCGCGCCGTCCGCCGGGGCACGGTGATCACGAAGACCGCGACGGCGGCCGCCACCAGGGGCACCACGAGAAGCCCGAACAGCGAGCGGGGCGACCAGGAGTTGTCCAGAAGCAGCCCGGCCAGCACCGGTGCGGTCAGGGCGCCGATGCGGCCGAACGCCATGGCCCAGCCGACCCCGGTCGCGCGCACCGCCGGGGCGTAGAGACCGGGAGCGATGGCGTTGAGCCCGTTGCCGCTGGCGTTGATGAACATGCCGACCGCGACCGCGGCGATCAACGCGGCGACGGCGGAATCGAGGAACACGCTCATCGCCAGGTACGACAGTCCCGCCGCGAGGAAGCAGGCGATCGTCAGACCGCGCAGCCGCACCTTGAGGGCGATCAAGCCGAACAGCAGGGTGCCCGCGATCCCGCCGAGGTTGAGCAGGAGCCCGGCGTTCATGCCCTGCTGGGCCGAGGAACCACTGTGCTGCAGCAGCAGCGGCGTCCAGCTCGCGGCGAAGTAGAAGCCCGCCATCATCACGAAGTAGGCGATCCACAACAGGACCGTCCGCGCCGCGTCCCGGGTCAGCAACGTCGTCACCCGCACCCGGCGTTCGCCGGGCTCCGGGTCGGGCAGGGTGTCCACGGCGGGCAACCGCATCCGCTCCAGGAGCCGGTTGACCTTCTCCAGCGCCCCACGGGGACGGCGGCTGATCAGGTAGTCCAGTGATTCCGGCATAGCCGCGGCCACCCCGGCCACCATGACCAGGGTCAGCACAGCACCCACGACGAAGGTGGCGCGCCAGCCGTACTCGGCGACCACGAGCTTCGCGACCGCACCACCGAGCACACCGCCGAGCGGCAGTCCCATCCCGTACAGGGCGATCATCGTGCCGCGCAGCCGCTGCGGCGCGTATTCCGTGATGACCACGGGCAGGCTCGCCACCATGCCGCCGATGCCGAGACCCGTCAGCAGACGGCAGCCCGCGAGCATCTCGAACCCGGTGCTGAGCGCGGCCAGTGCCATCCCGGCGGTGCACACGGTCAGGCAGATCAGCGTGAGTGGTCGCCTCCCGATGCGGTCGGCCAGCGGCGCGAGCACGGCCGAGCCGAGCGCCATCCCCACCAGTCCGCTGCTGAGCAGCACTCCCACCCGGGAATCGGTGAGCCCCCACTCGCCTGCCACGCCGGGAGCCGCGAAGGACATCACGAGGACGTCGAACCCGTCGACGAGGTTGATCACCAGACAGATCGCGATGACCCTGATCTGGAACCGGCTCATCCCCGACCGGTCGATGGAATCCCGCACGGACATGCGCTCACCCCTCCTGCCGGTACGCGGTCGCGTCGATCTCGACCAGCAGGTCCGCCCGCACCAGTCCACCGACGATCAACAGGGTGTTCGGCGGAAACTGCCCCCGCGGGTAGTGCTCGGCGAAGTACTCTTCGCGCGCCGCGTAGAAGTCGGCGACGTGATCCCGTGACGTGAGGTAGCTGACGAACCGTACGACGTCCCGGAGGGTGGCGCCCTGCGATTCGAGGATGGTGCGCACGTTGGCGTAGGCGCGGATCGTCTGGGTCCGCACGTCGGGGCCGGTCACGGAATTGTCCTCGGCGATTCCGCACTGGCCGGCGACGAACAGCAGCTCGCCCGCGCGCGCCACGTGCGAGTACGCGCTGAACGGCGCCCCGACTCCCGGCGGGTTCGCATAACTCGGTGCGATGGTCATAGTGGTCTCGTCTCCTTCGAGTTCGGTCAGGCGGTGGCGTGAGCGAGGGTGCCGCCCGCGAGGACCCGGCCGAGCGCGGCGGACAGCTCGGCCCCCTCCCCCGCCTGGCGGGCACGCCAGGCCACGTGCCCGTCCGGACGCACGAGCGCCGCGCCCTCCCGGCCGATCGACAGGGGCCCGAGCAGGTGCGGCAGCCGCTTGACCCGCAGCGGGACGACGGCTGAGGCCGCCAGGTCCTGTCCGGCCCGGTCCCAGCCGTCGGCGTCCGGCCCGCAGACGAGCACGAACTCGGTGTCGAACCAGTCGATGCTCGACTCGGTCTTGTTCACATCGAGCCAGAAATGCGGGAATCGCGCGCCGGGCCGGTCGGTCGGCCAGTAGTACTGCGAGTCGTACGGTGGCACGGGGGAACCGTCGTCGACGACGGCGCCGCGGGTGTAGATGTAGCCCAGCGTGTGCCCGTCGCTGTGCAGCTGCTTGTTCTGGTCGATGAGCAGGTCGCGCCAGCGCTGCGGGTCCTCCTCACGGCGGCGGAACGCCTCGTCCATCTCGTCGATCCGCGTCTGGTTGCGCACGGCGAAGTCCGTGTTGGACTGCGCGACCGGGCGGCGCTCGGAGTCGTAGGTGTCGAGCAGGACGTCGCCCGCCCGGCCGGACAGCACCATCGCGAGCTTCCACGCCAGGTTGTGCACGTCCTGGACGCCGGAGTTCAGCCCATTGCCTCCCGCGGTGGGGAACCGGTGCGCGGCGTCCCCGGCGAGGAACACCCTGCCCTCGCGGAACCGTTGCGCGACCTGGGCGCTCATCCGCCAGGTCATCACGTTGATGCGCTCGACCTTCAGGTCGGGCATCTCCCACTGCTCCCGCACGTCCTGGATCAGGCGCTCCTCGGACAGCGGCTCCTCGCCCTCCCGCAGCTTCTGCACCGCCAGCCACCGGTCCCCGTCCGGACCGGTGGCCAGGACGTTCACGTCGGGCCTGCTGCGGTCGCGCGGCCGGACCAGGAACCCGATCGCGCTGCGGACGTGCGGCAGGTGCCCGACGTCGGCGCGGTAGTAGTGGTTCGCCATGAGCGCCAGGGTCTCCGGGCCGTCCATCGCGATGCCGGCGGTCTCGCGCACCCGGCTGTTCGCGCCGTCGCACCCGACCAGGTACCGCGCCCGGACGTCGAACTCCTCGCCGTCGGAGGCCCGCCGTACCCGCGCGGTCACCCCGTCGGCGTCCTGGGTGAGGGAAACCAGTTCGGTGGACCGGCGCACCTGCGCCAGCGGCCGGGCGGACAGCGCGTCGTCCAGTGCCTCCTCCACCGCGTCCTGGGGCACGATCGAGCGCGGCGCCGGGGTGTGCAGGCTCGGCGCGGGCTCGGTGTAGGCCACCAACGGCCCGTTCAGGCTTTCACACCAGCAGGCCACGTCCGACTCCTGCGGCAGCCCCGCGCGGCGCACCCGGTCCTCGATCCCCCAGATGCGGAACAGCTCCATCGTCCGCGGATGGCAACCCCGGGCCTTCGGGTGCGTGGTCGTGGCGGGCCGTCGCTCGACGAGCAGGCTCTCCACCCCGAACCGGTCGAGCAGCAGCGCGAGGCTCATCCCGACCGGTCCCCCGCCGACGACGAGCACAGGTACCTCGATCATCAAGAGCGTCCTTTCCGGAAAGAGTGTCAGTCGACGTAGGACACCCGGGGCTTGCACCGGTCGTCCTCGAGCTCGGGCAACAGCACGACGCGCTCCTGCTCGAACGCGTCGGTGCGCGCGGTGACGAACGCCGCGTCCCCGGTCAGGCTCCGGTTGTAGGACACGTGGGGGCAGAACGGCGGGATGTACAGGAAGTCGCCGACGCCCACGATCAGGTCGTGTTCGAGTTCGGCGCCCCAGAAGAAGTGCACGCTGCCCCGCAGGCCGTAGAGCGCCGACTCGTGCTCGAGGTGGTAGTGGACGTTCGACTTCTCCCCCGGCCCCAGCGAGGTCACCAGGAGCGACAGGTGCTTCGAGGGCGTGGTCACCCCGTTCACCCCGAAGAGCGCGTTGACGTCCTGCTTGGCGCGCTGCTCCCGCTCCGGGTGCACCAGGGTGACGTCACCGTCCCATTCGACCTTGAACTCCATGTAACCAGTCCTCCTCGGATCAGCGGCTGCGACGATGGGAGAAACGGTGCGCTGCCGGCCCTGCCCGGGTCGAGGTGGCTGTCCAAAATTTGCACAGCGAAAGGCGTTTTCCGGGCTTTCCCAGCCATAATCGGCGGACGGTGTTCTCCCGGGCACTGAGGAGGAGGCGCGATGAGATCGGTGGAGACCCGGCTGGCTTGGGAGAGTTTCCAGTCCGGCGCGCAGGCCCGGATCCGCCAGGAGATCGTCGCGTCGTGGCGGCGCTCCCGCAGCAACGGCGTCGACCCGGACCGGCTGGACCTGGCGCACGGCGAGATCGACGTGCAGTCCCCGTTCGTCCGCGTCGCGGCGCCGGTGCTGCTCGGCATGGCCGACCTGCTGACCGGCAGCGACACCTCGCTCGCCCTCGCCGACCCCGACGGGATCCTGACGTGGCGCTGGGAGTCCGAGCGGACCCTCACCCGGGATCTGGACCGGATCGAGTTCGAGCCCGGCTCCCAGGTCGCCGAGCAGAGCGCCGGCACCAACGGCATCGGGGTCGCCGCGACCACGCGCCGCCCCTCGATCGTGATCGGCGCCGAGCACTACAAGCAACCGTGGCACCCGTGGGCCTGCGTCGCCGCCCCGGTGGTCCACCCGATCACCCGGCGCGTCGCGGGCATGGTCAACGTGGCGTGCCACGCGGACGACGCGAACCACCTGCTGCTGGTCGCGGTCCGGGCACTGGTCGACGGGATCACCACCGCGCTGGGCGAGGCCGCGACCTCCCGGCAGCGGCGAATGCTCGACGCGCACCTGTCGTTCCGATCCGCCTCGGCCGGGCCCGTCGTCACCCTCGACCGCCAGACGATGATCGTCGAGGACGACGCCGCCGAACTGGGCCTGGACCGGCCGACCCTGTGGGCGGCGGTGCTGGAGGCGGGTCCGTCCGCGAGCGAGATCGCGCTCGCGGACGGCCTCCGCGCACGCCTGTACCCGGTCACCCCGGGCCGGCTCGACGACGGCGTCGTGCTGGTGCTCACGCGCGGCTCCACACCGGGCGGGGCGGCATCCGGCCGGGAGGCCGCGGCCTACGGACCGCTGGAGCGGGCCGAGGTCCGGGTCATCACGGACACCCTCGCCGAGTGCGGGGGCAACAAGTCGGAGGCGGCGGCACGCCTGGGCATCTCCCGCGGCACGCTCTACCAGCGGCTCCGTCGCTACCGGCTGGGATAAGCCGCGCTCAGCGGTGGAATCGCGTGGTGACGGACAGGTTCTCCCGCTCCACGGTGATCGCGTTGACGGGCGCTTCGGTGTCGGCGTAGCCGAACGAGATGCCGAACAGCAGCTTTCCGCCGCTGATGCCGAGGACCTCCCGGACGGTGTCGGCGTAGAAGCTCAGCAGGCCCTGCGGACAGCTCGCCACGCCGTGGGCCGTGAGTGCGAGCATCAGGGTCTGCCCGTACATGCCGACGTCGGCGGCCAGCCGCGCCTCCGCCGTGTCGGGAGCGAACAGCATCGCGACGTGCGGGGCGCCGTAGAACCGCAGGCTCTCGGCGTCGTATGCGGCGCGCTTGTCACGCTCGTCCGGGCCGATGCCGAGCGCGCCGTAGAGCGTGGCGCCGAAGGCGGCGCGGCGTCGCTGGTGCACGGGCGCGTAGATGTCCTCGCTGTAGGGGAAGTCGACCGACGTCCGGCCGGCCCGGTGCGCGGCCACCAGCGCGTCCGCGAGGGCGTCGCGCCGCGCGCCGCTGACCACCTCGACTTGCCAGGGCTGCGCGTTGGAGTTCGACGGGGCGGCTGCCGCCAAGGAAAACACGTCGTGGAGCGTCGTCTCCGGAACCGGCGTCGGGCGGAACGCCCGGGTCGCCCGGCGGCCACGGATCAGCTGGGCCGCATAACCGGCGAGATCACTCATCACAGGAACTCCTCACTGAAGTAAACGATGACGTTTACTTCAGACGGTAACAGTGACCCACAGCCAAGTAAACGGTCGCGTATACTCTGTGACGTGGCGAACGGAACGACCAGTAGACCGGGACGCGGGGGGCGGGAGCGGGTGCTCGCCGCGGCGAGCAGGCTGTTCGCCACCCAGGGGATCAACGCGACATCGATGGAGGACGTGGCGGCACAGGCCCCGGTGTCGAAGCGAACGCTGTACGCGCACTTCCCGACGAAGGACGACCTCGTCCTCGCCCAGCTCCGCGCCCTGGTGGAGTCCGGGGACACCCTGCACGCCGTGCTGACCAGGGAGGACATCCCGGCCCGCGAACGGCTGCTGGCGATGTTCGACATCCCCGCCCCCGCGACCGGCCCGGTGCGCGGCTGCCCCTTCCTCGACGCCGCGGCGGAGTTCCCCGACCCCGACAGCGCCGCGCACGCCTACGCGCGCGCACAGAAGCTGCTGATGCTCCGCCTGGTGACCGACCTGGTCACCGAGCTGGGCGTCGCCGAACCCGAGCTACTCGCTGAGCAACTCGTCACGCTCGCCGACGGGGCCGCGATCCGCGCGATGACCCTCAACGACGCCGGCTACGGCCGCCACGCCCGCGCCGCCGCCGCGACCCTCATCGACCACGCGGAACGCACGCCAGCCGAATAGGCCGCAGCGCGAAACCACGTCAGGCACTGTGCTGCGCCGTGCGACCGCTCGCCCGGCCCAGCGCCTCGGCCAGCTCGGCCTGGCGCTGCCGGTACGCAGCGACGTTGGCGAGCTTGATGTCCTCGTAGCCGCGCACCGCGTCGGGGAGTTCGGCGAGCTCGAGCAGCGCCGGCGCATTCGCCTCGGAGACGCGGAGGGCCTTGCTGATCGCATCGCGGTATTCGGTGATCAGCTGCCGCTCCACGCGCCGCACCCGGGCGTAGCCGAACAGGTCGAACCGGGTGCCGCGCAGGCGCCGTCCCGCGCGCAGCAGCCGCAGCACCGGCTGCGCCCAGGGGCCGAGCGCGATCTTGCGGTTCAGGCCGAGCGCACGCAGCACCGGCGGGTGGAACTGGTGGGCATAGCGGGCGCCGGGACCGAACTCGGCTTCGATCTCCGCCCGCAGCGCCGGGTCGAGGGAGAGCCGGGCGACCTCGTACTCGTCCTTGTAGGCCATGAGCTTGTACAGGTTGCGCGCCACGGCCTGGGTGACCGCGCCGTCACCGGCCCGGCTGCGCACCTGCTCGACGAACTCGGCGTAGGCGCGGGCGTAGTCCTCGTCCTGGTAGGCGATCAGGTCCGGGATCCGCACGTCGAGCAGCCTCGCCAGCTCCCCGCCCTCGGCCCGCACCAGCGACCGCACCCGTCGCACGGCCGCGGGGTTGGCTGGGGTTCCGGGCGCCGCCGGCGCCGGGACGAGCTCGGCAGCCAGGGCGTCCGGGTCGGCCACGAGCTGGCGGCCGCGGCGGAACGCCTGCAGGTTGGCCGCGACCGCGGTGCCGTTGATCTCGATCGCCCGCTCGATGGCCGCGGCCCTCACGTTCAGCGCGCCGGTCTGGTAGGCCGCGCCGAGCTGGAGGATGTTGGCGAACTGGTCGTCGCCGAACAACGCCTCGGCCGCGGCGCGGGCGTCCAGGTAGTGCCCGCGCACGGTCGCACCGTCCAGGACGGACCGGATGCTGGACTGCTCGGGGAAGGACACCGCGGTGTCGATGATCATCCGCCCGGTCGGGATCTCCGAAGTGGACACCACGGCGACCGTGCGGTCCCGGTCGGCCACGGCCAGGTGCGCCGGATCGGCCGCCACGAGCGGGTCACAGGCCAGGTACAGGTCGCACTCCCCCGCGGCTAGCTTGGGCGCCTGCTCCACCGGTTCCGTGGTGATCTTGACGTCGGAGACGACGGCGCCGCCCTTCTGCGCCAGGCCGGTCTGGTCGAGGGTGCGCACGTGCCGGCCGTCGAGGACCGCGGCCGTGGCCAGGATCTGCGCCACCGTCACCACGCCGGTGCCGCCGATCCCGGTGATGCGCACGGCGACATCGCCGTCCGCGTTCCGCGGTTCCGGCAGCTCGGACGCCTCCAGCGACCCGATCTGCTTGCGGCGCTTCCCGTTTCCGGGCACGACGGTGAGGAAGGACGGGCAGTCGCCGTTGAGGCAGGAGTAGTCGACGTTGCACGAGGACTGGTGGATGCGGGTCTTGCGGCCGAACTCGGTTTCCACCGGCTGCACGGACAAGCAGTTGGACTTCACGCCGCAGTCGCCGCAGCCCTCGCAGACCCGTTCGTTGATGAACACCTTGGTGGCCGGGGTTTCCTGCTTGCCGCGCCGCCGCTTCCGCCGTTTCTCCGCGGCGCACTCCTGGTCGTGGATCAGCACCGTGACGCCCGGAATCGCGGCCAGCTCCTCCTGGGTGCGCAGCAGATCGTCGCGGGACCGGACCTCGACCCCGCGGGGGAACCGCAGACGTCGCAACCGGCGTGGCTGGTCGGAGGTGATCACGACCTTCGCCGCGCCCTCGACGAGGAGCAGTTCGGCGAGCTTGTGCACCGGCAACGCCCCGACCGCGTCCTGGCCGCCGGTCATGGCGACCGCCGAGTTGTGCAGCAGCTTGAACGTGACGTTCACGCCGGCCGCGACCGCCGCCCGGACCGCCAGGCTGCCGGAGTGGGTGAAGGTGCCGTCGCCGATGTTCTGCACCAGGTGCCGGGCCTCGACGAACGGGGCCATGCCGATCCACTGGGCGCCCTCGCCGCCCATTTGCGTGATGCCGATGACGTCCCCGACCTGGTCGGGTTCCATGAACAGCGCCATGGTGTGGCAGCCGATCCCGCCACCCACGAGGGTGCCGTCGGGCACCTTGGTGGAGGAGTTGTGCGGGCAGCCCGAGCAGAAGTAGGGCGTGCGGGCCAGCAGCGGCACCGCGATCCGCTCGCGCCGGCGCCGGCCCTGCCACGCGCGCACCGGTTCGATGTCACCGAGCAGGCGGGCGAGCCCCTTGGCGATGACGTCCGGATCCAGCTCGCCCAGCTCGGTGAACAGCACCCGGCCGTCGGGACCGGTTTTGCCGTGTACCCGCGGCGCTCCCGTGCGGCCGTAGAGGATCTCCTTGACCGCGGGCTCGATGAGCGCCCGCTTCTCCTCCACCACCACGATCTCGTCGAGCCCCTGGGCGAAGTCGGTGATGATGCCGGGCTCGACGGGGTGGATCACGCCGAGCTTGAGGATGCGGATGCCGAAGCGGGCGAGGGCGTCCTCGTCGAGGCCGAGCGCGCGCAACGCCTGCCGCAGGTCCAGATAGGACTTGCCGGCCGTGACGATCCCGATCCGGTCGCCCGGCCCGGACCGCACGATCCGGTTGACACCACTGGCCCGCAGGTACTCCAGCGCGAGCGGCAACCGCACCCGGTGCAGGCTGTGCTCCAGCGTCGCCAGCTCCGGCCCGAGCAGCCGGCTGCTCGGGCGGTGGCCGTACGCACCCTCGGGCAGCACCGGCGCCGTCCACGACGGGTCGACGACGGCGGTGCCGGCCGCATCCGCGACGTTGGCGACGATCTTCATCGCCGTCCACAGCCCACTGGCCCGCGACAGCTCCACCGCGTGCCGGCCGTGGTCGAGGACGTCCTGCGAATCCGCCGGGAAGAACACCGGCATCGCCAGGTCGGCCAGCGCGTGCTCGGAGGCGCACGGCACCGACGACGACTTCGCGTTCGGATCGTCCCCGACCAGCGCGACCGCGCCGCCGCGCGGGTGGGTTCCGGCGAGGTTGGCGTGCCGCAACGCGTCCGTGGCCCGGTCCAGGCCCGGGGCCTTGCCGTACCAGAATCCGGTGACGCCGTCCCTGCGCAACGAGCCCAGCCCCGCGGCCAGCTGGCTGCCCATCACCGACGTCGCCGCGAGTTCCTCGTTGAGCCCGGGCCGGTGCACCACCGCGTGCTCATCCAGCAGCTTCCCGTGCCGCGCCAGCTCCAGGTCGAAGCCGGCCAGGGGCGAACCCTCGTAACCGGACACGAACGCCGCCGTGTCCCGTCCTGCCCGCCGGTCCTGCCGGACGCGGTCCAGCACCACGCGCACCAGAGCCTGCACACCGGTGAGGTAGACCGTTCCCGTCTCGCGCACGTACCGCTCGTCCAGGGTGAAGGTGGTCATGCCGGGCCTTTCGCGTCACGCCGGTTGGGACGTGGATCACTTCAGCCAACGCGAGCGGCGCCGCGCAACAACGAACAGGCCGGTTCCACTGAGCACGCAAAAATTCTCGCGATCGGAGTGTTCCGGCTCGCATCTGTTGCGTACGATCCCCCGTCATGACCGACGAGCTGATCGACGCGACCGACCGGGAGATCCTGACGCTGCTGCGGGAGGACGCCCGCCGGACGCTGTCCGACATCGCCTCTCGCGTCACGCTGTCCACGGCCGCGGTGAAGCGGCGCGTCGATCGGCTGCAGGAGGCCGGGGTCATCACCGGGTTCACCGTGCAGATCGACCACGCCAAGCTCGGCTGGGGCATCGAAGCCTTCACCCAGCTCCGCTTCTTCGGCACCACGAACGTCGACGAGATCGTGCAGACCACCACGCGGATGCCCGAGGCGCAGGCGGTGTTCACCATCGCCGGCGACCCGGACGCCCTGGTGTGGCTGCGGGTGCGCGACATGCAACACCTGCAGCGCACGATCGACGAACTGCGCCGCAGCCACCGCATCACCAGCACGAAAACCCTCATCGTCCTGGATTCCTGGACGCGGGGCCAGCAGTGGCCGGGCACCGCGCCCTGACCGGATCGGTCAGGCGAAGACGACCGTTGTTCCCCGTCAGGGGCGATTGCCGTTCCGGTTGCGTGGCTCGGCAGCCGTGACGAGCCCACGGAGGAGTGCGTCGACGATGCGGGTGGGCAGGTCCGGTTCGAGCGGCTCGCGGGTGAGCACGATCCTGAAGTGCAATGGCGCGACGAGCATCTCGAGCACGAAGCGGGGTTCGGTGGTGCCGGGCAGCTCGCCGCGCTTGATCGCCCGCTCGGCGATCTGTCCGGACTGGGCGTAGCGGGCGTCCCAGTACTGGTCGCGCAGTCGCCGGGTGGCCGGGTCGTCGCCCGCCGAGGCCAGCGCCCGATCGAGGGCGTTACCCCCGGGCGAGGTCAGGTACCTGGCGAGCGCGGTGGCGTAGGCGATCAGATCGTCCCGCAGGCTCCCGGTGTCGGGCACCGGGAGCTGTTCGGCGGCGTCGGCGAGCAGGGCGTCGATGATGAGATTCTCGCGAGTGCCCCACCGTCGGTAGATCGACGTCTCGTTCACCTGCGCGCGCCGGGCCACCTCGCACACCGTCAGGCCCGTCAGGCCCTGCTCCAGCAGCAGCTGGTTGGTCGCCTCGATGACAGCGGCGCGCACACGCGCCGACCGTCCACCCGGCCGTCGCCGGACGTCCACATCACTCACAGGACGACACCCTAATACAAGTCCTCTTGCTTTAGCGCGGACGAGCCGACATACTCCTGACGCAAGCCGACTGGCCTTAACGGCGAGCCTCGGTCGCAGCGGCGGCGCTCGGACCCGGCCCGCCTGCCCCACTCACAGGAGTACTGAAATGCGCATCGAACGGGACATCGAGGTCCCCACCCGCACGGGCTCGCCGATCCTGGCCGACGTGTTCCTGCCCGACGACGACGGCGCCTTTCCCGTGCTGGCGTCGATCAGCCCGTACGGCAAGGACGTGCACTGGCCGGACCGCTACCCGCTCTACGAACTCGTTCCGCAGAACGAGCACATGGTGTGGGAGACCCCGGATCCCGAGTGGTGGACGGCCCGTGGCTACGCGGTACTGCGCGCCGACACCCGGGGCACCGGGAAGTCACCCGGCCGCATGGACCTGCTGAGCCCGGCTGATTCCGAGGACTTCTACGACGTCGTCGAGTGGGCGGCCGAACAGACGTGGTCCAACGGCAAGGTGGCTTCCAGCGGCATCTCCTGGCTCGCGATCATGGGCTGGAGGGTGGCGGAGCTGCAGCCGCCGCACCTCGCCGCGATCGTGATCTGGGAAGGCGCGTCCGACTTCTACCGCGACTTCATCTACCAGGGCGGCCTGTACGCCCACGGGTTCGTCGAGTTCTGGTGGAACCGCCAGATCACCCCCCAGCGCAACGGCAGCGACGGCGACGACTGGCGCGAGGTGCTCCCGCAGCATCCCGTGCTCGACGAATACCACCAAACGCGGATCGTCGATCTCGACCGGGTCACGGTTCCGGTGCTGTCGGCCGCCAACTGGGGCGCCCTGCACGTGCACCTGCGCGGCAACATCGAAGGCTGGGCCCGCGCGGCGTCGCGGGACAAGTGGCTCGTGGTGCACACCGGCACCCACATCGACCCCTACTACGCCGAGTGGGCACTGGATCTGCAGTTGCGCTTCCTCGACCGCTTCCTCAAAGACCAGCCCGACCGCATGGACGGCGTGGCCCCGGTGCGACTGGCGATCCGGCGCGGGCGCGACGTGGACTGGCGGGACGCCACGGATTTCCCGCTCCCGCAGACGCAGTGGCGCGAACTCCACCTCGGTGACGGCGTCCTCGACTGGGACCCGCCCGCAGACGCCACGACGGTGGCCTACCCCGCCGGCTTCGACACCGCACCGGTGTCCGAACCGCTCGAGCTGACCGGTCCGGTCGCGCTGCGCCTGTGGCTCAGCGCCGAGCAGGACGACCTCGACATCTTCGCGCGGGTGCAGCACATCGGCGTCGACGGCGAGCCGATCCCGGCTGTCGGCCCGCAGGGCGACCCGATCCCGATGGCCATGGGCTGGCTCAGGGCGTCACACCGCGAGACCGACCCGGAGCGGTCACTGCCCTACCGGCCGTGGCACACCCACGCCCGCGAGATCCCCCTCGTGCACGGCGAGCCGACCCTGCTCGAAGTCGAGATCTGGCCCACCAGCATCACACTCGCACCAGGCGAGCGGCTGCGCCTCGAACTGGTCACCGGGGACAGCGACCTCGGCTTCATGACCCACGACCACCCCGATCTGCGTCGCCCGGCGACCACCGCCACCATCCACCTCGGCGGCGACCACGCCTCCCACCTGCTCGTTCCCGTCATCCCGCGATAGGGCCGGCCACGCCCGTGAGCCCCGGAAGAGGATTCGCCATGCGACAACTCGTGGACATCTCGGTCCCCCTGCAGAGCGGGATCGCCTCCGACCCACCCGGCCACCGGCCCTCGATCACCTACATCGACCACCAGCAGTCAGTCCCGGACATGCTCCGCTTCTTCCCGGGCGCGACGGCCGAGGACCTGCCCGACGGCGAGGGCTGGGCGATCGAGCGGATCGAGGCCACCACCCACACCGGCACCCACCTCGACGCCCCCTACCACTACGCGTCCACCATGGACGGAGGACGCCGGGCCATCACGATCGACGAGGTCCCCCTGCACTGGTGCTTCCAGCCCGGCGTCAAGCTGGACTTCCGCCACCTCCCCGACGGCCACGTCGTCACCCCCGCCGACATCGACGCCGAGCTCGACCGGATCGGCCACCAGCTGCGCCCGCTCGACATCGTGCTGATCAACACCCGCGCCGGCACCCGCTACGGCCAGGACGACTACGTCACCTCCGGCTGCGGGGTCGGCCGCGCCGCCACCCTGCACCTGCTCGAACAAGGGGTTCGGGTGACCGGCACCGACGCCTGGAGCTGGGACGCCCCGTTCCTGTTCACCGCCGAACGCTACGCCCGGGACCACGACGCCTCCATCATCTGGGAGGGCCACCGGGCCGGACGTGAGATCGGCTATTGCCACATCGAGAAGCTGCACAACCTGGAGAACCTCCCGGCACACGGCTTTCAGGTCGCCTGCTTCCCGGTCAAGATCCATCGAGCCTCCGCCGGCTGGACCCGCGCCGTGGCGATCTTCGACGAGGACGTGGCATGAAACTCGGTTCCCTGCTCGTGGACGGTGTGCGGCGCTATGGCGTCGTCGATGGCGATCGCATCGCTCTGCTCACCGAGACCGCCGACGTCTTCGAGGTGCTCACGACTGGCAAACCGGCGGCGGCTGGTCAGCGGTTGCCTTGGGACGAGACCGCGCCGATCGCCGTCCCGGTGCCGATCGCCAGCATCCGCGACTTCATCACCTTCGAACAGCACACGGCCGGCTCGCTCCGCGCGATCACCGGGAGCAGCGAGGTCCCGGACGCCTGGTACGAAGCGCCCGCCTTCTACTTCACCAACCCGCACGCGGCGATCGGCTCCGGCACACCGGTCCCGATGCCGCCCGGCTGCGAGGTGCTGGACTTCGAACTGGAAGTCGCGGTCGTGATCGGCACGGCGGGCTTCAACCTGTCCGTGGCCGAGGCCGTGGACCACATCGCCGGGTTCACCATCCTCAACGACTGGTCGGCCCGCGACCTGCAGAGCCGGGAGATGCGCGTCGGGCTCGGACCGGCCAAGGGCAAGGACACCGCCACCACACTCGGCCCCGTGCTGGTCACGCCGGACGAACTCGCCGGCTACGAGAGCGACGGCCGCTACGACCTCGCCATGGAGGTGTTCGTGAACGACACCCGCATCGGCGGCGACACGCTCGCGAACATGGCCTGGACCTTCGCCGAGCTGATCGCCTACGCCAGCCGCGGCACCTGGGTGCGGCCCGGTGACGTGCTCGGTTCCGGAACGTGCGGCAGTGGCTGCCTCGCCGAACTGTGGGGATGGCACGGCGAGCGGCAACCACCGCCACTGCGCATCGGCGACACCGTGCGCATGACGGTGCAAGGGATCGGCACCATCCACAACACCGTGGTCGCCGGCCCACCGCTGCACGACGTTCCACCGGCTCGCCGCTCACGCTGAACGCCCTCCACGCCGTCGCCGAGGCCGCCAGTCGGCACCCCCGAGGACAAGTGGAGGGAAGCGGTCACCGGGGCGTGCGCGGCGCTGGCGGAGGCGACCTGGAGATCGACCTTCCGGGCCGGTTCTCGGTCCTCGCAGGGCGTGGGCGGCAGATCCCGGCTTACGGCGACGATCGCGCAGACCTCCCCGCGCACCGGCTAGGCTGCGGTTCATGCCTGCCGCGCCACGCCACACCGCCGCCACGCCGCATCGGGACGCGGCACCGGCTTCTTCGGGGCGAGAAGCCGCCTTCCGGCTGGCGCGGCGGCAGTTCCGCGAGGGAACGCGCATCGAGATGCAGGCTCTCGCCAACGAGCTCGGCGTGAGCCGGATGACGTTGAACCGCTGGGTCGGCAGCCGGGACCGGCTGCTGGGCGAGGTCAACTGGTCCCTGGCGAAGCCCACCCTCGATCTCTGCCGCCGCAAGGCCGCGACGTCCGGGATCGATGCGGTGGCGCAGACCCTCGAGGGGTTCATCGCCACCGTCCTGGACGCGCCGTTCATGAGGACGTTCCTGCGGCAGGAGGGCGAGATCGCGCTGCGGATCCTGACAACCCGCAGCAGCGAACTCCAGCACAACTTCATCGCGTACGTGACCGACTTGCTGCGCGAGGAGCTGCCCGACCCGCCGGGCGGGCTCCCGCTCGAGGATCTCGCCTATCTCGTGGTCCGCATCGCCGAATCGTTCTGCTACGTGGACATGATCACCGGCGGCGAGCCGGACGCCACCAAGGTCGGCGCGGCGATCCGGCGGCTGCTGTCCTGATCCTCAGACGGCCGCGACCGCGCGGTCGCTGAGGAACTGGCGCATTTCCCGCGCCACGACCTCGGGTGTCTCGTAGCAGGCGAGGTGACCGGCGTCGGCGAGGAGCACCAGGCGACCGCCGGGAACCCGCCGCACGTCCGAGATCTGCTTGTCCAGATTGACCACGGTGTCCTTGCCGCCGACCAGGTACAGCAGCGGGACACGCAGCCCTGGCAACTCGTCGGCCATGCTCGTGTACACGCCGCCGCCGAGCCAGCCGCGCCACATCCGCTCGGTGACCGTGGGCATGGTGCGCACCAGGTCGGTCGTCTTCGCGGGATCCTGCGAAATGCTCGCGATGCCCGCGGTGATCGTGTCCAGATCGCCGTAGGCGCCGTGGAAGCCTTCGATGACCGGATCGCCGGGGGACGTACCGCCCGCGTTCCACGGCATGATCCCCACGACCGCCTCCACCTCGCCGGGATGGTCCAGTGCGATCCGCACACTGATGGCGCCACCCAGCGACAGCCCTGCCACGACGAACCGGGTGAGCCCGATTTCCCGGCAGGCCTCGAAAACGGTCTCGGCGAGCCGCGCCAGGTCGCCGTCGGCCCGCGCACCGGCCGAACCGGCGTGGCCCGGGAGATCCATCAGGACGACGCGGTACCCGTCGAGCAAGGGCGCCACCCCGGCCCAGCACTCGATCGAACAACCAAAGCCCGGCAGAAGAACGATCGTGCGCTCCCCGCCGCCGCGAACTTCGTAGTGGATTCCGCTGGTGGTGATGGGCATCGTTGCCCCTCTCTCCTGATGTTACGTGACGCGATATGTAACAGCTCACGCAGATTAGCCGTGCGAGCGGCGCATCCGCAAGCCGTGTTACATTGCCATATATGTAACATCACGAGAGCGGGGAAGAGAACCGATGAGCACCACCAGCCGCGAGGTTCATCTGGTCGCACGCCCGGCCGGGGTACCGTCCCCGGCGGACTTCGCGATCGTGGAATCCGTCGTGCCGGAACCGGAACCAGGACAGGTGCTGGTGCGCAACGACTGGATGTCGGTCGATCCCTCCATGCGCGGGCGCATGCGGGACGTACCGTCCTACCTCCCGCCGTTCGCCCTCGGCGCGCCACTGGACGGCGCGGCCGTCGGCACGGTCGTCCGGTCACGGAGCCGCAAGCTGCGCGAAGGAGACATCGTGTGGCACCACCACGGCTGGCGGGACTACGCCGTGGTCGGCGCGGAAGAAACCCACCGTCTGGACACGACGGGCGTCAGCGGCTCGGACTACCTCGGTGTACTCGGCATGCCCGGCCTCACCGCCTACCTGGCGCTGAGCGAGTTCGCGCCCGTGCACCCCGGCGACGTCGTCTTCGTTTCGGCGGCCGCCGGCGCCGTCGGCGTGGTGGCCGCCCGGGTCGCCCGCCACCTCGGCGCGGCCGCGGTGATCGGGTCCGCCGGCGGACCGGACAAGGCCCGGCGACTGGTGGAACAGCTCGGCTACGACCGGGCCATCGACTACAAGGCAGGACCGGTCGGGCCCGCCTTGCGTGCGGCGGCGCCCGGTGGAATCGATGTCTATTTGGACAGTGTCGGCGGGGACCAGCTGGAGGCCGCCCTCGACGCGCTCCGCACCGGCGGCCGGGTGGCGGTGTGCGGGTCCGTCTCCCAGGCGAACGCCGAGAAACCCGTGCCCGGCCCGGCCAACCTCGCACTGATCACGAAGAAGCGCCTGACCTTGCGCGGCTTCATCGTGCTGGACCATCTGGAGCGCTGGCCCGAATGGATCGCCCTCGCCCGGGGCTGGCTCGAGGACGGATCGCTCGTCTCGACGACGACCGTGGTGGACGGCCTGGAGAACGCCGTCGGAGCACTGCTGGGGATGCTGTCCGGCGCCAACGTCGGCAAGATGCTGGTGCGGCTGCACGGGGCGGCCGCATGACCACATCGCCTGAGCTGTGGCAGGTCAACGGTGTGGAGCTCGCGGTGACCGCGGCGGGCGAAGGACCGCTCGTCGTGCTCGCGCACGGATTTCCCGACCTCGCCGTCACCTGGCGACTGCAGATCCCCGCACTGGTCGAGGCCGGCTATCGCGTGCTGGCTCCGGACATGCGCGGCTACGGCGGGAGCTCGCGCCCCGGCGAACGATCGGCGTACGCGCTACGCACGGTCGGGCTGGACCTGATCGGTCTGCTCGAGCACGAGGGCGCCGACACGGCGCATTTCGTGGGGCACGACTGGGGCGCCGCGTGCGTGTGGCAGCTCGGCCTCGACCACCCGGACGCCGTTGCCTCGCTCACCGGTCTCAGCGTGCCGTACGCCGCGCCCGCGCCCGCCCCGCCGACACAGATCCTGCGCGCACGCTGGGGCGAGCGTTTCTACCAGATCCGGTTCCAGGAGGCCGGGACCCCCGAGGCGTTGCTGATGCGCGATGTCGACCGCTCACTCGCCGCCATCTTCAGCGACCGCTACGACCTCCTCGACGGCGAGGACCCCGTCCGCCCGCCCGAATGGCTGCCACCCGGCCTGTTCCGCCGGATCGCCGGACGATTCCGCGAGACGGGTTTCGCGGGCGGCCTCAACTACTACCGCAACATCGACGACAACTGGCGCGACGCCAAGGCGGCGCGAGAGCGGGTCATCCGGCAGCCGTCCCTGTTCATCACGGGCAGCGCGGACCCGGTGTCCACGTTCCTGCGATTCGAATCCGGCGCACGGGCGTTCGAGGATCTCCGCACGCTCGTCGTGGACGGGGCCGGGCACTGGGTGCACCAGCAGGCACCGGACACGGTGAACGAAGCGCTTCTGGCGCACCTTCACCGTGCCCGCGCGGCGGTCAGGAAATCTCCCGCTTGAGGATCTTGCCCGTCGGCGTCATCGGCAGTCGCTCACGGAACTCGACGATCCTCGGGTACTTGTAGGCGGCCAGCTGCCGCCTGCCCCAGGCGACCAGATCTTCGGGCCGGACCGCCTCGTGGCCCTCGGCGGGCACGACGACGGCCTTGATCTCCTGACCGTGCGAGGCATGCGGGACCCCGATCACCGCGACGAGCGACACGGCCGGGTGTTCCAGGAAAACCTCCTCGATCTCACGGGGATAGACGTTGTAGCCACCCCGGATGATGAGGTCCTTCGACCGCCCGACAATGTGATAGAAGCCGTCGGCGTCCTTGCGGGCCAGGTCACCGGTGCGGAACCAGCCGTCGCGGACGGCCTCGGCGGTCGCCTCGGGCCGCTTGTAGTAGCCCTTCATGACGTTGTGCCCGCGAATCGCGATCTCCCCCACTACCCGCGGGTCGTCCGGGAGCGTCGTCCAGTCGTCCGCGATCAGCTTCATCTCGACGCCGTCGATGGGACGGCCGATGGACCCGGCACGGACCGGCTCCCCCAGCCGTGTGTGACTGGCCATCGGTGAGGTCTCGGACAGGCCGTAACCCTCCAGAATGGACGTTCCGAGGCGGGCTTCGAACTCCTTGTGGAGCTCGATCGGCAAGGCTGATCCGCCCGACGCGGCGACGCGAAGCTGCCCGTGCAGGCGGTCGCCGTCCGGCACGTCGCCGAGTGCCCGCAGCAAGGCCCAGAACATCGTCGGCACCCCGGCGAAGATCGTGACGTGCTCGTCGAGCATGAGCCGGATTGCCTGAGCGGCGTCGAACCTGGGCACCATGACGATGGTGCCCCCGCAGAGGGTGGACGCGTTCTGAACGCAGGTCTGCCCGAGCGAGTGGAACAGGGGCGCGACCAGGAGGTGGGTGTCCGGCCGGCCGGGGTCGAGCTCGTACACCGACACGGCGGCCCGCGCGTTGAGCAGCAGGTTGCGGTGGGTGAGCTCGGCGCCCTTGGACCGCCCTGTCGTGCCGGAGGTGTAGAGGATCACGGCCGTGTCCCCGTCCTCACGCGTCACGGTGTCGAACGACGCGGGACCGGTCAGCGCCTCGCCGCACCAGGTTGTCTCCCCCGCCTCGTCGGCCCCGATACTCCAGAACCGGCCGCACCGCCCGGCGTTGTCGAAGCCCTCGCGGGCCGCTTCGGCGAGGCGCGGGTCGGCGGAGTCCTCGTACACGAGGTAGGCGACCGCGTCCGAGTCGTCCAGGTGGTAGGCGATCTCCCGGGCGCGTAGCAGGACGTTGAGCGGCACCACCACGGCGCCCGCCCGCAGCACAGCCCAGTACGCGATGGTGAACTCCGGGACGTTCGGGCACGACAGGGCCACCTTGTCACCCGGCGAGACGCCGGATTCCACCAGACGCCGCGCCATCGCCGCCGATCGCCGCGACACCTCCGCGAACGTCAGCCGCCGCGTCCCGGCGACGAGGAACTCGCGCTCGCCGTAGCGCTCGGCGGAGACGTCCAGCAGGGTCGCCAGGTTCGACATGGACCGTCCTCCTTGTCGTTCTTCCACGGCCGTAGTCGGTCGCGTATCTGACGCCACTGTTACGTTTTCAGCAATGTAACGCAGGCCGCAGATTAACCGCACCGCAGGGCGTACGCAAGAGCGTGCCGAGGGCGATCAGGTCCGTCAGTGACTGTCCCGCAGCGGCTAGATTCGTGCCGTGGACACGGACGGGCTCGTCGGGCGCGAGCGTGAGCGGGCGGCCCTGGAGCGGGCGCTGTCCGGGGTGCACTCGTTCGCGGTGGTGCGAGGTGAGCCGGGCGCGGGCAAGAGCACCCTGCTGGACGCCGCGGCGGCCGCCGCGGGTGTGCGGGTGCTGCGCGCCGCGGGCGTGGAGGCCGAGTCCCAGCTGCCGTTCGCGGGGTTGCACCAGCTGCTGCTGCCCCTCCTCGCGGACGGCCCGCACGCGCGCGACGTGCTCGACCTGATGCTGGGGTCCGGTTCCCCGCCGGACGTGCTCACGCTCGGCAACGCGGTGATCGGCCTGCTGGCCGCGGCCGGGCCGGTGTTCGTGGCGGTCGACGACGGGCACTGGTTCGACCAGCTCAGCGCGCAGGTGTGCGCCTTCGTCTTCCGCCGGGTGGGCGTGCACGGCGTCCGCGGCGCGATCACGCTCCGGACCGACGTTGCCTCGCCGTTCGACCGCGCCGGGCTTCCGGAGGTGGAGGTCGGGCCGCTGGCACGTGAGGACGCCGAGGCGCTGCTGGACCGGTCGTTCCCGGGCCTGGACGCCCGGCTGCGGCAGCAGGTGCTCACCCAGGCCGAAGGAATCCCGCTCGCGCTGGTCGAGCTCCCGCGCACGGCGCGGCACGCCGACCTTCACGACGAACTGCCGCTGACCCGGCGGCTGGAGGGCCTCTACGCCGGGCAGATCAGCGAACTGACGCCCTCGTCCCGGCGGGCGCTGCTGCTGGCCGCGCTGGACGGCCTGTCGTCGTTGTCCGCGCCCCGCCGTCGGGACGTGGAACGGCGGCTGCGAGACGTGGACGAAGCGATCGGACGCGGGCTGCTACTGGTGGATCCGGTGTCCGGGCAGCTGGGGTTCCGGCATCCGCTGGTGCGGTCGGCGGTGGTGCAGCTGGCGACACCGAACGAGCGGCGCGCGGCGCACGCCGAGCTCGCTGGAGCGCACCGCGGTGACATCGAGCGCCGGGCCACACACCTGTCGGCCGCCACGATCGACCCGGACGAGCGGGTCGCCGCCGTGATCGAGCGCGCCGCGCTGTCGGCCACGCGGCGTGGCGCCGCGGCATTGGCGATCGAGTGGCTGGAGCGGGCCGCCGAGCTGAGCGAGGATCCCCGCGAGCGGGAGCGCCGCTTCGGCGAGGCCGCGTTCGTGGCCGGGCAGTCTGCGCGGCTGCAGGACGCGCAACGACTGCTCGACGCCTCAGGACACCCCGGTTCGGTCGACGCAGTGGTGACCGCCGCCTACGCCGCCCTGTACCGCGAGGGCGACGTGCACGCCACCCACCAGCGCATCGCCAGCACCGTGGCCGCGTCCGGGGACGAGCTGGACGACGCGATCCTCGACCGGCTGCTCAACCTCCTGCTGGCCATCAGCCAGTTCGCCGGGGACCCGGCGACCTGGACGGTGACCGAGCAGCTCGTCGACCGCTTCGCCGGCCGGGTCAACCCCCACACTCTGATCCACCGCGACGCCTGGGGCGACGTCGTGCGCCGCGGCGCCGGGGTCACCGACCGCCTGCGCGGGGCCTTCGCCGAGCTGAGCGAGGGCGAACCGTGGGACGTCATGCGGCTGACGGTGGCCGCGTTCTACGTCGACGCACTGGACGAGTTCCGGCCCTACCTGCGCCGGATGGTGGAGCGGGAGGCCGACGCCGGAGCGGTCACCAACGTGATGACGATGCTGCACGTGGTGATGCTCGACCAGATCAACACCGGACAGTGGGCCGACGCCGAGGCGACCGGTCAGCGCGGACTCGAGCTGACCACCCGGCACGGCTACACCCTGTTCGGGTACCAGTTCCGCGCCTTCCTCGGGCTGGTGGCCGCGGCGCGGGGCGACCACGAAGCGGCTGCCGGGCACCGGACCGCGCTGGAGTCCTGGGCCGGACCACGCGGCATCGGCTTCCTCACCAACTACGCCCACGCGATCGGCGCCCTGTCCGCGCTGGGTGCGGGCGACTACGAGACCGCCTACCGCTTCGCGACCACGGTCACCACGCCGGGCACCTTCACCCCGTACGTGCAGCAGGCTCACCGCACCCTGCTGGACCTGGTCGAAGCCGCGCTGCACAGCGGACGGCCGGACGAGGCCCGGCGGCACGCTCTCGCCGCCCGCGACGCCGGATTGCCGGACATCTCGCCCCGCCTGGCGCTGCTCACCGCGGGCGCACTGGCGATGACCTCGGAGGAGCCGGATTTCGACGCCGCGCTCGCCCTGCCCGGAGCGGCGCTGTTCCCGTTCGACTCCAACCGCATCCGCCTCGCCTACGGCGCGTGGCTGCGGCGGGTCCGCCGCCCCGCGCACGCGCGCGACCAGCTCAGCCGCGCCGCCGAGGGGTTCGAGCGGATCGGCGCGCAGGGCTGGGCCGAGCGCGCACGCACCGAGCTGCGGGCCGCCGGGGCGAGTTTCAAGACCGGGGCCCCCGTCGTGCTGACGGTGCAGGAGCGGCAGATCGCCGAGCTGGCGGCCGGCGGACTGACGAACAAGGAGATCGGCACCCGGCTCTACCTGTCGCCGCGCACGGTCGGCTCGCACCTGTACCGGATCTTCCCCAAGCTGGGCATCACCAGCCGCGCCGCGCTGCGCGACGCACTCGAGCGACTCGAAGTACAGTCATCCGACTGATTCGACGGCTCTGACGGCCGCCGCACCATTGATCCAGGCAAGCAACACCGGATCGAGGAGCGCACAATGACCACCACCCCCGTCGTTTTCATCCACGGCCTCTGGCTGCACGCGTCGTCGTGGCAGCCCTGGGCCGACCTGTTCGCCGCCAACGGCTACTCCCCGCTCATGCCGGGCTGGCCGGGCGAGGAACCCACCGTCGAGGCGGCTCGCGCGAACCCCGAGGCGGTCGCCGGGCACGGCATCGACGACGTCACCGAGCACTACCGCCGCATCATCACCGGGCTGCCGACGGCCCCGGTGCTCATCGGGCACTCCTTCGGCGGCTTGATCGCGCAGAAGCTGCTCGGCGAGGGCCACGGCCGGGCCGCGGTCGCGATCGACCCGGCCCAGATCAAGGGCGTCAAACCGCTGCCGTTCGCGCAGCTGCGGTCCGCCTTCCCGGTGCTGGGCAACCCGGCCAACAAGAAGCGCGCCGTGTCCCTGACGGCGAAGCAGTTCCGCTACGGCTTCGGAAACGCGATCTCCGAGGAGGAGTCGAAGCGGCTCTACGAGGCACACACCATCCCCTCGCCCGGGCGGCCGCTGTTCGAGGCCGCGTTCGCCAACTTCACCAAGAACTCCCCCGCGAAGGTGAACACCGGCAACGGCGAGCGGGGCCCGCTGCTGCTGATCCCGGGTCAGGCCGACCACACCGTCCCCGACGTGGTCACTCGCGCCGCGTTCAAGCTCTACGGCGACTCCACCGCCATCACCGAACTCAAGCAGTTCCCCGGCCGCGGCCACTCCCTGGTGCTCGACAGCGGCTGGCGCGCCGTCGCCGACTCCGCCCTGGGCTGGCTGGCCCGTCAGAACGTGCAGGGGGCGTGATGCTGACGACCGAGCAGCTGGGACACCTGCGGCACTGGGACAACCTGTCGCGGCAGCAGACCAACGACTGGTCGCTGATGCAGGGCAAGGGGGTGAGCCAGGACGACTTCGGTGGCTACCGGTTCCAGCTCGCCTACATGATCTACGGCCTGGCGCTGACCCACCGGCACCGGCTGCCCGCCGCGCCGGGGCTGTTCCAGCCGACGATCCAGCGACTGATCACCAAACTGCTGGAGCCCGAAGTGTGGCTGTACTGGCGGGACGTCAGCCGCGGCGGGTCGGTGTTCAACGCCCACCTCGGCGAGCTCGGTGAGGAATGGGACCCGGTCGTCCGCGACAACATCATGTACAGCGCCTACGTGCAGTCCACCGCGCTGCTGCACGACTACCTCTTCACCGACGACCGCTTCGCCCGGCCGGAATCGCTGACCTTCCGGCACTGGTCGTTCTTCTGGGGCGGGGGCGAGAAGCGGTTCGCCTACGACCGCGACTCGCTCACCGAGCACCTGTACTGGCAGATGGTGGCCAACGGCTACCTCGGCGTCGCGTGTGAACCCAACTGCATCTTCCAGATCTGCAACCAGCCCGCCATCCTCGGCTTCCGGCTGCACGACCTGCTCACCGGCGGCCACCGCGCCGAGGAGGTCGTCGCCGGGTACGAGCAGGCCTGGGCCGACTTCGGCCGGCTCGACGCGGGCGGCCACTACAACACGATGATGCTCGCGGATTCACGGCGGGTCCGGCCGAACGAGGTGCCCTCACCGTGGGTGGACGCCTGGTGCGGGGCGCTGATGAACATGTGGAACAGCGACTTCGTGCACCAGCACTACCCGCGGCAGGTCAGCGACTTCCTGATCCCCGGCCCGGACGGCACCCTGTCGGTGCCCTCGGCGCCGGCGCGAGAGGTCATGGGCCAGCGCGTCGTCGCCGACACCTGCGACTTCGGCTGGGTCGCCGCCTGGGCCGCCGAGATGGGCGACAAGGCCACTGTGGACGGTCTACTCGGCCACGCCGACCGGTTCTTCTCCCCGGTGTGGCGCGACGGCGGGCTCTACTACCCGCGCAACGACACGCTGACCGACGAGGACGGAAACCGTACGGAGATCGAACCGATGAGCGGCAACGTCCTGCTCGGCTACGCCCGGCTCAACGTGCCCGACGGCCTGCGCGGCCTCTACCAGGCCCCCTGGCCGGACGGGCATTTCACCGAGCCCGCGATCGTCGCCGTGGACCGCAACGTCGACGTCAGCCGCGCCGAAGTGATCGACGGCGTCCTGCACGCGCGGGTGCGGATCAACCCGGCCGTACCCGGCGGCGGCACCGTGACCTTCGGGCGCCTCCCCGAACGGTGGCGGCTCAACGGCTCGACGGTGTCCACACCGGACTTCGTGGTGCCGCCCGGACCCGCGCACGACATCATCGTGGAGCCCCTGTCATGAAACCCACCTTCACCCTGGTTGACCACCATGGAACCCCGGTGACGGAAGCCAGCTACCGCGGCCGCTGGACCGTCGTGTTGTTCGGCTTCACCCACTGCCGCGTGGTCTGTCCACGAGCGCTCGGCCGCCTGTCGGAGGCGCTCGCCTCCGCCGACGTCGAGGCGCTCTACATCACCGTCGACCCCGACCGCGACACGCCCGAAGTCCTGCGGCAGTTCCTGGAAACCGGCTATCCGCGGTTCACCGGGCTCACCGGCACCGCCGAACAGACCGACAACGCCCGCCGGGCCTTCGGCGTCTTCGCCCGTCGCCGGCCCGATCCCGAGGACCCCGACGGCTACGCCGTCCCGCACACCGCCATCACCTACCTGCTCGACCCCGACGGCGACTACCGCACCCACTGGACCGACACGACCGACGCGGGCACCATCGCCGCCGATCTCGCGCACGCCCTGGAAGGACGATCATGACCGCCCGGCCGCGAGTCATGCACTCGCGGCCGCGCGGGCCGAGCGGCAGCGCCGGAACTCACCGTCGCAATGCGGGCGGCCCACCGTGTTTCTCCGCGGGGCGCCGGGGATCAGGGATCAGCTGCCGAGGTTGTCGATCACCGCGGCAACCACGTCGCCGGTCTTGGCGGTGCCGCCGACGTCCGGTGTGAGGATCCCGGCGGCGGTGGTCGCCTCGATCGCCGCGCGCACGCGGTCCGCCTCTGTGGACAGTCCGAAGTGGTCCAGCATGAGCGCGGCGCTACCGATGGCGCCAATGGGGTTGGCCAGTCCCTTCCCGGCGATGTCCGGGGCGGACCCGTGCACCGGCTCGAACATCGACGGGAACCGGCGCTCGGGGTTGAGGTTCGCGCTGGCCGCGAGGCCGAGGCTGCCGGCAAGCGCCGAGCCGAGGTCGGAGAGGATGTCGGCGTTGAGGTTGGACGCCACGACCACCGAGAGGTCCTCGGGCTTGAGCACGAACTTCGCCGACATGGCGTCCACCAGCACGCTCTCGGTTTCCACATCCGGGTAGTCACGGGCGACACGCGCGAAGGTCTCGTCCCACAGCACCATCCCGTACTGCTGGGCGTTGCTCTTGGTCACCGACGACACCTTCTTGCGGTCGCGGCCGCGGGCGAGGTCGAAGGCGAACCGCATGATCCGCTCACACCCCTTTTCGGTGAACAGCGCGGTCTGCAGCGCGACCTCGTTGCCGGGGCCGCGGCCGGCGAGGTTGCGGCCGCCGAGCCCGGCGTACTCGCCTTCGCTGTTCTCCCGCACCACCACCCAGTCCAGCGGGGTGTCGTCGGCCTTGCGCAGGGGCGAAGTGATGCCGGGGTGGAAGTGCACGGGGCGCACGTTGGCCCACTGGTCGAAGTTCTGGCAGATCCGCAGCCGCAGGCCCCACAGGCTGATGTGGTCGGGCACCGACGGCCAGCCGACCGCGCCGAAGTAGATGGCGTCGAAGTCGCGCAGCACCTCAAGGCCGTCGTCGTCCATCATGCGGCCGGTCCGCTCGTAGTAGCCGCACCCCCAGGGGAACTCGGTCCAGTCGAAGGCGAACGCGCCGCCGGAGTTCTCGGCCAGCGCGTCGAGGACCGTGCGCCCGGCGGCGACGACTTCGGTGCCGACGCCGTCCGCGGGGACCGCGGCGATCGTGAAGGTGCGGGTTGCTGACATCGGAGGCTCCCTGGCGGGTCGGCTGCGCTGACACCCCGAGTGAAGCGCCGGGACCGGCCGTGCGTCCAAGACGCGCTGCCGATCCGATTCATAGGCCGGACCTATCCAGCCTGCTCAACGAATCGGCGAGCCAGCGCCCGGAAGGCCTGCGCGGCCGGGGTCAGCGGGGCGGCCCGGCTCAGCAGGGCGACGTGCAGGCGGGCCGGGTGGTCCAGGCGCGCGACCTGGGCTCCGGCGCGGCGGGCGAGCGTGGCCCAGGCCGAGGGCAGCACCCCCACTCCCGGCGCCGGCGAGCACGAGCGGGAGGAACGAAGCGCGGGGGGCGACCTCCGCGACGATCCGCACGGCCAGGGGCGCCGCGCGGAGGTCGTCGACCACC